>NZ_AZNV01000012.1:0-153797 GCF_000510625.1 Rhizobium sp. IBUN
GAGCGCAACAAGCCGCACGTTAACATCGGCACGATCGGCCACGTTGACCACGGCAAGACGTCTCTGACGGCAGCGATCACGAAGTACTTCGGCGAGTTCAAGGCGTACGACCAGATCGACGCGGCTCCGGAAGAAAAGGCTCGCGGCATCACCATTTCGACGGCACACGTCGAATACGAGACCCCGAACCGCCACTATGCCCACGTTGACTGCCCCGGCCACGCCGACTACGTCAAGAACATGATCACCGGTGCTGCCCAGATGGACGGCGCGATCCTGGTTTGCTCGGCTGCTGACGGCCCGATGCCGCAGACCCGCGAGCACATCCTGCTCGCTCGTCAGGTTGGCGTTCCGGCGATCGTCGTGTTCCTCAACAAGGTCGACCAGGTTGACGACGCCGAGCTTCTCGAACTCGTCGAGCTCGAAGTTCGCGAACTTCTGTCGTCCTACGACTTCCCGGGCGACGACATTCCGGTCATCAAGGGCTCGGCTCTTGCCGCTCTCGAAGACTCCGACAAGAAGATCGGCGAAGACGCGATCCGCGAGCTGATGGCAGCTGTTGACGCCTACATCCCGACGCCTGAGCGTCCGATCGACCAGCCGTTCCTGATGCCGATCGAAGACGTGTTCTCGATCTCGGGCCGTGGTACGGTTGTGACCGGCCGCGTCGAGCGCGGTATCGTCAAGGTTGGCGAAGAAGTCGAAATCGTCGGCATCCGCCCGACCTCGAAGACGACGGTTACCGGCGTTGAAATGTTCCGGAAGCTGCTCGACCAGGGCCAGGCTGGCGACAACATCGGTGCTCTGGTTCGCGGTGTGAACCGTGACGGCGTCGAGCGTGGTCAGATCCTGTGCAAGCCGGGCTCTGTCAAGCCGCACAAGAAGTTCAAGGCTGAAGCCTACATCCTGACGAAGGAAGAAGGCGGCCGTCATACGCCGTTCTTCACCAACTACCGTCCGCAGTTCTACTTCCGCACGACGGACGTGACTGGCATCGTCACCCTGCCGGAAGGCACGGAAATGGTTATGCCTGGCGACAACGTCACGGTTGACGTCGAACTGATCGTTCCGATCGCGATGGAAGAAAAGCTGCGCTTCGCTATCCGCGAAGGCGGCCGTACCGTCGGCGCCGGCATCGTCGCCTCGATCGTCGAGTAATCGAAAGACCGGCCGTTTCGCCTGAAGCGGCCGATTCGATGACATTATTATGAAGCAAGCGGCGCTAGCCGCTTGCTTATTACCGAGAAATGTTGCAAATGGCGCGCGAGCGCGATTTGCGCCCTGCTTCGTTCATTGGAGCGGGTGACTACAACAAGCAATAAGGTGGCCGTAAGGCCTGAAGACTGGATAGGGATGCCGCATTCCGGTGTCCCTCTCGATCTTTGAAACCGGTGGTCCGCCTTAGGAAAAAAGAACAACCCGTGTCTGCCTAACAGGCGCGTGGGAAACAAACACAAGGATAACGTCGAATGAACGGCCAAAATATCCGCATTCGCCTGAAGGCGTTCGATCACCGCATTCTCGACGCTTCGACGCGCGAGATCGTGTCGACGGCGAAGCGCACCGGCGCAAGCGTCCGGGGCCCCGTTCCGCTTCCGACTCGCATCGAGAAGTTTACGGTCAACCGGTCCCCACACATCGACAAGAAGAGCCGCGAGCAGTTCGAGATGCGCACGCATAAGCGCCTCCTCGACATCGTAGATCCGACCCCGCAGACGGTAGACGCGCTAATGAAGCTCGATCTCGCCGCCGGTGTCGATGTTGAGATCAAGCTCTGAGCCTTGCTCGAGCGGATTTGGAAGGATTGAACCGATGCGTTCAGGTGTGATTGCACAGAAGGTGGGCATGACCCGCGTCTACAACGACGCTGGTGAACATGTCCCGGTAACAGTACTGCGTCTGGATGGCTGCCAGGTTGTGGCCCAGCGCACTGTTGAGAAGAACGGCTATGCCGCAGTCCAGCTCGGTGCTGGCACGGCGAAGGTCAAGAATACGTCGAAGGCGATGCGCGGTAACTTTGCTGTTGCCAACGTCGAGCCGAAGGCCAAGCTTACGGAATTCCGCGTCACGGAAGACAATCTCCTCGAGGTTGGCACCGAGCTCAAGGCTGGTCACTTCGCAGCTGGTCAGCTCGTCGATGTGACGGGCACGACGATCGGTAAGGGCTTTGCCGGCGTCATGAAGCGCCACAATTTCAGTGGTGGCCGTGCTACGCATGGTAACTCGGTTTCGCACCGCTCGCACGGTTCGACCGGTCAGCGCCAGGATCCCGGTAAGGTATTCAAGAACAAGAAGATGGCTGGTCACATGGGCCAGACGCGCGTAACGACTCAGAACCTGGAAGTGGTTTCGACCGACGAAGATCGTGGTCTGATCCTGATCAAGGGTGCAGTACCCGGTTCCAAGGGTGCCTGGATCATCGTGCGCGATGCCGTCAAGTCGGCAGCGAAGTAAGGGAGCCGGACCAATGGAATTCAACGTCAAGACCCTCGAGGGAAAAGACGCAGGGAAGGTTTCTCTTTCTGACGCGATTTTCGGTCTCGAGCCCCGCGAAGACATTCTTGCCCGCGTCATCCGCTGGCAGCTTGCCAAGAAGCAGCAGGGCACGCACCAGGCAAAGGGCCGCGCGGACGTCTCGCGCACCGGCGCCAAGATGTACAAGCAGAAGGGTACGGGCCGCGCTCGTCACCACTCGGCTCGCGCTCCCCAGTTCCGCGGCGGTGGTAAGGCCCACGGCCCGGTCGCGCGCAGCCACGAACACGACCTTCCGAAGAAGGTTCGCGCTCTCGGTCTGCGTCACGCCCTCTCGGCCAAGCTGAAGTCCGACGATGTCATCATCATCGACAGCCTGGTTGCTGCAGAAGCAAAGACCAAGGCACTGGCATCGGCTTTCGAGACGCTCGGCCTGACCAACGCGCTCTTCATCGGCGGCGCTGAACTTGATGGCAACTTCAAGCTCGCAGCTCAGAACATCCCGAACATCGATGTTCTGCCGATCCAGGGCATCAACGTTTACGACATCGTGCGCCGCGGCAAGCTCGTGCTTTCCAAGGCTGCCGTCGAAGCTCTAGAGGAGCGTTTCAAGTGACCGACCTTCGCCACTATGATGTGATCGTCTCGCCGGCGATCACCGAAAAGTCCACGCTGGTATCGGAAAACAACCAGGTTGTTTTCAACGTCGCCAAGAAGGCGTCGAAGCCGGAAATCAAGGCTGCAGTCGAGGCGCTGTTCGGCGTCAAGGTCACGGCCGTCAACACTCTGCTCCGCAAGGGCAAGACCAAGCGTTTTAAAGGTTTTGTCGGCAAGCAGCAGGACGTGAAGAAGGCAGTTGTGACGCTGGCTGAAGGCCAGACGATCGACGTCTCCACCGGTCTCTGAGGAATAATAAAATGGCATTGAAAACATTCAATCCTACGACCCCGAGCCAGCGTCAGCTGGTCATCGTCGACCGCTCCTCGCTCTACAAGGGCAAACCGGTCAAGGCGCTGACGGAAGGTCTGACCAAGAGCGGCGGTCGTAACAACCTCGGCCGCATCACCGCCCGCTTCATCGGCGGCGGTCACAAGCGCACCTACCGTCTGGTCGACTTCAAGCGTCGCAAGTTCGACGTTGAAGGCACCGTCGATCGCATCGAATACGATCCGAACCGCACGGCTTTCATCGCGCTGGTGACCTATGCTGACGGCGAAAAGGCCTACATCCTCGCTCCGCAGCGCCTCGCTGCCGGCGACAAGGTCATCGCTTCCGAGAAGGCTGTCGACGTAAAGCCCGGCAACACGATGCCGCTACAGTTCATCCCGGTCGGCTCCATCATCCACAACGTGGAAATGAAGCCGGGCAAGGGTGGTCAGATCGCTCGCTCCGCCGGTTCCTACGCACAGCTCGTCGGTCGCGACCAGGGCATGGCGATCCTTCGCCTGAACTCTGGCGAACAGCGCCTCGTGCACGGCACCTGCCTTGCTTCGATCGGTGCGGTTTCGAATCCGGATCACGCCAACATCAACGACGGCAAGGCCGGTCGTACTGTTTGGCGCGGCAAGCGTCCGCATAACCGCGGTGTCGTCATGAACCCTGTCGACCACCCGCACGGCGGTGGTGAAGGCCGCACCTCTGGTGGTCGTCACCCGGTTACTCCGTGGGGCAAGCCGACCAAGGGCAAGCGCACCCGGTCGAACAAGTCGACCGACAAGATGATCATGCGCTCGCGTCATCAGCGTAAGAAGTAAGAGAGGAAGTCTCCAATGGCTCGTTCAGTATGGAAAGGTCCGTTCGTTGACGGCTATCTTCTCAAGAAGGCTGAGAAGGTTCGTGAAGGCGGACGTGCAGAAGTAATCAAGATCTGGAGCCGTCGCTCCACGATCCTGCCGCAGTTCGTCGGTCTCACCTTCGGCGTCTACAACGGCAGCAAGCATGTTCCGGTCAGCGTCAATGAAGACATGGTCGGTCACAAATTCGGTGAATTCTCTCCGACCCGGACCTACTACGGTCACGGTGCGGACAAGAAGGCAAAGAGGAAGTAACAATGGGCAAGGCAAAAGCCGAACGCCGGCTGAAGGACAACGAGGCGCAAGCAGTCGCCCGCACGCTCCGCGTCAGCCCACAGAAGCTCAACCTCGTTGCTGCGGTTATCCGCGGCAAGAAGGTCGATCGTGCACTCGCTGAGCTGGAATTCTCCCGCAAGCGTATCGCAAGCGCCGTCAAGAAGACGCTCGAATCTGCGATCGCCAACGCCGAGAACAACCATGACCTCGACGTCGACTCCCTGGTCGTCGCCGAAGCCTATGTCGGCAAGTCGATCGTCATGAAGCGTTTCCACGCTCGTGGCCGCGGCCGCGCTTCTCGCATCGAGAGGCCGTTTGCGCACCTGACGATCGTTGTCCGCGAAGTGCAGGCACAAGAGGAGGCCGCATAATGGGTCAGAAAATTAATCCAATCGGTTTCCGTCTTGGCATCAACCGTACCTGGGATAGCCGCTGGTTTGCGGACAATGCCGAGTACGGTCAGCTGCTGCACGAAGACCTGAAGATGCGCAAGTTCGTGATGAGCGAACTGAAGCAGGCTGGTATCGCCAAGGTGGTCATCGAGCGTCCGCACAAGAAGTGCCGTGTCACGATCCACTCGGCTCGTCCGGGCCTGATCATCGGCAAGAAGGGCGCAGACATCGACAAGCTCCGCAAGAAGCTGTCGGACATGACGAATTCCGAAACGCACCTCAACATCGTTGAAGTTCGCAAGCCGGAAGTCGACGCTACGCTCGTCGCACAGTCGATCGCTCAGCAGCTCGAGCGTCGTGTTGCTTTCCGTCGCGCCATGAAGCGCGCCGTTCAGTCTGCAATGCGTCTTGGCGCCGAAGGCATCAAGATCACCTGCGCAGGCCGTCTCGGCGGTGCTGAAATCGCTCGTACGGAATGGTACCGCGAAGGTCGCGTTCCGCTGCACACGCTGCGCGCTGACATCGACTACGGCACAGCTGAAGCGGAAACCGCTTTCGGCATCTGCGGCATCAAGGTTTGGATCTTCAAGGGCGAAATCCTTGAGCACGATCCGATGGCCTCCGAGCGCCGCGCACTCGAGGGTGACGCTCAGGGTCCGGCAAGCCGTGATCGCGATCGTCGCCGCGACAACGCTTAATAGCGTTGGTGGCAGATAAGTTCGGAGAATAAAGAAAATGTTGCAGCCAAAGCGTACCAAGTACCGCAAGCAATTTAAGGGCCGCATCAAGGGCGTCGCCAAGGGTGGTTCTGACCTGGCCTTCGGCGAATTCGGCCTTAAGGCTCAAGAGCCGAACCGCGTCAATGCACGCGAGATCGAAGCGGCCCGCCGCGCGATCACGCGTTACATGAAGCGCGCCGGCCGTGTATGGATCCGCGTGTTCCCGGACGTTCCGGTAACCGCAAAGCCGACCGAAGTCCGTATGGGTAAGGGCAAGGGCTCTGTCGAGTATTGGGCATGCAAGGTCAAGCCAGGCCGTATGATGTTCGAAATCGACGGCGTCAGCGAAGAAATCGCTCGTGAAGCGCTTCGCCTCGGCTCTGCCAAGCTCTCGGTCAAGACGCGCTTCGTTCAGCGCATTGCAGAGTAAGGAGCAAGGCAGATGAAAGCCGAAGAAGTACGCGGCCTCACGGCCGACCAGCTCAAGGACAAGCTCGCCGACCTGAAGAAGGAGCAGTTCAACCTGCGCTTTCAGAAGGCAACCGGTCAGCTGGAAAAGTCCTCGCGCATCAACGAAGTCCGTAAGGACATCGCCCGCGTGAAAACCATTGCCCGCCAGAAGGCGGCAGAAGCAAAGGCGTAAAGGAAAACATCATGCCGAAGCGCATTCTGCAGGGCGTTGTCGTTGGCGACAAGAACGAGAAGACTGTCGTAGTTCGCGTTGAGCGTCGTTTCGCTCACCCGCTGCTCCAGAAGACCGTTCGTCGTTCCAAGAAGTACAAGGCCCACGACGAAAACAACCAGTACAAGATCGGCGATACCGTATCCATCGAGGAATGCGCGCCGATTTCCAAGGACAAGCGCTGGACGGTCGTTTCCGCCCAGGCCAAGTAAGATTTTTGCGCGAGGCCTTGCGTCTCGCGGAAATATCTGTATGAAGCAGCGTCAGAACGCTCGTTCGTCGAGCGTTCTTTTGCTTTGAGCGCACGGAAGGTCCCGATGGGAAACCACCCTGGCACGATCGATCCCGCGCTATTCAAGCTATTGCCGTGTTTTCGCCTGTCCTTGTGGCAAGCGGCCGGCTGACAATTTTCATAAGCCGGGGTAGGGGGCGAAAGCCCAACCATTCCGGTAAACCAAAAAGGCGACCTGATATGATTCAGATGCAAACAAACCTCGACGTGGCGGATAATTCCGGCGCACGTCGTGTCATGTGCATCAAGGTGCTGGGCGGCTCGAAGCGCAAGTATGCCGGGATCGGCGACATTATTGTCGTTTCGATCAAGGAAGCGATCCCGCGCGGCCGCGTGAAGAAGGGTGACGTGATGAAGGCGGTGGTTGTTCGTACCGCCAAGGAAATCCGTCGCGTTGATGGCAGCATCATCCGCTTCGACACGAATGCAGCAGTCCTCATCGACAACAAGAAAGAGCCGATCGGCACCCGTATCTTCGGACCGGTTCCGCGCGAACTTCGCGCCAAGAACCACATGAAGATCATCTCGCTGGCTCCCGAAGTACTGTAAGGAGCGCGAACGATGCAAAAGATTCGTAAGGGCGACAAGGTCGTCATGCTCGCAGGCAAGGACAAGGGCCGTACCGGCGAAGTCCTTCAGGTTCTGCCCAAGGAAGATCGCGCCGTTGTTCGTGGCGTCAACGTCGTAAAGCGCCACCAGCGCCAGACGCAGAGCCAGGAAGCCGGCATCATCAGCAAGGAAGCCTCGGTTCACCTGTCCAACGTCGCAATCGTCGACAAGGACGGCAAGCCGACCCGCGTTGGCTTCAAGGTTGTTGACGGCAAGAAGGTCCGTGTGGCCAAGCGTTCCGGTGAGGTGATCTGATGGCTGACGCAAAGTACGAGCCACGGCTCAAGAAGGAATATGTCGAGCGCATTCGTGCGGCGATGCAGGAGAAGTTCTCCTACGCCAACGAGATGATGATCCCGAAGCTCGACAAGATCGTAATCAACATGGGTGTTGGTGAGGCAACGGCTGATTCGAAGAAGCCGACTGTTGCTGCAGCCGACCTGGCCGCTATTGCCGGCCAGAAGCCGGTCATCACCCGTGCACGCAACTCCATCGCTGGCTTCAAGGTCCGCGAGCAGATGCCGATCGGCGCAAAGGTCACCCTGCGCGGCGCTCGCATGTACGAGTTCCTGGACCGTCTCGTGAACATCGCGCTTCCGCGCGTTCGCGACTTCCGCGGCCTGAACCCGAAAAGCTTTGACGGCCGTGGCAACTTCGCCATGGGCATCAAGGAGCACATTGTGTTCCCTGAGATCAACTACGACAAGGTTGATCAGATGTGGGGCATGGACATCATCGTTTGCACGACGGCAACGAAGGACGACGAAGCGCGGGCTCTCCTGACAGAGTTCAACTTCCCGTTCCGTCAGTAACCGTAACGACGAGCGTAGAAAAGGAACCGCACATGGCGAAGACAAGCGCAGTTGAAAAGAACAAGCGCCGCCGTACTACGGTCGCTAACCAGGCTGCCAAGCGCGCAGCTCTGAAGGCGATCATCATGAACCAGGCTCTTCCGATCGAAGAGCGGTTCAAGGCCTCGATCAAGCTGGCATCCCTGCCGCGCGATGGATCCAAGACCCGCATTCGCAACCGTTGCGAAGTATCGGGCCGTCCGCGCGCATACTACCGCAAACTGCGCATGTCGCGTATCGCGCTGCGTGAACTCGGCAATCTCGGCAAGGTGCCGGGCATCGTCAAGTCGAGCTGGTAAGGAGCAGGTTAGATGACAATGACTGATCCGTTGGGCGATATGCTCACTCGCATCCGTAACGGCGCTTCTCGCCGCAAGTCGTCGGTCTCGACGCCTGCTTCGAAGCTCCGTGCACGTGTTCTCGATGTTCTGCAGTCTGAAGGCTACATCCGTGGCTACTCCGTTGTCGATTTCGGCAATGGCAAGTCTGAGCTCAACATCGAACTCAAGTACTATGAAGGCGCATCGGTGATCCGTGAGATCGGCCGTGTGTCCAAGCCGGGCCGCCGGGTTTATGTCTCGGTCAAGTCCATTCCGCAGGTCGCGAACGGCCTCGGCATCACCATCCTTTCGACCCCGAAGGGCGTGATGGCCGATCACCAGGCTCGCGAACAGAACGTTGGTGGCGAGGTTCTTTGCTCGGTCTTCTAAGGCTGAGCAGGGATCTCCATAGCGAACAGACAGGATATAAAAATGTCTCGTATCGGTAAAAAGCCCGTTCAGGTGCCTGCTGGGATCACGGCTACGGTCGATGGCCAGAAGGTTACCGCTAAGGGCCCGAAGGGCGAGCTGTTCTTCGTCGCAAACGACGAAGTCGGCGTGAAGCTCGAAAATAATGCGGTCGTCGTGACGCCGCTCAGCCAGACGAAGAATGCTCGTGCAAAGTGGGGCATGTCCCGCACGATGATCGAGAACATCTTCAAGGGCGTTAAGGACGGCTTTGAGCGCAAGCTCGAAATCAACGGCGTCGGTTACCGCGCGTCGCTTCAGGGCAAGAACCTGCAGCTGGCACTCGGCTTCAGCCATGACGTTGTGTATGAGCCGCCGCAGGGAATCACGATCGCTGTGCCGAAGCCGACGGAAATCGTCGTCACCGGCATCAACAAGCAGCAGGTCGGCCAGGTTGCCGCTGAAATCCGCGAATACCGCGGTCCTGAGCCTTACAAGGGCAAGGGCGTCAAGTATGCCGAAGAGCGGATCGTCCGCAAAGAAGGCAAGAAGAAGTAAGGATCACGCGAAATGGCTAGCAGGAAAGAAGCACTTGCACGTCGTGCCAACCGCGTGCGTCGTCACCTCAAGTCGGTGGCCAACGGCCGTCCGCGCCTGTCGGTTCATCGCTCGTCGAAGAACATCTATGCTCAAGTCATTGACGATGTCGCTGGTAAGACGCTTGCGTCTGCCTCGACCCTCGACAAGGACCTGCGCGGTTCTCTGAAGACCGGTGCTGACACGGCAGCAGCTGCCCTCGTAGGCAAGCTCGTTGCTGAGCGCGCCTCGAAGGCAGGCGTCAAGGACGTCGTATTCGACCGTGGCGCCTTCATCTACCACGGCCGCATCAAGGCCCTGGCAGAAGCAGCCCGAGAAGGCGGTCTGTCCTTCTAATAGAGTTTCCGGCCGGCTGCCTTAGGGTACCGGCCGGATATCACCGGACCGCAGGCGTCCCGAAAAGGGGAGGCCGATGCGGTCCTCGTTTTGTTTGCCGATTGCACCCGGAAAAGAAAAAGGAAGAGGACAATGGCACAGGAAAGAAGGCCGCAGCGGGAAGACCGCCAGGCCCGTGAAGAGCGCGATAGCGAATTCGTCGACAAGCTGGTCGCGATTAACCGCGTTGCTAAGGTTGTTAAGGGTGGCCGCCGTTTCGGTTTCGCCGCTCTCGTCGTCGTTGGTGACCAGAAGGGCCGCGTTGGCTTCGGTCACGGCAAGGCGCGCGAAGTGCCGGAAGCAATCCGCAAGGCGACTGAAGCTGCCAAGCGCGAACTGATCTTCGTACCGCTGCGTGACGGCCGTACGCTGCATCACGACGTTCATGGCCGCCATGGCGCCGGCAAGGTTCTGCTTCGTTCGGCCAAGGTCGGTACCGGTATCATCGCCGGTGGTCCGATGCGCGCTGTTTTCGAAACGCTCGGCGTTCACGACGTTGTCGCCAAGTCGACCGGTTCCTCGAACCCATACAACATGGTTCGCGCTACCTTCGACGCTCTGAAGCACCAGGTTCACCCGAAGGACATAGCAGCTCAGCGCGGCATCAAGTATGCAACGCTCCAGGCTCGCCGTGCCGCTTCTGGCAATGCCTCTGAAGAATAAGAGGAGTCTGACAGATGGCTAAGGCTACCAAGAAGACTGAAGCGAAGACGGTGACTGTCGAACAGATCGGCAGCCCGATTCGTCGTCCGGACGTCCAGCAGCGCACGCTGATCGGCCTCGGACTCAACAAGATGCACCGTCGCCGCACGCTGGAAGATACTCCTTCCGTTCGTGGCATGATCCGTGCTGTCCAGCATCTCGTTCGCGTCGTCGACGAGAAGTAAGCCGGGAGATTCGCTATGAAACTCAATGAAATTAAAGACAACGAAGGTTCGACCCACAGCCGCAAGCGCCTCGGGCGCGGTATTGGTTCGGGCTCGGGCAAGACCGGTGGTCGGGGTGTGAAGGGTCAGAAGTCCCGTTCCGGCGTCGCTATCAACGGTTTCGAAGGCGGTCAGATGCCAATCTACCGTCGCCTGCCGAAGCGCGGCTTCAACAACATCTTCAAGGCCGACTTCGTCGTCGTGTCGCTTGAGCGTGTTCAGGCTGCGATCGACGCTGGCAAGCTCGACGCCAAGTCCACGGTTGATGCAGCGGCTCTCAAGGCTGCCGGCGTTATCCGTCGCGTCAAGGACGGCGTTCGCGTTCTCGCCGACGGCGAGCTGAAGGCAAAGGTCAAGTTCGAAGTTGCTGGCGCTTCCAAGCCGGCTGTCGAAAAGATCGAAAAGGCTGGCGGTTCCGTCACGCTTCTTTCTGCCGCAGCTGCAGAATAATTAATCTTATGATAAGTCGCCCGGGGTGCTTCACACCGGGCGATTTTGCTCCCATATGTGAGCCTCACGAAAACCGGCTGGACGCACGTGCGTCATGGACGGTAGGAACGAACACAAGGGTGAGGCATAGGTTGCGTTCGCAATCCGTCCGAAGCCCGCTTTTGAATAATTCAGAATGCTGATACCGGGTCCTGCACCTCGCTTGGCTAGAGCCCGGAATTGGTAGCGCGGAGAATCGCATGGCGTCTGCAGCGGAACAGTTGGCTTCCAACCTCAATTTCTCGACCTTCGCCAAAGCCGAGGATCTCAAGAAGCGCCTGTGGTTCACACTGGCAGCTCTCCTCGTGTACCGGCTCGGTACTCACATTCCGCTCCCTGGCCTAAATCCAGAAGCTTATGCCCAGGCATTCCGTGGGCAGGCGGGCGGCATTCTCGGCCTCTTCAACATGTTCTCGGGCGGCGCCGTGCAGCGCATGGCAATCTTCGCGCTCGGCATCATGCCGTACATTTCCGCTTCGATCATCGTGCAGCTGATGACTTCGGTCGTTCCGGCGCTCGAAAACCTGAAGAAGGAGGGCGAACAGGGCCGCAAGATCATCAACCAGTATACGCGCTACGGCACGGTACTGCTCGGTGCGCTTCAGGCTTACGGCATTTCCGTCGGTCTTGAGAGCGGCAACGGCCTTGTTGTCGATCCTGGCATCTTCTTCCGCATTTCGACGGTCGTGACCCTGCTCGGCGGCACGATGTTCCTGATGTGGCTCGGCGAGCAGATCACCTCGCGCGGCATCGGCAACGGCATCTCGCTGATCATCTTCGCCGGTATTGCCGCAGGCCTTCCGCAGGCTCTTGCCGGCACCCTCGAACTTGGCCGCACCGGCGCCCTGTCGACGACGCTGATTCTCGCCGTCATCGTCATTGCGATCGCCGTTATCGCGATCATCGTTTTCGTTGAGCGTGCGCAGCGCCGCCTGCTGATCCAGTATCCGAAGCGCCAGGTCGGCAACCGCATGTTCCAGGGTGACACGTCGCACCTGCCGCTGAAGCTCAACACCTCGGGCGTTATCCCGGCGATCTTCGCGTCCTCGCTGCTGCTGCTGCCGGCGACCGTTGCAGGCTTTGCCAACACGACCGCACTGCCGGCCTGGGCGACCTCGATCGTCGCCGCGCTCGGCCACGGCCAGCCGCTCTATATGCTGCTCTACGGCCTGCTGATCGCTTTCTTTGCCTTCTTCTATACAGCTATCGTCTTCAATCCGAAGGACACCGCCGACAATCTGAAGAAGCATGGCGGCTTCATCCCGGGTATTCGCCCGGGCGAGCGGACTGCTGAGTATATCGACTACGTGCTGACCCGCATTACGGTGATTGGCGCGATCTACCTCGTCTTCGTGTGCATTCTGCCTGAAATTCTTGTGTCGCAGACGGGCATTCCTTTGTCCCTGGGTGGCACTTCGCTCTTGATCGTGGTTAGCGTAACTCTCGATACGGTGGCGCAGATACAGGGTCATCTGATCGCACAGCAGTACGAAGGCCTGATCAAGAAATCGAAGTTGCGCGGAGGAAAGAGGGGGCGATGAGACTCATACTGTTAGGGCCGCCGGGCGCGGGTAAGGGGACCCAGGCTCAGCGGATCGTGGAGAAGTACGGAATTCCGCAACTTTCCACGGGTGACATGCTGCGTGCTGCCGTTGCGGCTGGCACGGAGGTAGGCAAGCGTGCAAAGGCCGTCATGGATGCTGGCAAGCTTGTTTCCGATGAGATTGTCAATGCCATCGTCTCCGAGCGTCTGGATGCACCGGACTGCACCAAGGGTTTCATTCTCGACGGTTACCCGCGCACGCTGGTTCAGGCCGACGCAACGGAAGCAATTCTGAAAAGCAAGGGTCTTGAGCTCTCGGCCGTGATCGAGATCCAAGTTGACGACAAGGTCCTCGCGGACCGCGTCTCGGGACGCTACACCTGCGCCAACTGCGGTGCAGGCTATCACGACACCAATGTAAAGCCGAAGGTTGAAGGCGTTTGCGACCGCTGCGGTTCGACTCACTTCAAGCGGCGCCCCGATGACAACCGCGAAACGGTCGTCACGCGCCTGCAGGCTTACTACAAGGAAACATCTCCATTGATCGGCTACTTCTATGCCAAGGGCAAGCTGAAGTCGGTTGATGGCATGGCGGATATCGATCACGTCACCAGCGAGATCGATAAGATACTTTCGAAGCTTTAGTCTTTGAAAATAAACTTGGCGGAAGCGGTTGCTTTTCAGCACTGATTCCGCTAAACACCGCGCCAACTCGCGACATTTATGCGATCGGCGCGGATTTCCAGAGAAGTCCGGGTTCGGTCGCTTTGACATGTACGAACCCAAATCTGAACGAGCGGCCGGTTCGGCTGCATAACGAAAAGCCTCTTGCCGGATGGCAACGGGAACGCAAGGAGAATAGGCGTGGCACGTATCGCTGGCGTCAACATCCCGACTGCGAAGCGCGTCGTTATCGCGCTGACCTACATTCACGGGATCGGTCCAAAATTCGCGCAGGAAATCATGGAGAAGGTTGGCCTTCCGGCTGACAAGCGCGTCCATCAGCTGACGGACTCCGAGGTTCTGCAGATCCGTGAAACCATCGACCGTGACTATCAGGTCGAAGGCGATCTGCGTCGCGAAACCTCGATGAACATCAAGCGTCTGATGGACCTCGGCTGCTACCGTGGTCTGCGTCATCGTCGTGGCCTTCCGGTCCGCGGTCAGCGCACGCACACCAATGCCCGTACCCGCAAAGGTCCGGCAAAGGCCATCGCTGGTAAGAAGAAGTAATTTCCGGGAAACCGGAGGTAAGGGGGCTGGCGGTCTGCGCCGGCCTCTTTTGAGTTTGGGGCAGGGCCGTAAGGTCTCGTTCCGGTGTAGCCGCTGGCATTACGGCGGTGCAGAGATCCAAGAAAGGGATTTAAATGGCCAAGGAAGCCGTACGCGTTCGTCGTCGCGAACGCAAAAACATTTCGTCGGGTGTTGCCCACGTCAACTCGACCTTCAACAACACGATGATCACCATCACCGACGCACAGGGCAACGCCATTGCCTGGTCGTCGGCTGGCGCCAAGGGCTTCAAGGGCTCGCGCAAGTCGACCCCGTTCGCTGCTCAGATCGCTGCTGAGGACTGCGCCAAGAAGGCTCAGGAACATGGCATGAAGTCGCTGGAAGTCGAAGTTTGCGGTCCGGGTTCGGGTCGTGAATCCGCTCTGCGCGCGCTCCAGGCTGCTGGTTTCATGATCACGTCCATCCGCGACGTGACGCCGATCCCGCACAATGGTTGCCGCCCGCGCAAGAAGCGCCGCGTCTGATCATCGCCATTCACAACACCGGTGAGCGGATTTTCGCTCCCGGTGCTTCTCAAGCTCGGTTGCCACGATTGGATGGTGGTAACGAACGGAAGGCAAAAATATGATTCAGAAAAACTGGCAGGAATTGATCAAGCCGAACAAGGTCGAGTTCTCTTCGAGCTCGCGCACCAAGGCGACGCTCGTAGCAGAGCCGCTGGAGCGCGGTTTCGGCCTCACCCTCGGCAACGCGCTTCGCCGCGTTCTGCTGTCCTCGCTGCGCGGCGCCGCAGTGACGGCCGTGCAGATCGATGGCGTGCTGCATGAGTTCTCGTCGATCCCGGGCGTCCGCGAAGACGTCACGGACATCGTCCTCAACATCAAGGAAATCGCCATCAAGATGGATGGCGATGACGCAAAGCGCATGGTCGTGCGTAAGCAGGGCCCGGGCGTTGTAACGGCTGGTGACATCCAGACGGTCGGCGATATCGAAATCCTCAACCCCGAGCATGTCATCTGCACGCTCGACGAGGGCGCCGAAATCCGCATGGAATTCACCGTCAACAACGGCAAGGGCTACGTTCCGGCCGACCGCAATCGTGCGGAAGATGCTCCGATCGGTCTCATCCCGGTCGACAGCCTTTATTCGCCGGTCAAGAAGGTATCCTACAAGGTTGAAAACACCCGCGAAGGACAGGTTCTCGACTACGACAAGCTGAACATGACGATCGAAACCGATGGTTCGATTTCCGGCGAAGATGCCGTCGCTTTCGCGGCTCGCATCCTCCAGGATCAGCTTGGCGTGTTCGTCAACTTCGACGAGCCGCAGAAGGAAGCCGAAGAAGAAGCAGTCACCGAACTCGCTTTCAACCCGGCGCTCCTCAAGAAGGTGGACGAACTCGAACTGTCCGTTCGCTCGGCAAACTGCCTGAAGAACGACAACATCGTCTACATCGGCGACCTCATTCAGAAGACCGAAGCAGAAATGCTCCGCACGCCGAATTTTGGTCGCAAGTCGCTGAACGAAATCAAGGAAGTTCTCGCTTCCATGGGCCTGCACCTCGGCATGGAAGTGCCGGCATGGCCGCCTGAGAACATCGAAGATCTCGCCAAGCGCTACGAAGACCAATACTAACCATCAAACGGCGGGCGAGATGCCTGCATGTGAAGGAGAATAGCAATGCGCCACGGTAAATCCGGCCGCAAGCTGAACAGAACCGCTAGCCACCGCAAGGCAATGTTTGCCAACATGGCGGCTTCGCTCATCACCCATGAGCAGATCGTGACGACCCTGCCGAAGGCAAAGGAAATCCGTCCGATCGTTGAAAAGCTCGTCACCCTCGGCAAGCGCGGCGACCTGCATGCTCGTCGTCAGGCGATCTCGCAGATCCGCGACGCCGCTGTTGTTTCGAAGCTCTTCGACACGATCGCTTCGCGCTACGCAACCCGCAACGGCGGCTACCTGCGTATCATGAAGGCTGGCTTCCGCCAGGGCGACAACGCCGCTCTCGCAGTCATCGAATTCGTTGACCGCGACACCTACGCTAAGGGCGCAGCCGACAAGGCTCGCGTTGAAGCCGAAGCTGCTGCAGCTGAAGCCGCTTAATCCTTTCCGGTGTGCCGGAAGCAAAACAGCCGGGCTGCAAAGCCCGGCTGTTTTCGTTTGTAACCCTTGCTGGGCACGGGAAACGGCGGTCGTGGACGGGTCGTCGTATTCCCACCAAGACAAGGCATATTCAGGAGCGGATCGCTGCCCTTGGATGCAGCCGCAGGCCAATGCTGTATCGTGCTGCCGCTTGGCATGTTGAGCAGTCTTGAGATCGGAGCTAGCTTGGCGTTCCCGCCAACGTCTCAAGGAGTGGGCGCTTGATAGACCATATAACCGTTGCTGTGAGTGACTTGGCAAAGAGCAAGCTCTTCTATGAGAAGGCGCTTGCACCGCTAGGATACAAACTTTCCTTCGGAAAGGAGAGCGTGTTCTGGGCCTTCGATATCGGCAATGGGTGCCTTTTCGAGATCCAGCAGGTCGACGGCCCGCCACCTTTGACGAGTGTGCACGTCGCCTTTCGCACTCGAAGCAGGGCCGAGGTTGATGCGTTTTATCACGTCGCGCTAGATGCTGGCGCAAAGGACAATGGCGCTCCCGGCCCACGCCCACAATATGCACCAGGCTATTACGCCTCCTTCGTTCTCGATCCCGATGGCTACAACATCGAAGCCATGATTAATCAGCCAGCGAAGGAAGGGTGACCGGGCGCGAGCCGATAGCCGAAGGAGCGTGTGCAAATCATGAGGCGGTCGCTGCAGCCCGTGTGCGCTGGCGGCCCTGGCCGCGTTTCCTGCTCCGCGCGATCGGCCGCCATGAGCGGTAAAGGATCAGCAGGATGATCACCGTGACATAGACGTATTGCTCGAGGTCGATGACCTTCGTCGATAGCGCAAAGTGTACGGCGCCGGCAGCGGCGATAATGTAGACGAGGCGATGCAGCCGGACCCAGTTCGGCCCCAAGCGGCGGATCGAAAGGTTGTTCGATGTCACTGCTAGCGGAACCAGCATGACGAACCCGGCCATACCGAACATGATAAAGGGCCGCTTCAGCACGTCGTTGAGCACAGCTGAGAGATCAAGTGCCTGGTCCAGCACCATGTAAACAGTCAAATGCATCGCCACGTAATAGAAACAGAGGAGCCCAAGCGCGCGGCGATAGCGCAGATAGTTCCAGCCGAACAGATCGCGGGCAGGGCTGACGGCGAGCGTCAGGATAAGGAAGCGGATCGCCCAGAGGCCGAGGAACAGTTCGAAGGTCTTTACCGGATCGGCGCCGAGCTGATCGGTTGCGCCGAGATAAAAGGTCCATGCGGCGGGCAACAGGCCGATGGCATAGAGCGCCCAGACAGAGGCCGATTGCCACCGCTTCGCAAGGCTGAGCGAAAATCCCGGCATCAGAAGTTCTTCCGAAGATCCATGCCGCTATAGAGGCTGGCGACCTCGTCGGCATAGCCGTTGAACGGCAGGGTCGGGTGGCGGCTTGCGCCGAAAAAGCCGCCTTCGCCGATGCGCCGTTCCGTCGCCTGGCTCCAGCGTGGGTGATCGACCTCCGGATTGACGTTGGCAAAGAAGCCATACTCCTGGGGATTGGTCACCTGCCAGGTGTTCTTCGGCTCCTTGTCCGTCAGGGTGATCCGCACGATCGACTTGATGCCCTTGAAGCCATACTTCCATGGCACGACCAGCCGGATCGGCGCGCCGTTCTGGTTCGGCAAGGTCTGACCATAAAGACCGACGGCGAGCAGGGCGAGTGGGTGACGCGCTTCGTCGAGCCGCAGGCCTTCGACATAGGGCCAGTCGAGCGATTGGAAGATGCCTTTCTGTCCCGGCATCTCTTCTGGCCGCACGACCGTTTCGAAGGCGACGTACTTTGCACTTCCGAGCGGCTCGACCTTGTTGAGCAGGGAAGCAAGCGGAAAGCCGTCCCAAGGAATGACCATCGACCACGCCTCGACACAACGCATGCGGTAGGTGCGGCTCTCGATCGGGAATTCCTTGATCAGCGCTTCGACATCGAACGTGCCGGGCTTGTCGACCATGCCGTCGACCTTGATCGTCCAAGGCAGCGGTTTAAAGTCGCCGGAGAGCGCAGCGGGATCGCCCTTATCCAGACCGAATTCGTAGAAATTGTTGTAGGTCGTGACGTCCTTCAGGGGGGTCGCCTTCTCATCGACCGTATATTTGCTTTCGACGACCGACAGTGCCGCTGCACTGGCCTTGCCGGCTCCGTACAGCGCCATGGCGCCCAGCGTCGCAGCGCCGAGGAATTCGCGGCGGCGCAGATAGAGCTGTTTCGGCGTAATCTCCGAGGATGCGATCTTTGGGGGGCGATAGGCTGGCACCGGAAACCTCCTGAGCATGTAAGCTCGGTATAAACCTTCAACGCATTAAACACATCTTTAAATCATTGTTTATGCCCACAGGCACGGCTGCGAAAAGCCAACTTTTTGTGTTCGCTGTTTGATGCAATAGCCTGTAACGAAACGACTGCCGTGACCGTATAAGCTCGATGTGCCCAGGAGCCGAAGCGTACCGGTTTCGGCCTTCCCGGTAGTGACAGCCCACACCGTTTGGATTAGGACAATTCCAAAAAACGGCGACAACCCTGCCGCTTGAAGCCTGCGCCCCGCAATCGCCGACGATTTCCGACACGTAAGGAATACGCCAATGCCAGCCTACCGTTCCAGAACCACGACCCACGGCCGCAACATGGCGGGTGCGCGCGGCCTTTGGCGCGCCACGGGCATGAAGGATTCGGATTTCGGCAAGCCGATTATTGCGGTGGTGAACTCCTTCACCCAGTTCGTGCCTGGCCACGTCCATCTCAAGGACCTTGGTCAACTCGTGGCCCGCGAAATCGAAGCTGCTGGTGGCGTCGCCAAGGAATTCAACACGATCGCCGTCGACGACGGCATCGCGATGGGCCATGACGGCATGCTCTATTCGCTGCCGTCGCGCGAACTGATTGCCGACAGCGTCGAATACATGGTCAACGCCCACTGCGCCGACGCGATGGTCTGCATCTCCAACTGTGACAAGATCACGCCCGGCATGCTGATGGCCTCACTCCGCCTCAACATCCCGACCGTCTTCGTCTCCGGTGGCCCAATGGAAGCCGGCAAGGTCGTCCTGCATGGCAAGACCCACGCGCTCGACCTCGTCGACGCCATGGTTGCCGCCGCCGACGACAAGATCAGTGATGAGGACGTCAAGGTCATCGAACGGTCTGCGTGTCCGACCTGCGGCTCGTGCTCGGGCATGTTTACCGCCAACTCCATGAACTGCCTGACCGAAGCGCTCGGCCTGTCGTTACCAGGCAACGGCTCGACGCTCGCAACGCATGCCGATCGCAAGCGGCTGTTCGTCGAAGCTGGTCACCTGATCGTCGATCTCGCGCGCCGTTACTACGAGCAGGACGACGTCAAGGCTCTGCCACGCACGATTGCGTCCAAGCAGGCGTTCGAGAATGCCATGGCTCTCGATATCGCCATGGGTGGCTCGACGAACACCGTCCTCCACATCCTGGCGGCGGCGCACGAAGGCGAGATCGATTTCACGATGGCCGACATCGATGCGTTGTCGCGCCGCGTTCCCTGCCTCTCCAAGGTCGCACCGGCCAAGAGTGATGTCCACATGGAAGACGTTCACCGCGCCGGCGGCATCATGTCGATCCTCGGAGAGCTGGACAAGGGCGGCCTGCTGAACCGCGAATGCCCGACGGTCCATGCCGAAACGCTCGGCGACGCGATCGACCGCTGGGACATTACCCGCACCAACAGCGAGACGGTCCGTAACTTCTACCGCGCCGCGCCCGGCGGCATCCCGACCCAAGTCGCCTTCAGTCAGGAAGCGCGTTGGGACGATCTCGACACGGACCGCGAAAAGGGCGTTATCCGCTCCGTGGAGCATCCGTTCTCGAAGGACGGCGGTCTTGCTGTTCTGAAGGGCAACCTGGCGCTTGACGGCTGCATTGTGAAGACGGCAGGCGTTGACGAATCCATCCTGAAGTTCTCCGGCCCGGCCAAGGTCTACGAAAGCCAGGACGCGGCTGTGAAGGCCATCCTGTCGAACCAGGTCGTTGCCGGCGATGTCGTCGTCATCCGATACGAAGGCCCGAAGGGTGGCCCCGGCATGCAGGAAATGCTCTATCCGACGAGCTACCTGAAATCGAAGGGCCTCGGGAAGGCTTGCGCGCTGATCACCGATGGCCGCTTCTCCGGCGGCACGTCCGGGCTTTCCATCGGCCACGTCTCGCCGGAAGCGGCAAACGGCGGCACGATCGGTCTGGTTCGCGAAGGCGACATGATCGACATCGACATCCCGAACCGCATCATCAGCCTGCGCGTCGATGACAAGGAGCTGGCGAGCCGCCGCGCCGAGCAGGAGGAGAGGGGCTGGCATCCGGCCGAGCAGCGCAAGCGCAACGTCACGACGGCACTAAAGGCTTACGCCGCCTTCGCAACCAGCGCCGATCGGGGAGCCGTTCGCGATCTCGGCAGCCGTTGAGCTTCTCGTCAAGAGAATGTGAAATGGACCGGTCGCTAAAGCGGCCGGTTTATTTTTTTGTAGGTTTCATCGAGCTGTTTCAGGCGCTCGTCATAGGCAGCCTTGATGCATGCCGCGTCTGCGGCGCATTCCTGGCGTTTTTTGAGCCAGGCCGTTTGCTCGTCCTGCAAGGTGCCGCGCGAGCCCATCGCCATAAGCCCAGACAGCAGGTCGAACGTCGTTGCCATCTTCACATCGGCATCGTTCAGCGCGCGGTTTTCGCAGATCACTTTTTCATCCGGCTTCAGTTCCTTTGCGTCGCAATCAAAGCTCGCGGCATGGGAAGTGCCTGCCATTAGGACTGAAAGTGTGAATGCGACGGGGAAAAGCGTGCTGTGAAAAGCTCTCATGCATCAGTTCCTGTTTCAGTGGGGCCAGCGACAAACATGATGCAGTTGGCCGACGCGGCAAGGACGGGCCTTGCTTTCGCCTAAAGGAATCGGTGGGCGAACGGAGTTTCAACAGCTTGGGCACCAGGCATTGGGCAGAGGTGCAACATGCTTCGAGCGTGATGTCTCTTTCGGGTGACTTTGGCTTGCCTTTGGCATTAGATATCAGTCGCATAGAGTTCGTTCATGAATCAGTTTGCGAAGCTTGATCAGCAGTCCGTGAGCTGCCTTGTTCTTCCATGCTTCCGCCCTCTTTCCTTTCTAGCGTCCGGCGCTACAACGTGTTCGAGAGCGAATTTCAGAAGGAATCCCCATGCATGACCTGTTGAAGCGCACAGCCCTGCCTCTCATGGCACTGGTGCTTGCGCTGCCGGTTTCCGCCAATGCTCAAACCGCCAAGACCGTACCGCAGAGCCAGCTGGAGATGCAGCTCTCCTTCGCGCCGCTCGTCAAGCAGACGGCAGGCGCCGTTGTGAACGTCTACGCCGAAAAGACCATCCGCAGGCAGTCGCCTTTCGGGGGCGACCCCTTCTTTGAAGAGTTTTTCGGACAGCAGATGCCAAACCGAAGCGAGAAGCAGTCGTCGCTGGGATCGGGCGTCATCGTCGAGGCGAACGGAACGATCGTCACGAACAACCATGTCGTGGAAGGCGCGGATGACATCAAGGTCGCGCTTTCGGACGGGCGGGAGTTTCCGTGCAAGGTTGTCCTGCGGGATGACCGTGTCGATCTCGCCGTCCTCAAGGTCGACACCAAAGAGACCTTCCCAACCCTCGCGCTCGGCAATTCCGATGCCGTCGAGGTCGGTGATCTCGTCCTGGCGATCGGCAATCCCTTCGGTGTCGGCCAGACGGTCACCAGCGGTATCGTTTCGGCGCTGGCGCGTAATCAGGTGGTCAAGAACGAGTTCGGCTTCTTCATCCAGACGGACGCGTCGATCAACCCCGGCAACTCCGGCGGCGCCCTGATGAACATGAAGGGCGAGCTGATCGGGATCAACACGGCGATCTTCTCGCGCGGCGGCGGTTCCAACGGCATCGGCTTTGCGATCCCAGCCAATCTCGTGAAGGTGTTCCTTGCGTCAGCGGATGCCGGCGTGAAGTCCTTCGAGCGCCCCTATGTTGGCGCCACTTTCGACGCGGTTACCTCCGAGGTTGCCGAAGCACTCGGCCTCAACAAGGCGCGCGGCGCGCTTGTCGTCAAGGTTACCGAGGGTGGCCCGGCGGCCAAGGCAGGATTGAAGCCAGGGCAAGTCGTCTCCGCCGTCGATGGGATTCCGGTCGAGCATCCGGATGCGCTGCTCTACCGCCTGACGACGGCAGGGCTTGGCAAGTCGGTTAAATTGACCGTGGTCGAGAACGGCCGCGAGCAGCAGATCGCACTAGCGCTCGACAGAGCGCCCGAGACAGCGCCACGCGACCAGCGTACGATCGGTGGCCGCACGCCCTTCACGGGCGCTGTTGTCGAAAATCTCTCACCGCGTGTTGCCGACGAGCTGCGCATGCCTTCGGAATCGACCGGCGTCGTTGTTTCCGAGGTGAAGGAAGATTCCCTAGCCGCTCGCCTCGGCTTTGAGCCAAAGGACATCATCATCTCGATCAATGGCACGGAAGTGAAGAATACCAAGGAACTCGCAGCGATCGCCGACGAGGATCCCAGCTTCTGGCGCGTCGAGATCGAGCGCGATGGCCAGCGAATCCGACAGTTTTTCCGATGAGTGACGATCTCTTTGCACCGCGCATTCCCGAGGAGGTCGCCAACCGGCGGCCTCTTGCCGATCGCCTGCGGCCCCGCACGCTTTCGGAAGTCACCGGCCAGGAGCATCTGACCGGCGAAGACGGCGTGTTGCGGCGCATGATCGAGAGCGGTTCGCTCGGCTCGATGATTTTCTGGGGGCCGCCCGGCACCGGCAAGACGACTGTCGCCCGATTGTTGTCGGGCGAGGCGGGTCTCGCCTTCGAACAGATCTCCGCGATCTTTTCAGGCGTGGCCGATCTCAAGAAGGTATTCGAGGCGGCACGGCTGCGTCGAATGGATCGCCGGCAGACGCTGCTCTTCGTCGATGAGATTCATCGTTTCAACAGGGCGCAGCAGGATAGCTTCCTTCCTGTCATGGAGGACGGCACCGTCATCCTCGTCGGCGCTACGACCGAAAATCCATCATTCGAACTCAATGCAGCTTTGCTGTCGCGCGCGCGGGTGCTGACCTTCAAGTCGCATGACGATGAAAGCCTCGAAGAACTGCTGAAGCGTGCCGAGACCGCTGAAGGCAAGGCGCTGCCGCTGACCGAAGATGCACGCGCAAGCCTACTTAGAATGGCGGATGGTGACGGACGCGCCGTTCTGACGCTTGCCGAGGAAGTATGGCGCGCCGCGCGCGAGAAAGAGACCTTCGATACGGAGGGCCTGACGCGCATCGTGCAGCGCCGCGCTCCGGTCTATGACAAGGCTCAGGACGGGCACTACAACCTCATCTCCGCCCTTCACAAGTCCGTCCGCGGCTCCGATCCCGATGCGGCGCTTTACTATCTCGCGCGCATGTTTGATGCCGGCGAAGATCCGCTTTATTTGGGAAGGCGCCTCGTTCGCATGGCTGTCGAGGACATCGGCCTTGCCGACCCGCAGGCGCTGGTGATCTGCAACGCGGCGAAGGACGCCTACGACTACCTGGGCTCACCCGAAGGCGAACTGGCGTTGGCGCAGGCTTGTGTCTATCTCGCGACCGCACCGAAGTCGAACGCTGTCTATACGGCTTTCAAGGCCGCGACCTTGGCTGCCAAGCAGAATGGTTCGCTCCTGCCACCGAAGCACATCCTGAATGCGCCGACGAAGCTGATGAAGGGCGAGGGTTACGGCGAGGGCTATCGTTATGATCACGACGAGCCGGACGCCTTTTCGGGCCAGGATTACTTCCCCGAGAAGATGGGCCGACAAACCTTCTATGATCCGCCAGAGCGCGGCTTCGAGCGGGATATCCGCAAACGCCTTGAATGGTGGGCAAAGCTCAGGAAGGAGCGCAATCAGCGCTGATCAGGAGGCTCGCATCTGCCCTACGGGAGGGACGAGCTTCACCGCTGATTCCGCAAGGCCATGATGGCCTTCCATGTCCACGACCAGATGCCAATGTCCGCTGTCGGGAATGGACAGACGGATGGGAGACTTCCGCGCGACGCCGCCGACATATTTAAAGTCGAGGACTTCGGTGAAGCGCTGATAGTTCGGCGCAGTCATCAGGCGCACATTCGCCACCGCGTTCAACGTCACCTCGATAATCGTCCCGGCGCGCTGTTCCTTCAGATCGTAGTGGGTAAAGCGAAAGTTTGGCTTCGGCATGGTCTCGTGGCATCTTCTCTTTGCCAGCACCATAGGTCCTTCCAGTTAAGGAAGCGTTTGCCATTGGCGACGGGCCAGCTGGCCCGCCACCAATCACGATGTATCAGTGGATTTCCTTTTCGCCGCGCTCAAGCGCGCCGAACTGCAGGACTATGCCATCCGCGGCGCGGCAAATCTGCTCGGGCTTGTGCTCGCATTCATCGGCTGCGAAATGGCGGGCTGCGTGTTCGCTGATGAAGACGCCTCCTACGAGCCCTTGGCGGTCCTGCACGACCCAGCAGCCATTTCGGTCTTGGCCGATGGTGAAGCGCGCAGAACCCTGGCGTTGGAGGGGTTCGATTGCGGACGCAGATTGAAGAGAGGGCATCGAATTTCCTTTCGAATTGTCTTCTGCGCTGGATTGCAGCGCTGTGCCACGCTCAGGAAGATAGTGGGACTCGCATCCGCCTTCCATTGGTCGATGATCAGGAAAATATAAAAATATCATATAGATAAAGCGGCATCTTGAATCTCGGAAACGCGCGAGAGCGCCTGCGAAGTCAGCTGTTCTCCATCGGCATCCAGGGCCAGAAATGGCAGTCGGACTTCCGGATCGATCGGCAAGAATGTCCGCAACGCGTGCTTGATTGCAGCGGGATCGGCCTCGGTGCCCAGGGCTCCTGTCAGCGGGGCCAGCCTGTCATCGAGCAAGCGCGCAGCCGGGAGATTGCCGCCGCGCGCCGCCTGCTGCAGCGAGGCATACAGACGCGGGTACACGTTCGCGCCAGCCGAGATGATGCTGTTGCCGCCGCTGCCGAGGAAGGAGAGGGCCGTTGCGTCGCGATCGGAAAGAAGCAGGAAGCGTTGACGCCAGAAGGGCACCGGGCACCTAGCGACGGCGTTGCCCTCCGCAAGGGCCAAGCCGACGATTGACGGGATATCGGCGAGCGTGGCGAGTGTCGGCAAGGTCATATCGATTGCCGTGCGCATTGGGTTGTTTTCGACGATCAAGGGAAGGCTCGTTGCGGTCGCGAGCTGAGCGAAGTGACCGACAATGCCCTTCTGTCCAGGCCTGGAATAGTAGGGAAGCGTCACTAAGGCAGCACTGGCGCCAAGCTCCTCGGCATCTAGCGTAAAGGCGATCGTCGTTGCCGTAGCGTTCGTGCCGGTTGCGGCAATGACGGGAACAAGCTCGCCGGCAACGCGGACACAGGTCCGGATGACTGCGGCGCGCTCGCTTCTGGTGAGGGTCGGTCCTTCTCCGGTCAGTGTGCAGACGGCAAGCCCGTCGACACCGCCGCGGATCTGTCGCTCCGCCAGTCGTTCCAGTGCAGGAAGGTCGAGTGCTCCGTCACGAAACGGCGTGATGAGCGCAGTCGTGGTGGCGCCGAGGCGCAACGGTCTGTCAGCCGGCATGCTGCGCTCAAAGGCCGCCCAGAATGACGTAGAGTTCAACAGCGGCAAGCACGACGCCGAACAGGATGAGCGCCTGGGCCGTGCGTCGCTCGCGCATCTGCCGTTTCGGTGCTGGGCGGCGCGGGCGGGGGATCGGAGCATTGGGTAGCATGAAATCTCGCATGGCCTTCAACCTTCGCATTTCATGGGAAGGCTAACGCCATTCACGGTAGGAATTCCATTCGAGTACAAGCAGCGTGATATAGAAATCGCATAAAGACGCGGATCCGACGAAGGCGGCGGCGCCGGAGAAATGCCATGAACATCAGGCTATTAGCGGCGAGCCTGGATTCCTCTTCTCAGGGTCCTGAATCAAAGGCGAACGGTCGAAGACAACCTTAGGGTTGATCTCTGCTTGGAAAGGCCGACATTATGCCGGCACCTCCAGGGAGGACTACCAGTACAATGGATGGCCCAGTCATCGATACCGCGCTCGTGCGTCGGCTGATTGCCATGCAGTTTCCCGAGTGGGCTGAGCTGGCGATCCGGCCGGTCGAATTCGGCGGATGGGACAACAGGACATTCCATCTTGGCGCGGCGATGACGGTTCGGTTGCCGAGCGCTGCTCACTATGCCGAACAGGTCGCCAAGGAACAGCGTTGGCTGCCGATCCTTGCGCCGCAACTGCCTCTGCCGATACCCGTGCCTCTGGCAATGGGGAGGGCGGACGAGAGCTATCCCTGGCCGTGGTCGGTTTATGAGTGGCGTGACGGTGAGACCGCCCTGGCGGAGCGCATCGACGACCTCAGTGAGTTCGCCACCACCCTGGCCGGTTTCCTCGATGCGTTGCAGGCGGTGGACGCCACGGGAGGGCCTCCACCCGGCCCGCACAACTTCTTTCGTGGCGGATCGTTGAACGTTTACGACGCGCAAACGCGCGAGGCGCTTGTGCGTTTGGATGGTCGGATCGACACGCAACTGGCGGCGGACGTCTGGGAGACCGCGCTTTCGACTTCGTGGCAAGGCGCGCCGGTGTGGTTTCATGGCGACGTCGCCTACGGCAACCTTCTGGTCAGGAACGGTCGCCTCGATGCCGTCATCGATTTCGGGACGTCGGGCGTCGGCGACCCCGCCTGTGATCTCGCAATCACCTGGCACCTGTTCGAGGGACAGAGCCGCGAGGTGTTTCGAAAGGCACGCCCGCTCGACGCGGGGACGTGGGCACGCGGCCGCGGATGGACGCTATGGAAGGCCCTGATCGTCGCCGCCGGCATGGCCGGCGCAAGTCCCGTGGACGTCAGGAAGTCATGGCAGGTCATGGACGATGTGCTGGCCGATCACCTAGCGTGGGCATGACGCCTCGGAATCGCGCAGTCCAAAAATAGTGGCGGCTGGATGTCGGGAGAGAAGGTCCCGCTGCGTCCTTTGGAGGAAGGCTAACGGAACCGCGATCGCGGATGCTGAAAGCCGGAAATTTGGGCAACGAACGGCTTCGGGCCGAGGGAGAGATAGCATGAGCAAGACATTCGCAATTCTGCTGGCGCGACTGATCTTCGGCGCCATTTTCGCGATGGCCATGAGTTTCAAGTTCATGGATATACAAGCCACCGCGAGCTATATCGCCGCGGCGGCCTTTCCTTTCCCGCTCTTCCTAGCGTGGATAGCGGCGTTCTTCGAACTTGCCCTGACGCTGGCATTCTTGACAGGAGCCTTCTTCTCGGAAGCCTCGGTTCTGGCTGGCATCTACGTGATATTCCTGGCCTTCGCCTTCCATGGCCCAAGCCATTGGAGCGCCAATCAGGCGGAGTTCGGCTTCTTCGTGGATCACTTCACCTTCCTCGCAGGCCTGCTCTACGCGGCGGTGCATGGACCGGGAGACGCATTGGTCCTGAAGGCGCGCTCGCCGCTGATGGCTCGATAGATCAGCTATCCGGAGGGTGGAGGGTTCGCCAATTCATCGAGCAGGCGCTCGAACGCCGTCGGCTTCATTGTAGCCGGCGGGTTATACGGATCTGAGAACGCGTAAATGAAGAAAAGAATGATGCCGGTGAACGCGCCGAGCACCGAAAGCAGCAGCAGGTTTCGCGCATCCGGCGGGTAGGGATAGTAGCCGAGCGCCATGAACACGAGCCCCGAAATCGCCGCGAACCAGAAGATGATGCTGATGGAATCGGTGCCGCTGTTTTCACGCTTGTCCCGCGCCTCCGCGATACGGTGCACATCACCAAGCATATGTTCGCGAATGCTTTGCTGGCGCACATTGGTCGGCGTCAGGTCGAGCACCCGCTGATAGACGCTGTCCCACTTGTTCCACGCCGTGGGCGATAGCTGCCCAGTGTCTCCAAGCATGCGCCACTCCTCGTCGACGACGATCTGCACATACTCGAAGAGCGCTTGCTGGATGGGGGCCTTCTCGTTGACGCCATAGCGATCGGCGTCGAAATACACGTCTGCGATTGCGTTCGCTTCCGTGACGCTTTCGAACTTCAGTTGCTGGTATTCGATCATCTCCTGAGCGAAGACGAGCGCCAGGATCAGCGCATGCAGCGACGATATTCGCATGACGATGGCGCCGGCTAGCTCTCGGTCCTTGCCAGTCGGATCGCCGCCCATGATCAGGCGCATCACAAAATAGAAGACCAGCGTTACGATGACCGTACCGCCGATAAAGGCAACACCGAACAGGACGACTGCACTCATGCGCTCCCCCAAGGTCGGGCATGACTTTATGCGGCAGTGGACCATTGATCAACGACGGTTGCGCGGCTTCGCGCTCCGCCATTCGGCGGTGTGTTGGACCCTACCGGAGGACCCCATCGAGCAGCGGCATTCCCATGGTGGCGGAGGCTGCGATCAGCAGATAACAGATCATTCGGAACGTGCTCTCCTTGGCGAGCCCGAACAGCTTCGAGCCGGTATAAAGACCGATGATGTAACTCGGCAGGATAACGATCGTCAGGGCAAACACGGCCTCGACGAACAGCCCGCCAAAATAATAGCTGACGACGCTGAAGCAGGTCGAGATCGCGAAATAGAGAATGACGTTTGCCCGCACCCGGGCAAAATCGGTCTTGCCGCCGAGCCAATAGGCAACGACCGGCGGTCCGCCGAGCTGGGCAGCGCCGCTGAAGAGGCCAGCAACGAGACCTGTCGTGGAGGTCAGCGATACCAGTGGCTCGCCATGGTATCGCCACCCGGAAACCAGCAAGGCAAGCAGGCAAATGGCGATCGCGGTGATTGCCCAGCGCAACATCAGCGGATCCACCAGCGCCAGCGCTGCCGTCCCGGCAGGCACGCCAAGCACCGCGCCCGCTGCCATGGTGAAGACTTCGCGCCGGTTTGCGCTGCGCCAAGCCGGGAGAATCATACCAAGCGTCGCCAGGCCATCGATGACGAGCAGGACGGGCGATATGAGCTTCGGACCAATGATTGCGCCGCCAAGCGGAACGAAGATCAGCGCCGCGCCGAATCCGGAGAAGCCGCGTGCCAGTCCCGCAATCAAGGCTATGGCGACGAGCGATGAAATGCCGTGGTCTGGTAGGGCGGCAACAAACCACGCGCTCGTGTTCGCCAGCAGCGTCTCAAGCGACATTGATCGGTTCCGGGATTAGGAGGCGAGCATCAGGTCCATGTTCTGGACTGCGGCGCCCGAGGCACCCTTGCCAAGGTTGTCGAGCAGCGCCACGAGGTTGACCTGAGACGCACCCGGCGTGCCGAACACGAAGAGCTTCATCGTATCCTTGCCGGCAAGCTCGACGGCATCGATACGGGGGAGCTTGCGGCTCTCGTCCAGCGGCACTACCGTCACGATATCCTGTCCCGCATAGTGAGCGACAAGAGCAGCGTGGATGCATTCGAGCGTCGTGCCCTCGGCAAGATCATCGAGATGCAGCGGTACCTGAACGATCATGCCCTGCGGGAACTTGCCGACAGACGGCGAGAAGATCGGTGCGCGATCCAGCAGGCCGTGGATCTTCATCTCGGGCACGTGCTTGTGTGCCAGCGTCAACCCATAGAGGAAGTGCGGTGCGGTGATCGCATCCTCCCGGCTCTGATCCTCGATCTGCGCGATCATCTGCTTGCCGCCGCCGGTGTAGCCGGAGACCGCATTGACCGTGACCGGATAGCCGTCCGGCAGAATGCCGGCAGCGCGCATCGGCCGGATTAGGCCGATCGCGCCGGTGGGGTAGCAGCCCGGATTAGCGACGAAGCGTGCCACCTTGATCTTCTCGGCCTGTTCCTTGTCCATTTCCGCAAAGCCATAGGCCCAGGAAGGATTGACGCGGAACGCCGTGGAGGTGTCGATGACACGCACGTTGTTGTTGCCCGAGACCATCTGCATCGCTTCCTTCGAAGCGTCGTCAGGTAGGCAGAGGATCGCGATATCGGCGCTGTTCAGCATGTCCTCGCGCATCGCGGCGTTGCGACGCTCTGTTTCCGGGATCGACAGAAGCTCCACATCGCGGCGGCCGGCCATGCGCGTGCGGATCTGCAAGCCCGTCGTGCCGTGTTCGCCATCGATGAAGATCTTCGGTGCCATTATCTCGCTCACACTTTCAATAGGTTAGAAAGAAGTCCGGAATTATTTTGTAAGAGGGATGAGTCAGCCGTGTGACCCGCTCGCGCGGCGCTCGGCATGTAGGCCAAGCATATACATCGCGACCGTCGCCCCCGCAATGGCGGTGATGTCCGCATGATCGTAGGGGGGCGAGACCTCGACGACGTCGGCGCCTCGGATATCGAGCTGGTGCAGACGCTGCAGCACCGAGAGAATCTTGGCGCTCGAGGGACCACCTGCTACTGGCGTGCCGGTGCCTGGCGCATAGGCAGGGTCAAGGCAATCGATATCGAAGGTCAGGTAGGCCGGTGCGCCGCGGGTATGCGAGATGATCGTCGAGGCGATATCGCTCGGAGTCATCTCCTCAAGCTGATGGCCGTAGAGAATATGAATGCCGAAATCGTCAGGCGCATGGGTGCGGATACCGATCTGGATCGACCGATCCGGATCGATGATGCCGTCACGTGCGGCCCGCGCCACGAACGAGCCATGGTCGATCCGCCGGTTGTCGTCGAACCAGGTGTCCTGATGTGCATCGAACTGGACGAGTGCTAGCGGTCCATGCTTGGCCGCATGCGCCTTGAGGATCGGCCAGGTGACAAAATGATCGCCGCCAAGGGTCAGCATGAAGGCACCACTGTCGACAATGGCCTTCGACTGCCGTTCGATTGCTGCGGGCGTCTCGTGGTGGTTGCCGTAGTCGAGCAAGCAGTCGCCATAGTCGATCACGGCCATCTCGGCAAAGAGATCGCGGTTGAATGGATACTGCGGGTCATTGTCGAAGATCGCCGACGCACGCCGTATCGCTTGCGGTCCGAACCGCGTGCCCGGCCGATTGGATGTCGCGGCATCGAAGGGGATGCCCCAGACGACCGCATCCGCGCCGGCTAGGTCCTTGGTGAAGCGGCGACGCATGAACGACAGCGCCCCGGCGAAGGTGGGGTCGCTGGCGGCCGATGTGAGGCTCGTTGCCGTGAATGCGTGGTCGATCGACTTGTTGGCCAAGAGATGCTCCTCGAGGGTGTTGGTCGCTATGCCTACCAGAAACGAATCTCAAACCGAAAGGCCAAAACGGTTCTGGTCGCTCGGCCAAACTGGTTTTACCCCGGCAGCTTGTCGGCCAGCACCTCGGGTGTCTTCAGTTGCGGCGCCTCGGCAAGCAGTTCAGTTGCTCGTGCCATCAGCGCTGCGGCCACCTTGCCGTTCAAATGCGCCTGCCGGCCAGCCTCGTCGTCAAAGGCATCGAAGATGGCGAATGTGCTCAGGTCGTAGCGAACGGCAAACCACGTCACGGTACCGGGCTCCTGTTCGACAGGCACCTGCGCGCTCTTCAAGAACGTCGCCACTTCTTCTTCCTTGCCGGATTTTGCTTTCAGTTCGACATAGATTGCGTGCTTGGTCATTCCTGCCTCCCTTGGCATGCGCGTCAAGCGCCTGGAATGCAGTAGAACTGGCAAGGGAACGGGCCGCTTCAAGCGGCCACCAAACAAAAAGGCCGGGCGAAGCGCCCGGCCTTTCGTAGTCGATATTCCGCAGCGATTAACGCTTGGAGAACTGGAACGAACGGCGGGCCTTGGCCTTACCGTATTTCTTACGTTCAACCACGCGGCTGTCGCGGGTCAGGAAGCCACCCTTCTTCAGGACCGAGCGCAGGCCCGGCTCGAAGTAGGTGAGGGCCTTGGAAAGACCGTGACGAACGGCACCGGCCTGGCCGGAAAGACCGCCGCCTGCAACCGTTGCAACGATGTCGAACTGGCCGTCACGGGCAGCAGCGACGATCGGCTGACGCAGAATCATCTGCAGAACCGGGCGTGCGAAGTATTCCGCGAATTCCTTGCCGTTGACGATGATCTTGCCGGAACCCGGCTTGACCCAAACGCGGGCAACTGCGTTCTTGCGCTTGCCGGTCGCGTAGGAACGGCCAAGCGAGTCGACCTTACGGACGTGAGCCGGAGCAGCAGCTGCTTCGGACGTGCCGAGATCCTTCAGGGAGGAGAGGTCAGCCATTCTTAGGCGCTCCTTACGTTCTTCTTGTTCAGCTTGGCGACGTCGAGAACGACAGGCTGCTGTGCTTCATGAGGATGATTGGAACCAGCGTAAACGCGGAGGTTCTTCATCTGACGACGGCCGAGCGGGCCGCGCGGAACCATGCGCTCAACAGCCTTCTCGAGGACGCGCTCCGGAAAGCGGCCTTCGATGATCTGGCGAGCGGTACGCTCCTTGATGCCGCCGGCATAACCGGTGTGCCAATAGTAAACCTTGTCGGAGTACTTCTTGCCGGTGAAAACGACCTTGTCGGCGTTGATGACGATGACGTTGTCGCCGTCGTCAACGTGAGGCGTGAAGGTTGCCTTGTGCTTGCCGCGCAGACGCATAGCGATGATGGAAGCGAGACGACCAACGACGAGCCCTTCGGCGTCGATGATGACCCACTTCTTCTCCACCTCTGCAGGCTTCTGGGAGAAGGTTGCCATAGTTGTTACTCTCTTTTGGATCCCTCGGCCCGAAGGCGAGAGGGCGTTTCTTGTTGCTTGGTTTGGCTGTCCGAAGACGCGCCAAAAAGAAAGCAGCCCGGAAAGCCTGCATTTCTGGCGGTGTGTATAGAGGCAAAGCAGCCTGCGGTCAATATTTTCAGATTGGTGCGCGGCAAAAATGTATAAGCAAAATCAATACGTTAAGTATGTGGTATCATGTTACCTCACATTTAACGCGGCGGAATGGAGTAAGTCGCGGTCGCGTGAGCGATCAATTCATCTGCATTCTCCTGGAAAATCGAGGCCTCGATGACGGCGAGCCGCTTGCCAAGCTTGAGAATCCGACAGGTGCAAGTCGTCGGTCTGGGCTTCGGCAGGCGCAGGAAATTGATGTTGAGATTGGTGGTAACCGCCAGCGCGACCGGCCCGATATGCGCCAATACTGCTGCATAGGCCGTCACATCCGCCAAGGTGAAAAGGGCTGGTCCGGAGACGGTGCCGCCGGGGCGCAAGTGCCTCTCGCTCGGGTCCAGCAGCATCGAGACGCTGCCGGGTTTGATCTCGGTGATCGTAAATACGCGCCCGTCCGTGTGGATTTGGGGATAGTCCGTATCCAGAAAACGGTGGAGCTCGTCGATCGTCATGGCCGGCTGCATGAGTTTGCCTCGAAATTGCTTGTCGCCTGTGGCAGAACAATTAGCACGAAATAGCAATGCAGGGAGTTAGACCATGGCCGAAGTCGTATCCTTTCGGAAGGACCCGAGCAAAGCGGGCGAGGGAGCGCTCGTCATCCCGCAATTGAGGGATGGCATCCTGCGGCTGACGCTCAGCAATCCGCCTGCAAATGCGCTCTCGATCGCCGTCATGGAAACCCTGATCGGTGAGCTCCAGAGCGCCGCTGAAGACGCTGCCGTTCGCGTGGTCATCATCGCATCGACCGGCAATGTCTTTTCTGCCGGCCACGACCTCAAGGAATTGACCGCGCATCGGGACGATGAGGACGGCGGCGAGGCATTCTTCGAGGAAACCTTTGCGCTGGCCGCTGATCTCATGCTCGAGATCACCCGCTTGCCAAAGCCTGTCATCGCCGAGATCGACGGTCTCGCAACGGCTGCCGGCTGCCAGCTTGTCGCCTCCTGCGATCTTGCGATCTGCACAGATACGGCAACCTTCTGTACGCCCGGCGTCAATATCGGCCTGTTCTGCTCGACCCCCATGGTGGCAGTGTCCCGCGCGGCGCATCGCAAGCAGGCCATGGAGATGCTCCTCACGGGTGAGACGATCGACGCCTCGACCGCGAAGGATTTCGGCCTGGTGAACCGCATCGTGCCGAAGCAATATCTGATGCAGGTCGTCACCAAATACGCGTCCGTCATTGCAAGCAAATCGCCGCTGACGCTGAAGATCGGTAAGGAGGCATTCTACCGCCAGCTCGAAATGCCTGTCGAGGAAGCCTACAGCTATGCTGCTCAGGTCATGGTCGACAATATGCTGACTGCCGATGCCGAGGAGGGGATTGGGGCCTTCCTGTCCAAGCGCGTGCCGCAGTGGACCGGCGAATAGCTAGCCGAGTTTCAGGATCAGCCCGCCGAGCGCGATGATTGCGCCGGCGAGATAGCGCCAGGGGCTGGCCTTTTCCTTCAAAACGATGACTGAGATCAGCAGGGCGAAGAGGATCGACGTCTCGCGCAGCGCCGCAACAGTTGCCACTGGCGCCTTGGTCATCGCCCAAAGGGCGAGGCCGTAGGACGCGATCGAACCGCCGCCACCGATCAGGCCGCGCCACCAGTTGTAACGGACATGCATGGCGACTGCGACGGCGCCGCGCTTGGAGATCGCCCAGGTGAATAGCAATACCGGCGGCAGCAGCGACATCCACAGCGTATAGGAGACGGCATTGCCCGAGACGCGGGCGCCGACACCGTCCACATAGGTGTAGGTCGCAATCACGCAGGCATTCGCGAGCGCCAGCCTGATCGCATTGCCGCTGCCTTTTCGCGCCTCGAAGGCCAGCGTCAGGATACCGGAGCAAATCGTCATCGTGCCGAGGAGCGCGCCGGTCGACAGTGTCTCGTTCAGGATGAAACCGCTGGTGGCCGCAATCAGCAGCGGAGCGCACCCGCGCATCAGCGGATAGACGAGGCCGATGTCGCCTGCGCGATATGCGCCTGCGACGAGCTGAAAATACGCGAACTGGAGAACAGCGGAAGCGCCGATGAATGGCCATGCGGCCGAGTTCGGCAATGGCAGGAACATCAGGAAGGGAAGAGCGCACACTGCACCGCCTGCCGAAATGAGGCTGGCATCGAGCGATTTGTCCGTGCCCGCCTTGATCATGGCGTTCCATGTCGCGTGCAACAGGGCACCAAATAGAACGAGCAAAATGACGTGGATTGGCAAAAAGACCACCGGGCGGTGTGAAAACAGCGATTGTGGAATTGTGTTACGCCGCTCTTGGTAAAAATCAATCCCGTTCGATGACAGGACGGACCACACTGGCTCCCGGTCGCCCGTCAAGCAACCTGAGGATGTTGGCCCTCAAATCGATAAAAGAGGAACGTACACCAGAGGTATTTGCTCGATGGTCGCCTGTTCAACCATGAGGCGTTGCTAACATATGCAAGAACATATGTGAACATATACAGGATATACATAGAACCGTGACGGAGGCTACGGATTTGCCACCGCAGATTCTCACAAAAGTGTGACAAAAGCCATCACGGAATCCATCGCTTAGCCGAAATTTTGTGACGCGCACGCTTGAGCCCGCGAGGCTAAAGCGTCACGATTGGGACAGCAGAAACAAGCTTTTACAGCGAATAATCGGGAATGATAAACATCCCGTCTAAGTTGTCTATACTCTGGCAGTTCAGCACGCCACACCTCGGATTGTCCTTCGTAGGAATGGTCGTCCATTCAGCATATTGATTGGGGTCGCAATAGTTGCTGTTGCGAATGTAGCGGTCGAATAATGTCATGCCGCTCACTCGTTTCGACGGATACCGCAAGATCACGGCGCCCTCGTTATGGATCGCCGCGCGCGCTGCCTGGCAGCTCATGTTGAGCGCATTGTATCTCGAAATGGCCAGTGCCGGGGAGGCGGCCATGACGAAGGCGATCGCGACAACCAATTTTTTCATGGGAAAATCCTCCTGCTGCATCCTAATTCCTATATACGCTGAAACGATCCGGCTGGTTTCAACCAAGCCCGAAGTAAAAGCGATTGCTATTGGAGGCGAAGTCCTTGAATCACGCTAGGTATGACGATGACTACATCCTCGGTATTCTGCGTTCCGTGAAGACGATTGCCCTGACGGGCGCGTCACCGAACCCCGCGCGACCGAGCAATGGCGTGATGGGCTATCTGCTGTCTCGGGGGTACAACGTCATCCCCGTGAATCCCGGGCAGGCAGGTAAGCAGATCCATGGCCAGACGGTCTACGCTCGGCTTGCCGATGTCCCGGTATCGGTCGATATGGTCGAGGTCTTCCGGGCTTCGGAATTTCTGTCGGGTGTTGTCGACGAGGCATTGGCAATGAGCCCGCGGCCGAAGGTGATATGGTCTCAGCTTGGCGTACGTGACGACGCGGCAGCGGTAAGAGCCGAGGCTGCTGGTATAAAGGTTGTCATGGATCGCTGTCCGGCAATTGAGTATCCCCGCCTCATCGGGTGAGTGGTTGGATTTTCCAAATAACGTGCCTGGGTTGAAAAAGAACGCGATTAACTTTTCGCGGTTGTTCGCTATGCTCGCCGCCATTCGATCAAGCTGAATGGGAGGATTTCATGGCCAAGAACGGTCCGGGTTTCAATACGTTGGCAGTTCATGCGGGGGCACAGCCCGACCCCACGACCGGCGCACGCGCGACACCGATCTACCAGACGACGGCTTATGTCTTTAATGATTCGGATCACGCGGCCGCCCTCTTCGGTCTGCAGCAGTTCGGCAACATCTACACCCGTATCATGAACCCGACCCAGGCCGTCCTCGAAGAGCGCGTCGCGGCACTCGAAGGTGGCACCGCGGCGCTCGCCGTTGCGTCCGGCCATGCGGCCCAAGTGATTGTCTTTCACACGCTGATGCGCCCCGGCGAGAATTTCGTGGCCGCGAAGCGCCTGTACGGAGGCTCTATCAACCAGTTCGGTCATGCGTTCGATAATTACGGCTGGCAGGTTCGCTGGGCAGATTCCGCCGATCCCGCGAGCTTCGAAAGCCAGATCGATGGCAAGACGCGGGCCATCTTCATCGAGAGCCTCGCGAATCCTGGCGGCACCTTCGTTGACATCGCTGCGATCGCGGCAGTGGCGCACAAGCATGGCCTGCCCCTGATCGTCGACAACACCATGGCCAGCCCCTATCTCATCCGACCGATCGAACATGGTGCCGATATCGTCGTGCATTCGTTGACGAAGTTCCTCGGCGGTCATGGCAACTCCATGGGCGGCATGATCGTCGATGGCGGGACCTTCGATTGGTCGAAGTCCGGCAACTATCCGATGCTGTCTAGCCCGCGGCCGGAATATAACGGCGTGGTCCTGCATTCGACCTTCGGCAATTTCGCATTCGCCATCGCCTGCCGTGTGCTCGGTCTGCGCGATCTTGGTCCAGCCATCTCCCCCTTCAATGCGTTCCTGATCCTGACGGGCATCGAGACATTGCCGCTGCGCATGCAGCGCCACAACGATAACGCAATAGCCGTCGCAAAGTGGTTGAAGGCGCACAGCAAGGTCGCTTGGGTGAATTATGCTGGCCTCGAGGACGACCCGAACCATGCGCTGCAGCAGCGCTATTCGCCGAAGGGTGCAGGCTCCGTCTTCACCTTCGGTGTCAAGGGCGGCTACGAGGCCGGCAAGACGCTGGTCGAGGGATTGGAACTGTTTTCACATCTCGCCAACATTGGCGACACACGCTCGCTCGTGATCCATCCGGCATCGACCACGCACCGGCAACTGACGGACGAGCAAAGGATCGCCGCCGGCGCCGGCTCCGACGTCGTCCGCCTTTCGGTTGGCATCGAGGACGTGAAGGATATCATTGCCGATCTCGAGCAATCGCTGGCGAAGATCTGAGCCTATGGCAAGCTATCTGACCTTTGACATCAACGGCGTCGAACCGGAGTTCGGCGCCCCGGATGCCGACCGCATACTGGCTGGCGACCCGCAGTTCAGGACCTGGAACTTGGAGGAGGCCGATGGCGGCCTCTATTCCGGCATATGGGAGGCGACACCCGGCAAGTGGCGGATCGTCTATGACGAGTGGGAATACTTCAGCGTGCTGTCGGGCCACTCGATCGTCACGGAGGACGGTGGTGACGGTGTGCATCTTCGCGCAGGCGACCGGATGATCCTCAGACCTGGCTTTAAGGGAACCTGGGAAGTCGTTGAAACGACGCGCAAGGATTACGTCATCCGCCTCTGACCTCAGCGCGCCGGAAGGCGAAGGTATCGTCATCGATCCGCGCCGGCCTTGGCAGAGCTAGCTCTTGTCGGAAGGCGCGAAATCGCTGCGGACGATGCCGTGGCGCTGGAGCTTGTCGTAGAATGTCTTCCGGGGAATGCCGAGGTCCGCGATCGTGCGGCGGACGTCGCCGTCATTGGCGTTCAGAGCTTCGCGAATGATTTGGGCCTCGTAGCGTTCAAGCCGATCCGGAAGCGACCAGGCTCCATCCGTCTCCGGTTCTACTGCCGGAACACGATCTGAGATCTGCCCGACGCCGAGCACGAACCGTTCGGCAAAATGTGACAGTTCGCGCACGTTGCCCGGCCAGTCGTATTCCCGCAGGTGGCGATGGATCGACGAGGGGATCGTGGGCACGTCTCGCTTGAAGCGGCTCGCGGCGCGCTCGGCGAAGTAGCCGAAAAGAAGGGGAACATCGTCCCGTCGCTCCTTGAGCGGAGGGATGGAGATCGTCACCACGTTAAGCCGGTAGTAAAGATCCTCACGAAAGTCGCCGCGCTGGCGGGGATCACTGAGATCGATCTTGGAGGCGGCGACAACACGCAGGTCGACCGGTCGGACCTCGTTGGTGCCAAGCGGCGTAACCTCGCGCATCTCGAGCACACGCAGCATCTGCACCTGCGTTGCCGGCGGCATGCTCTCGATCTCGTCGAGAAAAAGCGTTCCGCCGCTCGCATGCTCGATGCGACCGATGCGCTTTTTTTGCGCGCCGGTGAAGGCGCCGGGCTCATGACCGAACAGCTCGCTTTCAACCACGCTTTCCGGCAGCGCACCGCAGTTGAGTGCGACGAAATTGCCGGATGCGCGTCGGCTCCAGCGGTGGAGCAGGCTTGCCACGACCTCCTTGCCGCTGCCGGTTTCTCCCATCAGCAGAACATCGACATCGGTGTCGGCAATCTGTCGCAAGGTGTGGCGTAGCCGCTCCATTGCCGGCGTCTGGCCGATTAGCGGTAGGTCGTCGCGTGCCTCCTCGGTCGCCTTGCGCAGAGACCTGTTTTCCATCACGAGACGTCGCTTTTCGGCGGCGCGCCGCACGCTCTGGATGAGCCGGTCAGTCGCGAACGGCTTGGTGATGAAATCATAGACTCCGTCCTGCATGGCTTTCACCGCCATCGGAATATCGCCATGTCCGGTGACCAGAATGACCGGCAGATCCTCGTCCCGTTGTCGCACGCGACCGAAGAGCTGCAGACCATCGATCCCAGGCATCCGGATATCGGAAACAACGACGCCCGCGAAATCCGGGCTCAATGCCGCCAGCGCTTCTCCAGCGTCGGAAAAAGCCAAAACGGAAAAGCCGGCGAGCTCAAGCGTCTGCTTGGTTGCCCGCAACAGGTCCTTGTCATCATCGATAAGCAAAATCGGCGTTACATCGGTCATGCCATGGCCTTCCGCAGGTGCACCGTAAAGCAGGTTCCGTTCGCGTCGCTCGTCACGTCGATGCGGCCGCCATAGTCGGCCACGATGTCCTTGGAAATGACGAGGCCTAGACCCAAACCTCTTTCCTTGGACGTATTGAACGGCGTGAAAAGCGACTTGAGGATTTCAGGCGAAATCCCCGGGCCGTTATCGGCGACCTCGATTGCAACTTCGTCGCCCGTCTCTGTCACCGAGACGTAGACCTTCGCATCGGCTCGCCCGTCCAAGGCTTCCAAAGCATTCTGGAATAGGTTGATCAGGATCTGCTCAAGCCGGATCCGGTTGCCGAGCACGCATAGCCCCGCTGGAGGCGGCCGAATATCGAGTGCTTCCAGTTGTCCGGCAAAGCGGCTTTTCAGCAGAACAACCGCTCCGTCAATAACACTGAGCAATTCCACGGGCTCCGGCGCGACGCGGCCCTTGCGCGCAAATGCCTTCAACTCGTCGGTAATCGCTCCGATCCGTTCGGTGAGGCCGGCAATCGCCTCCAGGTTTTCGTCCACCGGATTCGTCTGCTTGCGTTCCAGAAAGACCCGGGCGTTGTCCGCATAGGCGCGGATGGTCGCGACCGGCTGGTTGATCTCGTGGGCCACGCCCGCCGCCACCTGGCCGAGGATCGCGAGCCGGTTCGCCTGCACCAGTTCCTGCTGCACGATCTGCAGCCTTGCTTCCGTTTCCCGGTGATCGGAGATTTCGGCCTGCAGACGGTCGCGCGCCCTGCTGAGATCGTCGGTTCGCTCGACGACCCTTCGCTCCAGCTCCTCGCGCATGGCTTGTTCTTCCGCGATCTTGGTCGCGGCCGCCTGGCGCCTCCATAGGAGAAACGCTGCGATGGCGAGAACGGGCAGAAGGACGGCAAGCGACAGTAGGCGCATTTCTCGAACGGACGCGGCGACCGGCGCATCGGTCGGTACCAGATACTCGAGATGCCATGGGGTGGTGGGAACTGGCGTTGCTAGGCGCAAATATTCGCCTTCGCCACTGCCGGGAAGAACGGCGGAAACAAGCGAGGCCTCGGCATCGATCGGCCGGGGCCGCATGATAGGCAATTTCGCCAACGGCGCATCGCCGAACTGTTGGCTGTTGCGGATGGCGGCAAGCTCAGCCTCAAGCACTGGACCGTTGATCATAAAACGCCAGGAGGGGATACTGGTGATCAGAACAACGCCGCGATTGTCGGTGACATAAACAGGACGATGCGTATCACGCCAATCGCTCTCAAGCTGGTCGAACTCGAGCTTGACGACCACGACGCCGAGGGGCGCCGCCGCACTGCCGACGCGGCGCGAAATATAGAGGCCAGGGCGCTTGCTGACACTGCCTAGGGCAAAATGCTCGGCGGTTCCGTCATCCATCGCCTTTCGGAAGTAATCGCGGAAGGCGTAGTCGTTGCCGACGAAACTGATGGGCTCCCGCCAGTTGCTCGAGGAGACAGCGATACCGTTGGGGCCAATGACGTAGAGCACCGCAGCCTGCGTTCCCGTGACGAGCCGCTCCAGCTTCCGGTTCAGGATGTCGATTGCATCGCTGTTTTTGGACGAGAGGCCATCGAGGACCTGCTGGTCCTCGGCAAGAAGCAGGGGCAGGGCGCGTGGCCTCTCCAGAACGGCGTTGAGCAGCGCCACCTTCAGGCTCGCATCGGTCCGGCTCTGGCTCACAATCGTATCGATGGCGGCGCGACGCCCATAGACGGTCGCGCCGAACAGAGTGGCAAGGATCAGCGCTGCCGAAACCGAAGCAAAGAGGATCCACGTTCGCCGTACCCGCCGGCTGGTACGGCGGAAGGAACCGAAATCCGATCTCGAAGAGGCCTGAATCATTGTTCATCTTGTGCGTAATTCCGCACTCACGTCAAATCAATTTGTGCGAAAATACGCTCATATGTTCCGCTTCACGAGGTTGACGCACAAAAGACTATCGCGAAATCAATATCTTAATCGGGGTGCCGCAACTTGGCACGCATGTTGCAAAACGTCTGCAAACAGCCGCGTGGCTGTTGAATAGGTAACGCAATCGCCCCGGGAGGCCACCGTTGGTTTTGGGGCACATGGAGGACATCATGGGTGCAGCACTTCCAGTCGCGCAGCCGCGCGGCAAGGTTCCCTTCTATCGGCTTCTCTACGTGCAGGTTCTTGCCGCCATCTGTGCTGGTATCCTGCTCGGTCATTTCTATCCCGATATCGGCACGGCTCTGAAGCCGCTCGGCGACGCTTTCATCAAGCTCGTCAAAATGATCATCGCCCCCGTCATCTTCTTGACCGTCGCAACCGGCATCGCCGGCATGTCGGACCTGCAGAAGGTTGGACGCGTTGCCGGCAAGGCGATGCTATACTTCCTCGTCTTTTCGACGCTGGCATTGGCGGTCGGCCTGCTGGTGGCCAACGTGATACAACCGGGCGCCGGCATGCATATCGATCCGGCGACGCTAGATACCAAGGCCGTCGCAAGCTACGCGGAAAAGGCTCATGACTCGACCGTCACGGGCTTCCTGATGAACATTATCCCGAACACGATCGTCGGTGCCTTTGCCGACGGCGACATTCTTCAGGTGCTGTTCTTCTCCGTCCTGTTCGGTGTCGCGCTTGCCATGGTCGGCGATCGCGGTCGGCCGGTCGCTGACTTCCTGCAGTCATTGACGGTGCCGGTCTTCAAGCTGGTGGCGGTCCTGATGAAAGCAGCTCCGATCGGCGCTTTCGGCGCCATGGCGTTCACGATCGGCAAATACGGCATCGGCTCCATTGCAAACCTGGCAATGTTGATCGGCACCTTCTATCTGACGTCGCTGCTCTTCGTTCTGGTCGTTCTCGGTGCGGTTGCCCGCTACAACGGGTTCTCGATCCTTGCGCTGATCCGCTACATCAAGGAAGAGCTACTGCTGGTGCTCGGTACGTCTTCTTCGGAAGCCGCGCTTCCGGGCCTCATGGCCAAGATGGAACAGGCAGGCTGCAAGCGCTCTGTCGTGGGTCTCGTCATTCCAACCGGCTATTCCTTCAATCTCGACGGCACGAACATCTATATGACGCTCGCAGCCCTCTTCATCGCTCAGGCAACGGACACGCCGCTGACCCTGGCAGACCAGATCCTGCTTCTGCTGGTCGCGATGCTGAGCTCCAAGGGCGCTGCCGGCATCACCGGTGCCGGCTTCATTACGCTTGCCGCAACGCTCTCGGTAGTGCCCTCGGTTCCAGTGGCAGGTATGGCGCTAATCCTCGGTATCGACCGCTTCATGTCGGAATGCCGCGCGCTGACCAACTTTGTCGGCAACGCGGTCGCGACGGTCGTCGTCGCCCGCTGGGAAAATGAGCTTGATCAGACGAGGTTTGCTGCTGCCATGGCCGGTAGGTTGCCTCCGGAACCGGTCGACGGTGTGCCGGCTCTGCAGGCTGCAGAATAACGCCAAACCGTAAGATGTTGGAAGCATGACAGAGAGGTCCGCGTTCTCCGGAACGCGGACCTCTTCCATTGGTGCCCTACCAGGAGAGATCCAGCCGATCCAATCCGTGGAAGTGATAGACGTCCTTCACAACAGGCGTACGGGCAAGCCTGAGCCCAGGTAGTCTCTCGAAGAGAATTGGCAGGACGACGTTCAGTTCGAGCCGAGCCAACGGCGCCCCGATGCAGAAGTGGATACCCGCGCCAAAGGACAGGTTGGCGGCCTCATTGCGGTCAGGCTTGAACGTCAGCGGATCACTGAATTTAGTCGGGTCGAGATTGGCTGCCGCCAGAATGAGGCTCACCTTGTCGCCGCGCTTGAACGAAATGCCGTCGATCTCGCCGGTCTCCAACGCCCAGCGCTGGAAGATGTGGACCGGCGCACAGATACGCAGGGACTCTTCGACGGTTCGCTCGGTGGTGGCTTCGTCCTCGAAAAGATCGGCCGGATCGCGTCCGCTGTCCAGAATGATGCGCACCGAGTTGCCGATCTGGTGCACCGTCGCCTCGTGACCGGCATTGAGCAATACGATCGTCGTCGAAACGAGCTCGTCCTCTGTGAGATACTGGCCCTTGTGTTCGGTGTGGATCATGTGCGTCAGAAGGTCGTCCCGCGGGTTGGCGCGACGCTCGGCAATGACCGTCTTTACATAGTCCGAGAACTCCTTTGCAGCCCGTTCGGCGCCAACCTCGTCCTCGCGGGTGCGGCCGAAGAGGTACATGCGAATGTAGGCGTGCGACCACTTCAGGAGTTGCGGTCCCATTTCCTCCGGAATACCGATCATGCGGGCGATCATCGTCACCGGAATGATGTCGGCAAATGCCGAAAGCAGCTCGACTTCGCTGTTTTTCTCGAAGCCGTCGATGAGTTTGTTGGCAAGCTCGGCGATCTCCGACTTCATCTTCTCAACGTGACGAGAGACGAAGGCGCGATTGACGAGCGTTCGCAGGCGCGTGTGCTCAGGCGGCTCCAGTTCAAGCAGCGAGTATCGTTCCGCGAGATCGAAATTCGCCACGTGCTGTTCGGGCTCGGGAAGGCCGAGCTCTTCGCGGCTTGCGATGTGCAGGATCTGGCGGCCGAAGCGGCGATCGCGCAGCAGGCCGTTCACATGGTCATAGCCCGTGAAGAACCACTGCTTCTGCTGCTCCCAATAGAATGTGGGGCAATGCGCGTGCAGAGCGTCGTAGACGCTGTTCGGATCGCTGTAAAAGGCAGGATTGCTTGCGTCCAGCGAGACGTGGCGTGTGGAGGGGTCGATGGAAAGAAATGGTGGGATCATCATGCTTCGAGGCTTAGCGGATTTGCCAAGCCTCGAAAAGATAGGGTCAGCCTCTCGACAGCGATCCGACGCGGCGAAGCGCGTGAATTTGGTCGTCGAGTGTTGGAACCAGTTCGCCACTTGTTTGATCTGGCTGCGGAGGCGGTGGTGCCGCGGCTTCGGCTTCACCGAAGATGACGGTGCAGTTGCGGCCGGCTGCCTTTGCGGCATAGAGCGCCCGATCGGCTGCCGATACGAGCTTGTCCATGTTTGCCTCGATGGCTGAGGCAAGGGCAACACCGGTGCTGAACGTTGCCGGAACGATTGCGTCGCCGGTGCTTACGGGTACACGGCAAAACTCCGCCCGGATCGTCTCTGCCAGCGCTTCAGCTTCTGTCTGATCGGCGACGGTCGTGAACGCCGCAAACTCCTCGCCGCCCATGCGGCCGAAAGCTCCGTCCGGCACGAATTGATTGGCCAATCGGGCAAACACCGTCAGCACCACGTCGCCGGCCTGATGGCCGAAACGGTCGTTGACGCGCTTGAAGTGGTCGAGGTCGAAAAGCAACACGGCGACCTGGCGGTTACTGTTGAATGCACGCTCCCGGATGGCATCGAAGCGTCCGAAGAGGCCGCGTCGGTTCAGTACGCTAGTCAGAGAATCGGTGAGGCTGAGCATGCGAAGATACTTCTCCGAGCGCTCCATGATGACGAGGCAGGTGAGGGCGCACGCCAGGATGAGCAGGAAGCCCGTTGCCATCGCGGCGCTGCCCGCGAAGTTGACAGCCTCCGCATCAGTGGGGCCGAGGATTGCCATTGCCAGCGCCGTACCGAAGCACAGGACGCCCTGGATCACGAAGATGGCGCCGAGTTTACCTCTCGAGCCCTCGTTTTGCTTGCCTGCCATGCAGACCGCCATCGCGAGTGCCGTCGCGCCGGCGGCCGAGGCTAGATTGAAGAGAATGACACGATTGGTGTAGTCGTCGTTGACCCACGGCAGGAAGACGCCGCCCAGCCAGACGAGCGGTGGCAGCAATGCCCACCATTCGAGCTTGCGACGATCAAGCGCGAGGTACCCCGCAACCCACGCGCTCTGCCCAGATAGCGCGATAGTGTTGGCGATCTCGATGGAAAGGATGGCGGGTATCTGCCCGCGCAGGGCCGCCATTGCGAAACCCACGCCGCTAAGGAGAAAGCCCGTTCCCCAATAGAAATAGGCCTTGTTTCGGACATTGTGGCGCCAGGCCATGAACGCTACCAGCGCGAGCGTCATGGCTTCGGAGCACCAAATGGCTAATCCAGTTGTAACATTGAACACGGCAATACCCCTTGCATTGCGCGTATCCTTTCGGAAAAAACTGGCAACTTCATTAATTGTGCTTGCGCGCCACTGCATTTTTGTGCGGAGTTGTCTTTAGGCTTTCCTTTCTGTGAATGAAGGGCAGTTGCGGGCGGATTCAGAATTCGTTTATCCTGATGCCGACAAAAGCTGTGCGACAGCGCGATCGCGGCCCGTTCCTCGAAACTATTTTGCTGGAATCAGCGTACATCGGGCGAAAAGTTGTTCGCCTTGCTCCGGTCCCTCTTCACGTTATCCATCGGCGCGTCTTGAAGAGGAGGGCAGGGACGCTCTATGTAGGGATAAGGCATTTTCTTTGATTCCCGGCCATAGCCGGCAGACGTTGACAAAGGACGCACATGAGAAACCCAGTCGATACCGCTATGGCCCTCGTGCCGATGGTCGTGGAACAGACCAATCGCGGTGAACGCTCCTACGACATCTATTCGCGCCTGCTCAAGGAACGCATCATCTTCCTGACTGGGCCTGTCGAGGATCACATGGCGACGCTCGTTTGCGCCCAGCTCCTCTTCCTCGAGGCCGAAAACCCGAAGAAGGAAATTGCGCTCTACATCAATTCTCCAGGCGGCGTTGTGACTGCCGGCATGGCGATCTACGACACGATGCAGTTCATCAAGCCAGCTGTCTCGACGCTCTGCATCGGCCAGGCTGCGTCCATGGGCTCGCTGCTGCTTGCTGCCGGCCACAAGGACATGCGTTTTGCCACCCCGAATTCCCGCATCATGGTGCATCAGCCATCGGGCGGCTTCCAGGGCCAGGCATCTGACATCGAGCGTCACGCCCGCGATATTCTGAAGATGAAGCGCCGCCTGAACGAAGTTTACGTCAAGCATACAGGCCGCACCTATGAGGAAGTTGAAAAGACCCTTGACCGTGACCACTTCATGGATGCGGACGAGGCCCAGACCTGGGGTGTCATCGACAAGGTCCTGACATCTCGCGTCGAGATGGAAGGTGATGCCGCCTAGTGAGAAGTAGGGATGGTGTTGTATCCGCCACAGTTCTATCTCATTTGTGATCGAACAAGGGAAGAAACCCGGTGGCGGGTGCGGCAATCTCAAGTATTAATGCTATGTTGAATTTTTATGACATAGCATCGGCAGTCGAAGGGGAGTTCGTTGCCGCCGGAGCCAGGACAGCATAGTTTGGACCGGTTCGTACCCCTTAAACGGCCTTGGCCGGCTGGGGCTCCAAGCGTGGAGCAGGCCAATGAGTGGACCGTTATTTCACCTTGAAATGCGGCGTGCTGGAAGGAAAGTGATATGAGCAAGGTCAGCGGCAGCAACGGCGGCGACTCCAAAAACACCCTCTATTGTTCGTTCTGCGGAAAGAGCCAGCACGAAGTCCGGAAGCTTATCGCCGGACCGACCGTTTTCATCTGCGATGAATGCGTCGAATTGTGCATGGACATCATCCGCGAGGAAAACAAATCCTCGATGGTCAAGTCCCGTGACGGCGTTCCCACGCCCCAGGACATCATCAAGGTCCTCGATGAATATGTCATCGGCCAGCGTCAGGCGAAGAAGATCCTGTCGGTTGCCGTTCACAACCACTACAAGCGCCTCGCACACGCCTCCAAGAACGGCGAAGTCGAGTTGGCGAAGTCGAACATCATGCTGGTCGGACCGACCGGTTGCGGCAAGACCTATCTTGCACAGACGCTCGCTCGCATCATCGACGTTCCCTTCACGATGGCCGATGCGACGACGCTGACGGAAGCCGGCTATGTCGGTGAGGATGTCGAAAACATCATCCTGAAGCTGCTGCAGGCTGCCGACTACAATGTCGAGCGCGCCCAGCGCGGCATCGTCTACATCGACGAAGTCGACAAGATCTCCCGCAAGTCCGACAACCCGTCGATCACCCGCGACGTGTCGGGCGAGGGCGTGCAGCAGGCGCTTCTGAAGATCATGGAAGGCACGGTTGCCTCGGTGCCCCCGCAGGGCGGCCGCAAGCATCCGCAGCAGGAATTCCTGCAGGTCGACACCACGAACATCCTGTTCATCTGCGGTGGCGCATTCGCCGGTCTTGACAAGATCATTTCCGCTCGCGGCGAGAAGACCTCGATCGGCTTCGGTGCAACGGTTAAGGCCCCGGACGACCGTCGTGTCGGCGAAGTCTTGCGCGAACTGGAGCCGGAAGATCTGGTCAAGTTCGGCCTCATCCCGGAATTCATCGGCCGTCTGCCGGTCCTGGCGACGCTCGAGGATCTCGACGAGGATGCGCTGATCCAGATCCTGTCGGAGCCGAAGAACGCGCTGATCAAGCAGTACCAGCGACTGTTCGAGATGGAAGACGTGGAACTCACCTTCCACGAGGACGCTCTTCGCGAGATCGCCCGCAAGGCGATCATTCGCAAGACTGGTGCCCGCGGCCTTCGTTCGATCATGGAAAAGATCCTTCTCGACACGATGTTCGAACTGCCGGCGCTGGAAGGCGTACGCGAAGTCGTCATCTCCGAGGAAGTGGCGCGCGGCTCCGCCCGTCCGCTTTACATCTACGCCGATCGTCAAGATGAGAAGGCCAACGCTTCCGCGTGACCTTAGAGATATCTTTACGATACGAACTGTGAATTTGAGGGGCTTGCCGTCGGCAGGCCCCTTTCTATTTCAAAACCAGTGCACGACCCTGATAAATCTTGCTAAAGAGGTCTGAAACCACCTCTGTTGCCGTTGCGGATTCCCCCGCCCTTGGCAATTATGGAATGATTCCGTTGGTGTGTTTTAGGTCTTGTGTTTTAGCCGCTTCGGAAGTGGTAGCCGCTGACTTGGCACGGCGCTCCAGAATGAAGGTATTCCGTTGTAGCATAGCTGTCATGTCCAGGGGGACACCGGCCATGGCGCAGCTTGAAAAGCATAATCAGAACCTCCACTTGTTGTCTCAAGTGGAGTGCGGCCCGGTTCTAGTGGCCGCGCCAGAAGAGCCCGGAAACGGGACGATGGAAAGGAAATAAAATGACGAAGAAAACGTCAGTTGCGAGCACAGCATATCCGGTTTTGCCCCTGCGCGACATCGTCGTCTTCCCGCATATGATCGTGCCGTTGTTTGTCGGCCGAGAGAAATCGATCCGTGCGCTCGAGGAGGTCATGGGATCGGACAAGCAGATCATGCTCGTCACGCAGATCAATGCGAGCGATGACGATCCGGAACCATCTGCCATTCACAATGTCGGTACGGTCGCCAACGTATTGCAGCTGCTGAAGCTGCCTGATGGCACAGTCAAGGTTCTGGTCGAAGGTCGCGCGCGCGCCGAGATCGACGCTTACACGGATCGTGAGGACTTTTACGAAGCCCTTGGTCACGTTCTCGAAGAGCCACATGACGATCCGGTCGAGCTTGAAGCGCTCAGCCGCTCGGTCGTTTCCGAGTTCGAGAGCTACGTAAAGCTCAACAAGAAGATCTCTCCTGAGGTCGTTGGCGCTGCCAGCCAGATCGACGACTATTCGAAGCTCGCCGACACGGTTGCTTCGCACCTGTCGATCAAGATCACTGAGAAGCAGGAGATGCTGGAAACCACCAGCGTCAAGGCTCGCCTCGAAAAGGCGCTCGGTTTCATGGAAGGTGAGATCTCGGTCCTTCAGGTCGAAAAGCGCATCCGCTCGCGCGTCAAGCGCCAGATGGAGAAGACCCAGCGCGAGTATTACCTGAACGAACAGATGAAGGCGATCCAGAAGGAGCTCGGCGACGGCGAGGAAGGCCGCGACGAGATGGCCGAACTGGAAGAGCGAATCTCCAAGACGAAGCTGTCGAAGGAAGCCCGTGAAAAGGCCGATGCCGAGCTGAAGAAGCTGCGGCAGATGAGCCCGATGTCGGCCGAAGCGACCGTTGTCCGCAATTACCTCGACTGGCTGCTCGGCATTCCGTGGGGCAAGAAGTCGAAGATCAAGACGGACCTCAACAACGCCGAGAAGATCCTCGAAGCCGATCACTTCGGTCTCGACAAGGTCAAGGAACGCATCGTCGAGTACCTGGCTGTTCAGGCTCGCGCGACCAAGATCAAGGGTCCGATCCTGTGCCTCGTCGGCCCTCCGGGCGTTGGCAAGACCTCGCTCGCCCAGTCGATCGCCAAGGCGACCGGCCGTGAGTATGTCCGCATGGCTCTCGGTGGCGTTCGTGACGAAGCTGAAATTCGCGGTCACCGACGCACCTACATTGGCTCGATGCCCGGCAAGGTCATCCAGTCGATGAAGAAGGCGAAGAAGTCCAACCCGCTCTTCCTGCTCGATGAAATCGACAAGATGGGCCAGGATTTCCGTGGCGATCCGTCGTCGGCTCTACTCGAGGTGCTAGATCCGGCTCAGAACTCGACCTTCATGGATCACTACCTGGAAGTCGAATACGATCTGTCGGACGTGATGTTCATCACGACGGCGAACACGCTGAACATCCCTGCGCCCCTGATGGACCGCATGGAAGTCATCCGTATCGCTGGTTACACCGAAGACGAAAAGCGCGAAATCGCCAAGCGGCACCTGCTGCCGAAGGCTATCAAGGAACATGCGCTGCAGCCGAATGAATTCTCGGTCAGCGACGATGCCCTGATGGCGATCAGCCAGCAGTACACCCGTGAAGCCGGTGTTCGTAACTTCGAACGCGAGTTGATGAAGCTCGCCCGCAAGGCGGTCACCGAGATCATCAAGGGCAAGACGAAGTCCGTGCATGTGACGGCCGAAAACATCGACGACTATCTGGGCGTTCCGCGCTTCCGCCACGGCGAAGCAGAGCGCGAAGATCAGGTCGGCGTGGTAACGGGCCTGGCCTGGACGGAAGTCGGCGGCGAACTGCTGACGATCGAAGGCGTTATGATGCCGGGCAAGGGTCGCATGACCGTGACCGGCAACCTGAAGGAAGTCATGAAGGAATCGATTTCCGCAGCGGCATCCTATGTCCGCTCGCGCGCCGTCGATTTCGGCATCGAGCCGCCGCGCTTCGATAAGAGCGACATCCACGTGCACGTACCGGAAGGTGCGACGCCGAAGGATGGTCCGTCGGCCGGTGTTGCCATGGCAACCGCGATTGTCTCGATCATGACCGGCATCCCGGTCGACAAGAATGTCGCCATGACGGGTGAGATCACCCTTCGCGGTCGTGTTCTGTCGATCGGCGGCCTCAAGGAAAAGCTGCTCGCAGCGCTTCGCGGTGGCATCAAGAAGGTGCTGATTCCGGAAGAAAATGCCAAGGATCTGGCGGAGATTCCGGATAACGTGAAGAACAACATGGAGATCATCCCAGTGTCCCGCATGGGCGAGGTGATCAAGCATGCGCTGGTCCGCAGACCGGAAGCAATCGAGTGGGATGGCACGGTGGAAACGCCCGTCATCGCAACGGTCGAAGGGCTCGACGAAACGGGTGCAACCATAGCTCACTGAGCTTTGTTTGCCACATTCGTGCCCAATTGCTTAAAAACCCTGAAAAGGCTGGCGTTTTCGCCAGCCTTTTTTTGTGAAATTGGCACACGGGTGCTTGCATTTCCTTGATTTGCAGGCTCTTTGGGGTGCGGCGGGCCTGATGAACTCTATTCTGCGCCTGGCTTATAGATTTGAGTCGTTTCGAACCATTTAGAAAGGGGTGGAAACATGAACAAGAATGAACTCGTGTCCGCAGTTGCCGAAAAGGCAGGACTCTCGAAGACCGACGCTGCTTCCGCGGTTGATGCTGTTTTCGAAGTCGTCCAGGCTGAACTGAAGGGCAAGGGCGACGTTCGCCTCGCTGGTTTTGGTAGCTTCACTGTCTCCCATCGCGCAGCCACGAAGGGCCGCAACCCGTCCACCGGCGCAGAAGTCGATATTCCGGCTCGCAACGTGCCGAAGTTCACGCCTGGCAAGGGCCTGAAGGACGCTGTCAACGGCTGATATGAATTTACTTGGCGGCCGGGCAACGAGACCGGCGGTACAAGTTTCGAAGGGGTTCGGCCGCGGCCGAACCCTTTTTGCATTTCGCGGCCTTGTCGGCACGCGCGGCATGTCATACGAAATGCGCGTTCTCAGGGCGGGGTGAAAGTCCCCACCGCCGGTAAGGGCCTCGGCCCCAGCCCGGGAGCGCCTTTTGGTCGTGTGCCAAGAGGGTCAGCAGATCCGGTGCAATTCCGGAGCCGACGGTTACAGTCCGGATGAAAGAGAATGAGCGGAGCAGGCGAGGGTGGATTCTGCCCTCGCTGCGGTATCGCGCTCATGCGTCCTGATTTGTGTTGGTTTCGGAAAGAAAGACATGAATCAGACTTCCCCTACATTTTCTGCTTCGCGAGCAATGGTCGGTGCTGCCTGGATGATTGCCGCGGGCATCGCCTTCTCTATCCTCAATATCGTCACGCAATGGCTGACGATGAAGCTCGCTTTCGCCTCGGCCTCGGCAGCCTTCTGGCAATATACGTTTGCCCTGGTCTTCTCGCTGCCCTTTCTCTTGCGCGCCGGTCTTGGGGCAATGAGAACGCGCTATCCCTGGCGTCATGTTGTACGGGTCGCCTTGGCGGCCTTTGGGGTAACGACCTGGGTCGCGGGGCTCGCGCAAGTGCCCATCTGGCAGGCGATTGCGCTGGTAATGACGTCTCCGTTCTTTATCATCATGGGCGCACGCATCTTCCTTGGTGAATATATCGGCTCTGCGCGATGGGCCGCGACCGCAACCGGTTTCCTGGGGGCGATGATCATCCTGCAGCCCTGGTCGGACAGCTTCAGTTGGGCGGCGTTCCTGCCGATCCTCTCGGCCCTTCTCTGGGGCGCCTCTTCGTTGATCACCAAGAGCCTTACCGGGGTCGAGCGACCGGAGACCATCACTGTCTGGCTGCTCGCGCTCCTTACGCCCATCAACGGCGGATTGGCGCTAGCAGCCGGCTTCGAAATTCCGACCGGGTTGACACTCCTACTTTTCGTTGCGGCGGGCCTCCTGACCGTGATGGCACAGTATTTCCTGACGTTGGCCTATTCGGCAGCCGATGCCGCTTACATCCAGCCCTTCGACGATCTCAAGCTGCCGCTCAACGTGTTCGCCGGCTGGCTGGTCTTCGGCTATGCGCCGACCGGCTATTTGTGGTTGGGAGCCTTGCTGATCCTTGGGGCATCACTCTTCATTATGCGGAACGAAATGAAGAAGGAGCGGGAGACCCGTTAGCGCGGTCAGAATATCACATCGGTGTCATCCCGGTGTCATGCCCATCCCCCAAAAAACCGTGTTTGAACTCATGGGGGATTTCATGACAACTGTATCGCGCAAGACGGTGCTCGTTGCGGCGCTCCTGGCGGCGGGTGCATTTCCGGCCGCCGCAGAGCCCGTTTTCAATCGTATCGCAACCTTTCCGGTGGCGTCCAACCTGCCGCAGGAGAAAGACAAGCTTTCGGCCACTTCGGCGGAAATCATCACGGCGACCGACGACGGGATGACGCTCATCTATAGCGACAGCCCGCTCGGAGCGATTGGCTTTGTCGATATCTCAGACGCCAAGGCTCCAAAGGCGGGGGGCGCGCTGATGATGGACGGCGAGCCGACGTCAGTGACATCAACCGCCGGCAAGGCGCTCGTTGCCGTCAATACGTCGGAGAGCAAGGCAAAGCCTTCCGGCCGTCTCGCGGTAGTCGACGTTGCCACCAAGAAAATTGAGAACACCTGCGATCTCGGCGGCCAGCCGGATTCGATCGCACTCAACAAGGATAAGACGCTCGGCGCGATCGCGATCGAAAACGAGCGCGACGAAGAGGTGAACGACGGCAGGATTCCACAGATGCCGGCAGGCGATCTCGTCGTGTTCCAGGTCAAGAACGGCGCGGTCGATTGTGGTTCGATCAATCACGTGACGCTGACTGGACTGGCGGGCATCGCACCCGAAGATCCGGAGCCGGAATTCGTCTCCTTCAACGACCAGAACGAGATCGCCCTGACCCTGCAGGAAAACAACGAGATCGTCATTATCGACGCGGCGACCGCAACGGTGAAGGCGCACTTCCCTGCGGGTAGCGTCGATCTCGCCGGTATCGATACCAAGCGCGACGGCGTGCTGAAGTTCACCGGCGAACTCAAGGGCGTGTTGCGCGAGCCCGACGCCCTGAAGTGGCTGGACAACGACCGTCTGGTCGTTGCGAACGAAGGCGACTATCAAGGCGGCTCACGCGGCTTCACGATCTTCGACAAAACCGGAAAGGTGCTTTACGAATCGGGCGCCTCGTTCGAACGCGCGGTCGCCAATATCGGCCACTATCCGGACAAGCGCTCTTCCGCCAAGGGTGTTGAGCCGGAAGGCTTGGAGGTCGCGACCTTCGGCGGCCAGAAGTACATCTTCCTGCTTTCGGAGCGCGCTTCGGTCGTCGGCGTCTACAAGGATGCCGGCGCAGAACCGCAACTCGTCCAGATCCTTCCGTCCGGCGTCTCGCCCGAGGGTGGCGTGGCCGTCCCGTCGCGCAATCTGTTTGCTACCGCCAACGAAGTCGATCTCGGCAAGGATGGCGGACCGCGATCCCACGTAATGATCTATCAACTTGCCGAAGGCGAAATGGCCTATCCGCAGATCGTCGCGGCGGAGAAGCAGGGCAATCCGGTCGGCTTTGCAGCACTTTCAGGTCTTGCCGCCGTTCCGGAAAAGCCGGGCCAGCTGTTTGCTGTCAACGACAGCGTTCTCGGCATGCAGCCGACGATCTACACCATCGACGCCACCAAGAAACCGGCCGTCATCACCGAAACGCTAACCGTCAAGCGCGATGGCCAGCCGGCCCAGAAGCTCGATATCGAGGGTATCGCCGTTGACGAGAAGGGCTGGTTCTGGCTGGCCTCGGAAGGCAACAGCGAGAAGCTCGTGCCGCACGCGCTGTACCACGTAAATCCGAAGGGCGAGATCAAGGAAGAAATCGCTCTGCCGAGCGAACTGACCGCCAACGAAATCCGCTACGGCTTCGAAGGCGTGACGATCATCGGTTCCGGCGACGATACGACCCTTTGGATGGCTGTTCAGCGCGAATGGAAGGATGACGAGAAGGGTTTCGTGAAGCTCGTCTCTTACAATCCCAAGAGCAAGGAGTGGGGCGCCGTCCGCTATCCCTTGGACAAGTCCGAAGCCGGTTGGGTTGGTCTGTCCGAGATTTCGGCTCAAGGCGACAGCATCTACATTATCGAACGCGACAACCTCGTCGGTGACGCAGCCAAGCTGAAGAAGCTCTACAAGGTCGCGGTATCGGATCTGAAGCCCGCCAAGCTTGGAGGCCAGTTGCCGCTCGTCAGGAAAACGGAAGCCCACGACTTCCTTCCGGAGCTGAAGACTGCCACCAACGGCTACGTCCTCGACAAACTGGAAGGTTTCGCCTTCGACGCCTCCCGCAAGGCCTATGCCGTCACGGACAATGATGGCGTGGATGATTCCTCAGGTGAAACTCTGTTCTTCGAGGTCAACCTCGTCGGTACGAACTGAGATCGACTGAGCCATGAAACAGAGTGGCCGGGTCTATGCCCGGCCATTTTTCTTGCAATGCCTGCCTTACCAGCGCTGGTGGACGTAAGGGGCGACCAGTCGGTCGTAGATCTCGCGCGTGGCCTCCATCACTTCGTGTGAGAGCGGCGCGAGGCTCGCTGCCGCGGCGTTCGCGCGCGCCTGTTCGGCGTTGCGCGCGCCGGGAATGACGACGGTGACCGCGTCGCTCATAAGGATCCAGCGCAGCGCGAATGCCGCCATGGTCGTACCCGATGGCACGAACTTGCGCACTTCCTCCACGGCCTGGAGACCGACCTCGAAGGGAACGCCAGCGAAAGTCTCGCCGACATCGAAAGCCTCGCCGTGACGATTGAAATTCCGGTGATCGTCGCTCGCAAATTTCGTCTCGCGGGTGATCTTCCCTGACAGCAGCCCGCTTGCGAGCGGCACGCGGGCGATGACGGCGATGTTCTTCCGTCGAGCCTCCTGGAAGAACAGGTGATCGGGCCGCTGGCGGAAGATGTTGTAGATGATCTGGATGCTGACGACGCCAGGATATTCGATTGCCTTCAGCGCTTCCTCGACCTTCTCGACGCTGACGCCGTAGCCCATGATCTTGCCAGCTTTCTGCAATTCGTTCAGGCCCTCGAAGACCTCCTGCCGATAAAGCACTTCGGTCGGGGGGCAATGTAATTGTACGAGATCGAGGCTGTCGACCCTCAGGTTCTTCAGGCTACGATCGATGAAGCCTTCAAGGTTGGCTTTGGTGTAACCATCGGCGACATGCGGGTTGAGCCGTCGACCTGCCTTGGTCGCGACCATCGGGCGTTCGCCGCCACGGCTCGCGAGGACGTCGGCGATGATCTTTTCCGACCGGCCGTCGCCGTACACGTCGGCGGTATCGATGAAGGTCATACCGGCGTCGAGCGCCGCATTCAACGCGTCGCGGCCGTCTGCTTCGCTCACATCGCCCCAGGCGCCGCCGATCTGCCATGCGCCGAAGCCTATGTTCGTGACGGTATGGGGCAGGTGGCCGAAAGAATGCTGTTTCATGGAAATCCTCCCGCGTGATGAAATGCCTCGCCACTAGCAGTCGCCCAGGCAAGGAGCAAGCGCCTGCAGCGGAGATAGGGCGGTGTGCCGCGGCCCGCCATTTCTTCCGAAAAAGCGACGCAACGGCACAGTGGGCGAGTGATTTGCGAGTTGCGTATCGTCGGACGTGCAGAAGTCACCGACTGGTGATACGGCGGCGCAAGTTGACATGACAGCACGTGCGATCAAGCAAGTATCGCTTGGATGGCGGGGATGCTTGCCTTACCGTCGGGCTCAACTGGCCAGATCAACTTCGAAAGGAAATCTGATGGAGATCAAACCATGCGGATCGCGGCCCTCAATGAAGGCGCCGGCGGAATATTTCACAGGAGCGGTCCGCCAGGATCCGTTGATGGACGCGCCGAGCCCGGCGCGAGTCAGGGTGGTCAGCGTCACCTTCGAACCGGGCGCCCGAACCGCCTGGCACACGCATCCTCTAGGGCAGACCCTTGTTGTCACCGCCGGAAAGGGTCTGGCGCAGAGCGAAGGCGGCCCCCTTCGTGAAATTCGCTCCGGCGACACGATCTGGTTTGCGCCTGGCGAAAAACACTGGCATGGCGCCGCACCCGATACCGCGATGACGCACATTGCAATTCAGGAAGCACTTGATGGCAGCGCCGCCGACTGGATGGAGCACGTCAGCGACGAGCAATACGCCGGAAAGGCCTGAAGCCGATCAGAGGCGCTTCAGGCAATAGGAAAAGTGCGCGTGCGATTCGACCGTCAGGAATTCGAATTGCCAGCCGTAGTCCTTGCAGAACTTGGTGACCGCTTCGACGACGCCGTAGACGATCGGCTTCACAGTGTTGCCGGTGCAGAAGTCATGCCCTGCAATTCTTCCCGTTCGCTTGACCTTTTTCTCGCAGAGCAGAAGTTCCTGCCAGGTGAGCTCGAAGGAATGGTCCGTGTCGATGTAGGCCCAATCGAGGAAGTCGTCCTCGAATTCGGCAAGCTTTTCGAGCGAGGTTCCCCGCATCAGGTGCAGTTGCCCGCTCTCGATCTGGTCTTTGAACTGGGTGTGGATTTGATCGAGCCCCGAACTGTAACGGTCCATGCTCCAGGGGTCGATCAGGTAGAGCTGCGCAGGCCGGTTCTTCTCGAGGATCTCGGCCGTGTATTCTCCGAACGCTGCTCCCACCTCGACGCCAACGCCGCCATTCGGAATCCGATACAAGAGCTCGCCGCGATCCGGCAGCAGCCGTGCATTTTCCATATGGTGCGCGCTCAACTGTGTGCGCGGCATGCCCGCCCGCTGCGCCTGCCGTTCTTCGCGTGTCTTCATGATGATGTCTCGGATATGGCTTCAGTGTCTTAGGGCTTAGGCCCGCGAAACGACCTTATAGCCATCCCTCAGCAACCTTGGCTAGGCTTTATCGGACGAGCAACGTGCGACACCGTTGGTCTCGATGCAAAGTCTAACGATAGATCAGCCAATCCTTGGGTACAGTCGCGACATTGGTCACGCCGTGCACGGAAACGCTGTCTCCGCCCGATGCCTTCGCCATGCCAAGCGCCTGTTCGGCAAAGGCCATCAAGGAATCGGCTGTGCGTGCCTGCTTGGACATGCATATCCCCACGGCCAGCGACAGAACCGCCGCCTGTTTACCAGTTACCGGGTGTGCAACGGAAATTCCCTTCAAGCGATCGCGAAGCCGGTCGACAAGCCGCATGATCTCGGATTCGTCGGCGGTCCGGAAAACGAAGCCGAAACGGCCGCGGTCGAATCGGCAGGCAACATCCTCCTTGCCGAACACAGCGCGGATCAATTCCCCCGTTTTCTTCAGAACAGGCTCGATGAGATTCGGAATGTTCGCAATTGTCTCGTAGTTGTCGATGTCCGCAAACGCGATTCCACACAGGTCCGGCAGGCCTGCCTTCTCATAGATTCTCGCGAGCTCCTTGTTGAATACCCGGCGATTGCCCAATCCGGTCACGGCATCGGTGAATCTTGCGGCGTTCGCGGCGGCTGCCTCCCGCTGCACCTCTTCGAGCTTCTGCGATTTTTCGACAACCTTCGAGGCGAGCATGGCGCTGTGTGCCGCGCGGGCGTGCGTTGCCGAACTTACCGATTGGAGCGAATGGGTGAGGGCACCCTTGTCGTTTAGATCGTTACTGTCGAATATCCGCGCAGCCTGGTTGATGACACTGCCGTAGCGCGAGAGCGCCGACTTCTCCTCGTCGAGCAAGGACAGGATGCTTTGCAGCTCTTGCTGTACTTGGCTCGAGCGTGCTTCAAGCTGACCGGCCTCGAAATGATGCGGCAGATACCGGCGGCCAAGTCGATCCAGGGCCTCCTGCGTCTTTATCGCGCCGAGCGACTTGATCTCGCGAGCGAGATCAGGCGCGTTGCCGGTCATCGCCTCGAATACAAGCTCATAATTCCTTGGCAGGCCCTCGATGCCTAGTTGCTGCAGAATCGTTGCAACGCGAAAGGCGAGATTCGTAGATGTGTTAGGCTGCACCAGATGCTCTCCGACGTGACGCTGCGTTATCGTCAACGAATTGCACCTAGGGCGGTGACCCCGATGCACTTTCGTCGAGGTAGGCAAGATATGCTGTGAATCTCGGCGGCCTTCATCGGGTTTGCCGAGGGCATGAGGCAGGGGTGATAAAGCGCCGCTGGCGCATCATGCGTAAGCGGCAAAGCAACTTAGAGGAATGTTATCTACCGAGCTCAATTAAAACGAGGTAAATTAGTGTTTGCGGCCCCCGGCTTTGGGCGAGAAACATGGTGGCACGGCCAAATGCGTAAACCAGACACCGCTGGCAGGCGGGGCAGGCGTCAGGGACAGGTGGTTATTTCCGCGTGGCTCTAAAGGCACGTCTTTAATATTGCATTGAATTTTCTCGGAGAACTTGGCTCGCTAAAAACAATTCGCGGACTGTCATCGTTTTGTCTCCAAAGCTGCTTGACACTCAAATGCGAACCCCTTAGTTAGCCGCTCATCGAAGCGGCGAAGTTGCTTTGACACGGACGCGAAAGCTTCCGGATCGCTTGAAATGAATGCGGGTGTAGCTCAGTCGGTTAGAGTGCCGGCCTGTCACGCCGGAGGTCGCGGGTTCGAGCCCCGTCACTCGCGCCATTTCAAGAAAGGCGCTGCATAGTGCTTGATCCGATCTTTTTGTCCATGATGCGCGGGTGTAGCTCAGTCGGTTAGAGTGCCGGCCTGTCACGCCGGAGGTCGCGGGTTCGAGCCCCGTCACTCGCGCCATTTCAAGAAAGGCGCTGCATAGTGCTTGATCCGATCTTTTTGTCCATGATGCGCGGGTGTAGCTCAGTCGGTTAGAGTGCCGGCCTGTCACGCCGGAGGTCGCGGGTTCGAGCCCCGTCACTCGCGCCATTNGCGGGTGTAGCTCAGTCGGTTAGAGTGCCGGCCTGTCACGCCGGAGGTCGCGGGTTCGAGCCCCGTCACTCGCGCCATTCTCTCTTGTTCCTCTCTATATTGCGTCTCGGTGATAGCCGATTTCGCTGTTCTCTCTCTGCTCGGGCTTTGTCCTTTGCCGTTAGCCATGCAATATCCGACGGGCTGGCATGCAGCTGAATCAACTTGTGTGGATTTGTCGCGACATCATTGCATCTGCTTGATAATGTCGCGCCTCGACAGTCGAATTGGTGCTCTAAAAGTCTTGCGCCGTGGCGCTGGCTGCGCTAACCACGGCTCTGTTGCAACGCACGTTCGCTTGCCGGGCAATTGCCCAGTTGCGCCGCCTGGCGCAGCCGCAAGCAGGGAAGAACCTGATGACTGGACTGCTCAGTTCCTATATTCCGATCGCTATCTTCATTGCTATCGCCCTTGTGATCGGCCTGGCGCTTCTGATTGCGCCGTTTGCCGTTGCCTTCAAGGCGCCTGATTCGGAAAAGCTTTCGGCCTTCGAGTGCGGCTTCAACGCATTCGACGACGCTCGCATGAAGTTCGATATCCGCTTCTATCTGGTGTCGATCCTGTTCATCATCTTCGACCTCGAAGTCGCCTTCCTGTTCCCGTGGGCCGTTTCTTTCGGCGCGATCGGTTGGTTCGGTTTCTGGTCCATGATGGTCTTCCTCGGCGTGCTGACTATCGGCTTTATCTATGAATGGAAAAAGGGAGCCCTGGAATGGGAGTAGCCCCAAGCGATAAGGCGCTCGTTGCGCCGCACCCGAAAGGCATCATTGATCCCGCTACGGGCAAGCCGATCGGCAGCGACAGCGCCTTCTTCGGCGAAATCAACGATGAGTTGGCCGACAAGGGCTTTCTCGTTACGTCGACCCGCGACCTGATCACCTGGGCCCGCACTGGCTCGCTGATGTGGATGCAGTTCGGTCTCGCCTGCTGCGCCGTTGAAGGCCTGATGCAGGTTTCCGGTCCGCGTTACGACATGGAGCGCTTCGGTGTTGCTCCGCGCGCTTCGCCGCGCCAGTCCGACGTCATGATCGTTGCCGGCACGCTGACCAACAAGATGGCGCCTGCGCTCCGCAAGGTCTACGACCAGATGCCCGAGCCGCGTTACGTCATTTCGATGGGCTCCTGCGCAAACGGCGGCGGCTACTATCATTATTCCTATTCGGTCGTGCGTGGCTGCGACCGTGTCGTTCCTGTCGATATCTACGTGCCGGGCTGTCCCCCCACGGCGGAAGCGCTGCTCTACGGGGTGTTGCTTCTGCAGAAGAAGATCCGTCGAACCGGAACGATCGAGCGCTAAGGGCGGAGGACTGTCATGAGTGAAGCCTTGAGCGAACTTTCCTCGTATCTCCGCGAGATGCGTGGCGATCTCTTTCTTGATGCATCCATCAGCTATGACGAGCTGAACGTATCCGCTACGCCGGAAACGATTCTGGCGCTGCTGACGTTCCTGCGCGACGACGCACGTTGCGGCTTTATCAGCATGATCGATATCTGCGGTGTCGACTGGCCGCAGCGCGAAAAGCGTTTCGATGTCGTTTATCACCTGCTGTCGCCGAAGCAGAACCTGCGCATCCGCATCAAGGTTGCTGTGGCTGACGGCGAGTCCGTGCCGTCGGCAACCGCGGTTTACAAGGGTGCCGAGTGGTTCGAGCGTGAAGCCTGGGACATGTACGGCATTCCGTTCTCCGGCCATGCCGACCTGCGCCGTCTTCTCACCGATTACGGCTTTGAAGGCCATCCGCTGCGCAAGGACTTCCCGACGACTGGCTACGTCGAAGTGCGTTATGACGATGCCGCCAAGCGCGTCGTCTACGAACCCGTCGAACTGAAGCAGGAATTCCGCAATTTCGACTTCATGTCCCCTTGGGAAGGCACCGAATATGTGCTGCCGGGAGACGAGAAGGCGGCGAAGTGAAGATGAGGCTCGGATTTCTTGAAGCCTCTCTGTTTGCCGTCTCATGCCAATTGCCAGCGCGGAGCGCGTCGCTATGACTGAACATAACGTTCGCAATTTTACGATCAATTTCGGACCGGAACACCCGTCCGCGCACGGTGTTCTGCGTCTCGTGCTCGAACTCGATGGCGAAATCATCGAGCGCGTCGATCCGCACATCGGCCTGCTGCACCGCGGCACTGAGAAGCTGATCGAGACGAAGACCTACCTGCAGGCCGTCCCTTATTTCGATCGCCTCGACTACGTCGCGCCGATGAATCAGGAACACGCTTTCGCGCTCGCCGTCGAAAAGATGCTGAAGCTCGAAATTCCGATTCGCGGCCAGCTGATTCGAGTTCTGTACTCCGAAATTGGCCGAATCTTGTCTCACATAATGAACGTGACGACGCAGGCCATGGACGTTGGCGCGATGACGCCGCCGGTCTGGGGCTTCGAAGAACGCGAAAAGCTGATGGTGTTTTATGAGCGCGCCTGTGGCGCCCGTATGCACTCGGCCTATTTTCGTCCGGGCGGCGTTCATCAGGATCTCCCGCCGGAGCTTGTCGAGGATATCGGCAAGTGGTGCGATCCGTTCCTGAAGATCCTCGACGATATCGAAGGCCTGTTGACTGACAACCGCATCTTCAAGCAGCGTAACGTCGATATCGGCGTCGTATCGCTGGCGGATGCCTGGTCGTGGGGCTTCTCGGGTGTGATGGTTCGCGGTTCCGGCGCCGCCTGGGACCTGCGCCGCTCGCAGCCTTACGAATGCTATTCCGATCTCGAATTCGACATTCCGATCGGCAAGAACGGCGACTGCTACGACCGCTACCTGATCCGCATGATCGAGATGCGCCAGTCGGTTCGCATCATGAAGCAGTGCGTCGAGCGCCTGATGGGCAGCGCCAAGACCGGCCCTGTTTCGTCGATCGACGGTAAGGTCGTGCCGCCGAAGCGCGGCGAGATGAAGCGTTCGATGGAAGCGCTCATCCATCACTTCAAGCTTTACACCGAAGGCTATCACGTGCCGGCCGGCGAAGTGTACGCGGCCGTCGAAGCGCCGAAGGGCGAATTTGGCGTCTACGTCGTCGCCGATGGCAGCAACAAGCCGTACCGCTGCAAGATCCGTGCACCGGGCTACGCCCACCTGCAGGCGATGGACTTCCTCTGCAAGGGTCACATGCTCGCTGACGTGACGGCCGTGCTCGGCTCGCTCGACATCGTGTTCGGCGAGGTGGACCGCTAATGAAGCTGCTGCCGCTTGCCACCATCGCTCTTTTCACTGCCTCCGGGGCTTTCGCCCAGGAGGTTGGGGGAATGGGTCCAAAGCTGGGCCAGAGCGAGGTGCAGCCGCCGGCAGCAAAAGCCTCCATGGGCGAGCTTTTGTCCAAGGGCTATGAAATCAAGGCTGCCGTTCCGAACGGCGGCAAGTTCGTTGTGTTTTTGCAAAAAGACCAGTCGGCCTACGCTTGCGAGATGAAGTCTCTGACGGCATCGCAGTGTGGGACCCTAAACTGACAAGGCGTGAGGAAGAATGTCCGTTCGTCGATTAGCCGAAGATCAATTCCAGCCTGCCGCGTTCGCCTTCAATGACGAGAACGCGGTTTGGGCGGAAAAGACGATCAAGAAATATCCCGCAGGCCGTCAGCAATCCGCGGTCATCCCGCTGTTGATGCGGGCGCAGGAACAGGATGGTTGGGTCACCCGCGCCGCGATCGAAAAGGTCGCCGACATGCTCGACATGGCCTATATCCGAGTTCTCGAAGTTGCGACTTTCTACACGCAGTTCCAGCTGAACCCGGTCGGCACCCGCGCCCACATCCAGGTGTGCGGCACGACGCCTTGCATGCTGCGCGGTTCGGAAAGCCTGATGGCCGTTTGCAAGAGCAAGATCCATCATCACCCCTTCGAGCGTAACGCTGAAGGCACGCTCTCTTGGGAAGAAGTCGAATGCCTCGGGGCCTGCGTCAACGCGCCCATGGTGATGATCGGCAAGGATACTTATGAGGACCTGACGCCGGAACGTCTCGAAGAGATCATTGATACCTTCGAAGCCGGCAATGGCGCCAGCATCACGCCCGGCCCGCAGATTGATCGTCACTTCTCCTCCCCCGAGGGTGGTCCGACGACGCTCGTAGCCGACGAGCCGAAGGCCAAGAGGGTTTCCGCCAAGAAGGCTGTCGAGGATGCCGTGACGGCAACCGTTGACGCAGCCCCGGTTCCCCCGTCTGAGGCCGCACGTGCAAAGAGCGCTGACGCCGAGACCAATGCTGCGCTGAAGACGCCGGCCACCGCGCCGAAGGCGGCCGCAAAGAACGTCAAGGCTGTCGAAGAGCAGCCGGCGCCGGCGACGGCCGCACAGGCCGCTGCTATTGGCAAGCCCTCCCTCAGCGACAAGAACCGCCCGGCGGGCATCGAGAAGCCCGCGACGCCTGACGATCTGAAGTTGATCTCCGGCGTCGGCCCGAAGATCGAGGCGACACTGCATGAGATCGGCATCTTCACCTTCGCGCAGGTCGCGGGCTGGAAGAAGGCTGAGCGCGAATGGGTCGACGGATACCTGAATTTCAAGGGCCGCATCGAGCGCGACGACTGGGTCAAGCAGGCCAAGGCGCTCGCCAAGGGCGGCGAAGCCGAATACATTAAAGTCTTCGGTAAGAAGCCGCGGTAAGGGGTGAAGCATGTTACAAGATAAGGATCGCATCTTTACCAACATCTACGGCCTCAAGGACAAATCCCTGAAGGGCGCGATGGCACGCGGCCACTGGGACGGCACCAAGCAGATCCTCGAAAAGGGTCGCGACTGGATCATCAACGAGATGAAGGCCTCCGGTCTTCGCGGTCGTGGCGGCGCAGGCTTCCCGACCGGTCTCAAGTGGTCCTTCATGCCGAAGGAATCGGATGGTCGTCCGCACTATCTCGTCGTCAATGCCGACGAGTCGGAGCCGGGCACCTGCAAGGACCGCGACATCATGCGCCACGATCCGCATACGCTGATCGAAGGCTGCGTTATCGCGAGTTTCGCCATGGGTGCGAACGCTGCCTACATCTACGTGCGCGGCGAATACATCCGCGAGCGTGAAGCGCTGCAGGCCGCCATTGACGAGTGCTATGACTATGGCCTGCTCGGCAAGAACAACAAGCTGGGCTGGGACATGGACATCTTCGTCCATCATGGTGCTGGCGCCTACATCTGCGGCGAAGAAACCGCGCTGCTCGAAAGCCTGGAAGGCAAGAAGGGTCAGCCGCGCCTGAAGCCGCCGTTCCCGGCAAACATGGGTCTCTACGGTTGCCCGACGACGGTCAACAACGTCGAGTCGATCGCCGTTGCTCCGACCATCCTGCGTCGTGGCGCTGGCTGGTTTTCGTCGATCGGTCGTCCGAACAACGTCGGCACCAAGCTGTTCATGCTCTCGGGCCACGTCAACAAGCCGTGCACGGTCGAAGAAGAAATGGGCATCACGTTCCGTGAGCTGGTCGATCGCCATGCCGGCGGCATCCGCGGCGGTTGGGATAACCTTCTGGCTGTCATTCCCGGCGGCGCATCGTGCCCGATCGTTCCGGCCAAGGACATCATCGATTGCCCGATGGATTTCGACGGTCTGCGCGCTGTGGGCTCGTCCTTCGGCACCGCGGCCGCGATCGTCATGGACAAGTCCACCGACGTCATCAAGGCCATCGCCCGCATTTCGGCCTTCTTCAAGCACGAGAGCTGCGGCCAGTGCACGCCGTGCCGCGAAGGCACCGGCTGGATGTGGCGCGTGATGGAGCGCATGGCCAAGGGCAATGCCCAAAAGCGCGAAATCGACATGCTGTTCCAGGTCACCAAGCAGATCGAGGGCCACACCATCTGTGCGCTCGGAGATGCGGCCGCATGGCCGGTGCAGGGTCTGATCCGCAACTTCCGTCATGAGATCGAAGCGCGCATCGACCAGTATACCGCAAGCGCGCTGGATCATGGTGCGGTTCTCGAGGCGGCAGAGTAAGCTGATGACGAAGGCGTCCGACAGCACAGGCAAGGAAGGAGCGGCTGATTTCTCGGCCGACTTCGGCCGTCTTGCTGCCGAGATGCTGGAGAACGCACGCGCGCTTCCGGTGCCGCCTGTGATGCTCAACCCAGCTGCGGCAATGGCGGCCGCCACGATGATCGGCTTCGGCTTTTCGACGCAGATGGCGGGCGCTTTCTTCGGCGCGCTGCAGGGGGCGCTCGATGCAACGAGCAAGCTTGCAGCAGTTCTCGACGAAACGCCGCCCGACGAAGGTAAGCCGCAGGTCGAGATCCGGCCGGAGAACGTTCGTCCGGCGCCTGCCAGGAAAGCTGCAGAGAAGGTCAAGCTTTCTGTCGTTCCAGCAGAGCCGGTCGCAAAGCCCGCGGTCAAGTCCGCTTCGCGCGCTCGTAAGGCTGACGATCTGAAGCAGATTTCCGGCATCGGCCCGAAGATCGAGCAGGTGTTGAATAGCAAGGGTATTCGTTCCTTTGCCGTCATCGCCGGCTGGTTGGACGAGGACGCGGGGCGGATCGACGCAGAGCTTGGCTTTGACGGGCGGATCGCTCGTGACGGCTGGGTGGATCAGGCCAAGGCGCTTGTCGCCAAGGGACGAAAGCGGAAGTGAATTTATCGGCCGACGAGGCCGGAGCAAGGTCAAGGCTGAAGAGTGAAGGGCAGGGGCCTGACACTATTGAGGCCGGAGGCTGATCCCGGGTCTCGGGATTAGCGGAGAATTTGAGCGACACCGATGCCAACGGGATAAGAATCCGGCCTGGCAGCGAAACTGTTGCAAAGTGGGTTTGTTTGCCGCCATCCGGCAAACGGAAAACAGGACTGAGTGACGATGGCAAAACTGAAGATTGACGGCAACGAGATCGAAGTTCCGGATCATTACACCCTCATTCAGGCGTGTGAGGAAGCCGGTGCTGAAGTTCCGCGCTTCTGCTTCCATGAGCGCCTTTCGGTCGCCGGCAACTGCCGCATGTGCCTCGTTGAGGTGAAGGGTGGTCCGCCGAAGCCGCAGGCATCTTGCGCCATGGGCGTGCGCGATATCCGCGGCGGCCCGAATGGCGAACTTCCGGAAGTCTTCACCAACACGCCGATGGTCAAGAAGGCCCGCGAAGGCGTGATGGAATTCCTGCTGATCAACCATCCGCTCGATTGCCCGATCTGCGACCAGGGCGGCGAATGCGACCTGCAGGACCAGGCCATGGCCTTCGGCATCGACAGCTCACGCTATCAGGAAGACAAGCGCGCCGTCGAAGACAAGTATATCGGACCGCTCGTCAAGACGGTCATGAATCGCTGCATTCACTGCACGCGCTGCGTTCGCTTCACGACCGAAGTTGCCGGCATCTCCGAACTCGGCCTGATCGGTCGCGGCGAGGACGCCGAAATCACCACCTATCTCGAGCAGGCAATGACCTCCGAGCTGCAGGGCAACGTCGTTGACCTCTGCCCGGTCGGCGCGCTGACCTCCAAGCCCTTCGCCTTCACGGCCCGTCCGTGGGAGCTGAACAAGACCGAATCGATCGACGTCATGGACGCCCTCGGTTCTGCGATCCGCGTCGATACGCGTGGCCGTGAAGTCATGCGCGTGCTGCCGCGCGTCAACGACCAGATCAATGAAGAGTGGATCTCCGACAAGAGCCGCTACATTTGGGATGGCCTGAAGACGCAGCGTATCGACCGCCCATACGTTCGCAAGGATGGCCGGCTGCAGCCTGCGACTTGGGGCGAAGCCTTTGGCGCGATCAAGGCTGCCGTTGCCGCAACCAGCGGTGAGAAGATCGGCGCGATTGCCGGCGACCTCGCATCCGTCGAAGAAATGTACGCTCTGTCGGAACTCGTGAAGTCGCTCGGTTCCGAGAACCTCGACTGTCGCCAGGATGGGACGGCACTTGATCCGTCGCTTGGCCGCGCAAGCTACATCTTCAATCCGACGATCGAAGGCATTGAACAGGCCGACGCCCTGCTGATCATCGGCGCGAACCCGCGCTTCGAAGCTGCCGTTCTCAACGCTCGCATTCGCAAGCGCTGGCGTCGCGGCAACTTCCCGATCGGCGTGATCGGTGAAGCTGGCGAACTGCGCTACGACTACGAATATCTCGGCGCTGGCCCGGATACGCTGAAGGACCTCGCCGACGGCAACCACGCTTTCGCGAAGGTTCTGACGGATGCCAAGAAGCCGATGATCCTCATCGGCCAGGGCGCACTGTCGCGCACCGATGGTGCTGGCGTTCTCGCAACTGCCGCAAAGCTTGCCGGCACGGTGGGCGCGGTCGTCGAAGGCTGGAACGGCTTTGCCGTGCTTCACACCGCGGCATCGCGCGTCGGAGGCCTCGATCTCGGCTTCGTTCCGGGCGCAAAGGGCGTCAAAGCTGCAGAAATGCTGTCGTCGATGGACGTTCTCTTCCTGCTTGGCGCCGATGAGCTTGATTTCACGGCCAAGAAGGCAAAGCTGACTGTTTACATCGGCTCGCACGGCGACAACGGCGCCCACAATGCCGACGTCATCCTGCCAGCCGCTGCCTACACCGAAAAGTCCGGCACTTGGGTCAACACCGAGGGTCGCGTCCAGATGGGCAATCGCGCTGGCTTCGCACCGGGCGACGCCCGCGAAGACTGGGCGATCCTGCGTGCGCTTTCCGACGTGCTCGGTAAGAAGCTTCCGTTTGATTCGCTTAGCGAACTGCGCGCAAGGCTCTATGCGGCCTTCCCGCATTTCGCAGCGCTTGACGAGATCGCCGAAAGCGACAGCGCCAAAATTGCCGCAGTAGCGAAAAAAGCCGGCAAGATGAATAAATCCGGGTTTGCGTCGCCGGTCAAAGACTTCTATTTGACGAACCCGATCGCGCGCGCTTCGGCAGTGATGGCCGAGTGCTCGGCATTGGCCCGCAACAACTTCAAAGTCGCGGCAGAGTAAGGGCAGGGGACTATGGATTCGTTTGTTTCAACTTATGTCTTGCCCGGCCTTCTCATGGTCGGTCAGTCGCTTCTTCTCCTGGTCTGCCTGCTCGTCTTCATCGCCTACATCCTGTTGGCAGACCGCAAGGTCTGGGCAGCAGTGCAGCTCCGTCGTGGTCCGAATGTGGTGGGTCCGTGGGGCCTTTTCCAGTCCTTCGCGGATCTTTTGAAGTTCGTCTTCAAGGAGCCGGTCATCCCGGCTGGCGCCAACAAGGCAGTCTTCCTGCTGGCGCCGCTCGTGACCGTGCTGCTGGCGCTCTCGACCTGGGCCGTCGTGCCGCTGGCGGATGGCTGGGTCATCGCCAACATCAACGTTGGCATCCTCTACATCTTCGCGATTTCATCGCTTGAAGTGTACGGCATCATCATGGGCGGTTGGGCCTCCAACTCGAAGTACCCGTTCCTTGGCGCACTCCGCTCCGCGGCACAGATGGTTTCCTACGAGGTCTCCATCGGCTTCGTTATCGTCACCGTTCTGCTCTGCGTAGGTTCGCTGAACCTGACGGATATCGTCCATGCACAGCAGACCGGCCTCGGCACGCGCCTGGGTCTCCCGGCGTCGTTCCTCGACTGGCATTGGCTGGCGCTGTTCCCGATGTTCATCGTCTTCTTCATTTCCGCGCTTGCCGAAACGAACCGCCCACCTTTCGATCTTCCCGAAGCGGAATCGGAACTCGTCGCCGGCTTCATGGTCGAATACGGTTCCTCGCTCTACATGATGTTCATGCTCGGCGAATATGCGGCCATCGTTCTGATGTGCTCGTTGACTACGATCCTGTTCCTCGGGGGCTGGCTGCCGCCAGTCGACGTATGGTTCCTGAACTGGGTCCCAGGTGTCATCTGGTTTACGCTGAAGTCGTGCCTGGTGTTCTTCATGTTTGCGATGGTGAAGGCATTTGTCCCGCGCTATCGCTACGACCAACTGATGCGCCTCGGCTGGAAGGTCTTTCTTCCGCTGTCGCTTGCCATGGTCGTTATCGTTGCATTCGTGCTGAAGCTGACGGGTTGGGCATGATCGTGCCGGCCCTCGTTTCAAGCAATATTGGAGGTTGATGATGGCAGGCTTGTCCAACGCGGTCAGCTCGCTGTTCCTGAAGGAATTCGTCAGTGCGTTCTGGCTGACCTTCCGGTACATTTTTAAGCAGAAGGCAACGATCAATTACCCGTTCGAGAAGGGACCGGTCAGTCCGCGCTTCCGCGGTGAACACGCATTGCGTCGTTATCCCAACGGCGAAGAGCGCTGCATCGCCTGCAAGCTCTGCGAGGCGATCTGTCCTGCCCAGGCGATTACCATCGAAGCCGGCCCCCGCCGCAACGATGGCACGCGCCGCACAGTTCGTTACGACATCGACATGGTGAAGTGCATCTACTGCGGCTTCTGCCAGGAGGCATGCCCGGTCGATGCGATCGTCGAAGGTCCGAATTTCGAATTTGCAACGGAAACCCGCGAAGAACTTTACTTCGACAAGGCGCGGCTTTTGGAGAACGGCGACCGGTGGGAGCGCGAAATCGCGCGCAACATCGCGCTGGATGCACCGTACCGTTGATCGAAATTGAAATGCCGGAGTGCCGCCCGTCACGCGGCTTCCGGTCAACATGCACCGAGGCTTTGCCGGCGAATTCCGCGCGAAGCTTCATCGGGCAGGGAAACTCCCGGCTGCCCGGGGGAAGATGAAAAAGGCACCAACATGGGTCTGCAGGCTCTATTTTTCTATCTTTTCGCCTTTGTCGCGGTAGCGTCGGCGTTCATGGTCATCTGGTCGAAGAATCCGGTTCATTCGGTTCTCTTCCTGATCCTGGTTTTCTTCAATGCGGCCGGCCTCTTCCTGCTGCTGGGCGCCGAATTCCTGGCGATGATCCTGCTCGTCGTTTACGTCGGCGCCGTGGCCGTTCTCTTCCTCTTCGTGGTCATGATGCTCGACATCGACTTCACGGAGTTGCGCGCGGGCGTTCTCGAATATGCGCCGATCGGCGCGATCATCGGCCTGATCCTTGCGGCTGAGCTGATCGTCGTTGTGGGTGGCAGTGTGATCTCGCCGGAAATCGCCAAGTCGGTGGCAATGCCGATCCCGGCGCTGACAGAGCGCACCAACACCGCCGCACTCGGCGACGTGCTCTATACGAATTACGTCTACTTCTTCCAGATCGCTGGTCTGGTGCTGCTCGTCGCAATGATCGGTGCGATCGTGCTGACGCTCAAGCATCGCCAGAACATCAAGCGGCAGAATATCGCCAATCAGGTTGCCCGCAATCCTAAGACCGCCGTCGAGGTGGTCAAGGTGAAGCCGGGACAGGGCGTTTGAAGCAGGCGCGAGCTTAAGGAACAAATACAATGGTCATCGGACTTTCCCATTACCTGACGGTCAGCGCCATCCTCTTCACGCTCGGCGTCTTCGGTATCTTCCTGAACCGGAAGAACATCATCGTTATCCTGATGTCGATCGAGCTCATTCTGCTTGCGGTCAACATCAACATGGTCGCCTTCTCGTCGTTCCTGAACGACATCGTCGGCCAGGTTTTCGCATTGTTCATTCTGACCGTTGCTGCGGCTGAAGCCGCTATCGGTCTTGCAATTCTCGTCGTCTTCTACCGCAACCGCGGCTCGATCGGCGTTGAAGACGTCAATATGATGAAGGGCTGATAAGGCTATGTTTTTATATAAGGCTATCGTCTTTCTTCCCCTGATTGGCGCGATCATCGCAGGCCTCTTCGGCCGCGCGATCGGCGCCAAGGCATCGGAATACGTTACCTGCGGCCTGATGATCATCGCTGCGGTGCTGTCGTGGTATGTCTTCGTGACCATCGGCATGGGCCACCACGAAGGCGGCCCGATCAAGGTCGAAGTGCTGCGCTGGATTCAGTCCGGCGGCATCGATGTGTCCTGGTCGCTGCGCGTCGATACGCTGACGTCGGTGATGCTGATCGTCGTCAACACGGTCTCGACGCTAGTGCACGTCTATTCGATCGGATACATGCATCATGATCCGCATCGTCCGCGTTTCTTCGCCTATCTCTCGCTCTTCACCTTCGCCATGCTGATGCTGGTGACAGCCGACAACCTGGCCCAGATGTTCTTTGGCTGGGAAGGCGTTGGTCTGGCGTCCTATCTGCTCATTGGCTTCTGGTTCAAGAAGCCGTCGGCAAACGCCGCTGCGATCAAGGCGTTCGTCGTCAACCGCGTCGGCGACTTCGGCTTCATCCTCGGCATTGCGAGCCTGTTCGTGCTCTTTGGCGCGATCAATCTCGACACCATCTTTGCGAACGCTGCGAGCTTTGCCCCGAGCGAAGCCGGCGGTGAGGGCGGAGAGGTCGTTCTCAACCTCTTCGGCATGCACCTCGACAAGGCCCACGCACTGACCGGTGCCTGCCTGCTGCTCTTCATGGGCGCGATGGGTAAGTCGGCACAGTTCCTGCTGCACACCTGGCTGCCGGATGCCATGGAAGGCCCGACACCGGTGTCGGCGCTCATCCATGCTGCGACCATGGTTACCGCAGGCGTCTTCCTCGTCGCCCGCATGTCGCCGCTGTTTGAGCTTTCGCCAGATGCGCTCGTCTTTGTAACGACGATCGGTGCGATCACGGCCTTCTTTGCGGCAACCGTTGGCCTCGTGCAGAATGACATCAAGCGTGTCATCGCTTACTCGACCTGCTCGCAGCTCGGCTACATGTTCGTTGCGCTCGGCGTCGGTGCTTATGGCGCGGCCATCTTCCACCTCTTCACGCACGCCTTCTTCAAGGCTCTGCTGTTCCTTGGCGCCGGCTCGGTGATCCACGCCGTCGATGGTGAGCAGGACATGCGTTACATGGGTGGCCTGCGGAAGCACATTCCGGTAACCTTCTGGATGATGACGATCGGCACACTGGCACTGACCGGCGTCGGCATTCCGTTCACGCCGTTCGGTTTTGCCGGCTTCTTCTCGAAGGACGTCATCATTGAAGCAGCCTACGCGTCGCATTCACCGGTCGCAGGCTTCGCCTTCACGCTCCTGGTCATCGCTGCGCTATTCACGAGCTTCTATTCCTGGCGTCTGGCATTCCTGACTTTCTTTGGTCAGCCGCGCGCCTCGCACGAGGTAATGCACCACGTGCATGAATCTCCCCAGGTCATGCTCGTGCCGCTCTATATTCTTGCAGCCGGTGCGGTTCTCGCAGGCGTCCTTTTCGAGGGCCGCTTCTATGGCGAGGAGTATGCTGAGTTCTGGAAGGGCGCGCTTTTCACCTCCGCGCACAACGAACTGCTGGAAGAATTCCATCACGTTCCGGCGTGGGTTGGTCTCAGCCCGTTCATCGCCATGCTCGTTGGCTTCGTCACCGCCTGGTACATGTACATCAAGTCGCCATCGACGCCGCGCGTTCTCGCTCAGCAGCATCGCGTCCTGTACCAGTTCCTCCTGAACAAGTGGTACTTCGACGAGCTCTACGACTTCCTCTTCGTGCGCAGCGCCAAGGCCCTTGGCCGCTTCCTGTGGAAGAAGGGTGACGTCGGCGTCATCGACGCCTACGGCCCGGATGGCGTCGCCGCGCGCGTCGTCGATGTCACCAACCGCGTCGTCCGTCTGCAGACGGGCTACCTCTATCACTACGCGTTCGCCATGCTGATCGGCGTCGCAGCGCTCGTTACCTGGATGATGCTCGGGAGTTCCTTCTGATGACCGATTGGCCTATTCTTTCAACGGTCACCTTCCTGCCGCTCGTCGGCGTGGTGCTCCTGCTGCTGATGAATGAAAACGGTCCGAGTGGCCGCCGCAACGTGCTCAACATTTCGCTGATCACGACGGTCGTGACTTTTGTCCTTTCACTCCTCATCTGGATCGGCTTCGACAATGCGAACCCCGGTTTCCAGATGGTCGAGAAGCACAACTGGCTCGGCACCGGCATCAGCTATCATCTCGGCGTTGACGGGATCTCGATGCTTTTCGTGATCCTGACGACCTTCCTCATGCCTTTCTGCGTGCTGGCGAGCTGGCTGTCGATCGAGAAGCGCCTCAAGGACTACATGATCGCCTTCCTGATCCTGGAAGTGATGATGGTCGGCGTCTTCGTTTCGCTGGATATCGTTCTCTTCTACGTGTTCTTCGAAGCCGGCCTCATCCCGATGTTCCTCATCATTGGCGTTTGGGGTGGCAAGGATCGCGTCTACGCCAGCTACAAGTTCTTCCTCTACACGCTGCTCGGCTCCGTTCTGATGCTGCTCGCCATCATGGCGATGTACTGGCAGGCCGGCACGACGGATATTCCGGCGCTGCTCGCCTATAAGTTCCCGCCGCAGATGCAGACCTGGCTCTGGCTTGCCTTCTTCGCGTCTTTCGCGGTGAAGATGCCGATGTGGCCGGTTCACACCTGGCTTCCCGACGCGCACGTTCAGGCGCCGACTGCAGGCTCGGTCATCCTGGCTGGGGTGCTTCTGAAGCTCGGCGGTTACGGCCTGATCCGCTTCTCGCTCGGGATGTTCCCGGTTGCCTCCGAGTTCTTCGCACCGCTCGTCTTCGCATTGTCGGTCATTGCGATCATCTACACCTCGCTGGTGGCGCTGATGCAGGACGACATGAAGAAGCTGATTGCCTATTCGTCGGTCGCCCACATGGGTTACGTGACAATGGGTATCTTTGCGGCCAACGCGCAGGGTTTGCAGGGCTCGATCTTCCAGATGCTGTCGCACGGCATCGTCTCCGGCGCTCTCTTCCTTTGCGTCGGTGTGATTTACGACCGAACCCATACCCGCGAGATTGCGGCCTATGGCGGCCTGGTCAACAACATGCCGAAATACGCTGTTGCGATGATGGTCTTCACGATGGCGAACGTCGGCCTGCCGGGCACCTCGGGCTTCGTCGGCGAATTCCTGACCCTGATCGGCGTCTTCCGCGTCAACACCTGGGTCGCACTCTTCGCCGCGACGGGCGTTATCCTCTCCGCCGCCTATGCGCTCTGGCTCTATCGCCGGGTCATCTTCGGCGCGCTGGAGAAGGAAAAGCTCAAGGCGCTGCTCGACCTCTCTCGGCGTGAACAGCTGGTTCTCTATCCGCTGATCGCACTGACCATCTTCTTCGGCGTCTATCCGGCTCCGGTCTTCGATGTGACCGCTGCATCGGTTGACCAGCTGATCCATAGCTACACGGCCGCAGTCCAGGCAGCGCAGGACGTTGCGCTGTCGATGAAATGATGACGGGACTTTTGGGACATGACCTCTGAAACTATTCTCGCAAGCCTGCATCTTTCCATACCGGAGCTGATCCTCGCGGTCGGCGCCTTGGCGTTGCTGATGATCGGCGTCTTCTCGGGAGAGCGCTCCGGCCGTATGGTCAGCGTTCTCGCGATAATCGTGCTGGCCGCTGCTGCGCTCTGGCTGATCTTCCTTCCGAGCGAAGGCGTTGCCTATGGCGGCGTCTTCCTGTCGGATGGCTTCGGCCGCTTCATGAAGATCACCGCGCTGGTCGGATCGATCACGGCGCTCTTCATGTCGCTGGGGCTTGCCAAGGAAAATCAGCTCGACAAGTTCGAGTTTCCGGTGCTGCTCGTGCTCTGCACACTGGGCATTCTGCTGATGATATCGGCCAACGATCTCATCTCGCTTTATCTCGGCCTCGAACTGCAGTCGCTGGCAATCTATGTCGTCGCTGCGATCAACCGCGACAGCGTCAAGTCTACTGAAGCCGGCCTGAAGTACTTCGTGCTCGGCGCGCTGTCCTCGGGCATGCTGCTCTACGGCATGTCGCTGGTCTACGGCTTCACCGGTCACACGCAATTCGCTGCAATCGCTCAGGCCCTGACTGTCGAAGGTGCTCGTTCGCTTGGCCTCGTCTTCGGCCTCGTGTTCATCCTGGCCGGTATCGCCTTCAAGATCTCCGCTGTTCCATTCCATATGTGGACGCCGGACGTTTACGAAGGCGCTCCGACCCCGGTCACCGCTTTCCTTGCCAGCGCTCCCAAGGTCGCGGCAATGGCGATGTTGACCCGCATTGTAATCACTGCCTTCCAGCCGGTCGTGGCTGACTGGCAGCAGGTCGTGGTCTTCATTTCGATCGCTTCCATGCTGCTCGGCTCCTTCGCCGCAATCGGTCAGCGGAACATCAAGCGACTGATGGCCTATTCGTCGATCGGTCACATGGGTTACGCATTGGTTGGCCTTGCTGCAGGAAATCAGACCGGCGTCTCGGGCGTCATGCTGTACATGGTCATCTACATGGTCATGACGCTCGGCAGCTTTGCGATCATCATGTCGATGCGCCGCAAGGACGGCACGGTTGTCGAGGAAGTCAACGACTTGGCTGGCCTGTCGACCACCAATCCGTTCATGGCGACGGTACTGACCATCCTGATGTTCTCGCTGGCAGGCATTCCTCCGCTCGCAGGCTTCTTCGCGAAGTACTTCGTGTTTGTCGCTGCGATCGAGGCGAAGCTCTACGCTCTTGCGATCATCGGCGTTCTTGCATCGGTTGTCGGCGCTTACTACTACCTGCGCGTCATCAAGCTGATGTGGTTCGATGAAGCCACGGGCGAGTTCGCTCGCGTTTCGGGCTCGCTCCGTCTTGTCTTTGGTCTCTCCGGCCTCTTCGTTCTCGCCTATGTCATCATCGGCGGTCCGATTGGCGGTGCGGCCGAGCTTGCAGCTGCGACACTCTTTTGATGAACTCTGAGGCACGGCGCCGGATATCGCTCGACGATTTCAGGCACGAGGCTCTGCCGGAGACATCGTCCACGAACAGTGAATGCCTTGCCCGTGCGCGGGCAGGGGACCGCGGTCACCTATGGATCACGGCGGAAAAACAGACCGGCGGCCGTGGCCGCCGGGGACGCCCCTGGGTTTCAGAGCGGGGCAATCTCTACGCCTCGCTTCTTCTCATCGATCCGGCGCCCATGGAGCGCCTCGGCTCGCTGCCGTTGGCAATTGCCGTCGCCGTGCATCGGGCGGTTCGCCGTGTGCTCCCGCATACGGCCGAGCCGCTGGAAGTGAAGTGGCCGAACGATATCCTGATCGGACGCAAGAAGACTTGTGGCATTCTCTTGGAAGGCGAAGCCCTGTCGGAGGGACGCCATGCGCTCGTCATAGGCATCGGTATCAACGTCGCATTCATGCCTGATAACCCGCTCTATCCGGTGACCTGCCTGCGTGAGCAAGGGAGCTCTGCTTCCCCCGAAGAAGTTTTCGCCCATCTTTTTGCATCGATGGCCGAAGTCCTGGAAGCATGGGATCGGGGCCGCGGCGTGCGCGAAATCACGGAACGCTGGCGCCAGGTCGCCTGCGGCATTGGCGAAAAGATAACGGTGAACCTGCCGGACCGGTCGATTTCCGGCCACTTCGCCGGAATTGATGATAATGGCCTGTTGATGCTCGATATTGGCGCAGGCAGGATGATGACGATTGCCGCCGGCGACGTCTTCTTTGGTTGATTGGAAAAAAGAATAATATGGCGAAGCAGGACGAATTGGTATTTCTGCCGTTGGGTGGCGTTGGCGAGATCGGAATGAATCTCGCCCTCTACGGCTACGGCCCACCGACCCACCGCCAGTGGATCATGGTTGACTGCGGCGTTACCTTCCCGGGGCCCGATCTGCCAGGTGTCGATCTTGTGCTGCCGGACATTCGTTATCTCGCCACCGAGCGCAAGAGCCTGAAGGCGATCTTCATCACGCATGCGCATGAGGACCACTACGGCGCGCTCGCCGATCTATGGCCCGGTCTCAATGTGCCGGTCTATGCCTCTGCCTTTACGGCTGGCCTGCTCGAGGCGAAGCGCAACTTTGAAAAGTCGGCCATCGGGGAGATCCCGGTGACATTGTTTACGGCGGGCGACACCGTCAATGCCGGCCCCTTCAGCGTCGAAGGCGTGGCGGTCAACCACTCCATTCCCGAGCCGATGTCGCTGGTGATCCGCACGCCACTCGGCAATGTGATCCATACCGGCGACTGGAAGATCGACCATGAGCCGTCGCTCGGTCCGCTGACGGACGAGACCCGTTTTCGCCAGCTTGGCGATGAAGGCGTTCTGGCGTTGATGTGCGATTCCACGAATGCCCTGCGGGATGGTGTATCGCCATCCGAGAAGGACGTCTCCGAGAGCCTGCGCAAGATCATCGAGAACGCCGAGGGCCGCGTTGCGGTGACGACGTTCTCATCGAACGTCGGCCGTATCCGAACGGTCGCCGAGGCGGCCGAGGCTGAGGGCCGCGAGGTACTACTGCTCGGCAGTTCGCTCAAGCGCGTGGTCGACGTTTCCCGCGATATCGGCCTGATGGAGGGCATCAAGCCGTTCATTTCCGAGGAGGAATACGGTTACGTCCCACGCGACAAGGTTGTCGTCATTCTGACCGGTAGCCAGGGTGAGCCACGCGCGGCCCTTGCGAAGCTGTCGCGTGACGAGATGCGCAACGTCGCGCTTGCAGCAGGCGATATCGTCGTATTTTCCTCCCGCGCCATCCCGGGCAACGAGAAGGCGATCCAGGACATCAAGAACGGCCTCATCGAGCAGGGTGTCCATGTCATCACCGACAACGAAGCCCTTGTTCACGTTTCCGGACATCCGCGCCGCAACGAGCTGCAGAAGATGTATGAGCTGACGCGGCCGAAGATCGTCGTGCCGGTGCACGGCGAGGCGACGCACCTGACGGCGCACAAGGAACTGGCGGAGCAATCCGGCATCTCGATCGTGCCGCGCGTGCGCAACGGCGACATTCTTCGTCTGGCACCAGGACCAGTCGAGGTTATCGACGAGGCGCCGCACGGCCGTATCTACAAGGACGGCTCGCTCATCGGGGATTTCGACGAGATGGGCATTGGCGAGCGCAAGAAGCTCTCCTATGTCGGCCACGTTGCCGTCAACGTCGTGATCGACAGCCGCTACGATATCGTCGGCGATCCGGACCTCGTTGCGATCGGTCTGCCTGTCTACGACGACGAGGGCGACGATATGGAAGATACGCTTTACGACGCTGCTGTCGGTGCCATCGAGAGCATACCGCGGGCACGCCGGAAGGATCTCGACCTGCTGCAGGAGTCGGTCCGCCGTGCGATCCGCGCAACCGCAAACCAGACCTGGGGCAAAAAGCCTGTGGTCACGGTCTTTGTTACGAAGGTCTGACCCATGCTCGGCCGGGTCAACCATGTCGCCATCGCCGTTCCGGACCTTGCGGCCGCAACTGCCGCCTACCGGGGCACGCTCGGCGCAACTGTCTCTGCCCCGCAGGCTCTGCCGGAGCACGGCGTCACAGTCGTCTTCGTGGAGCTCCCGAATACCAAGGTCGAACTGCTGGAGCCGCTGGGAGCGGACTCGCCGATCGCTGCTTTCCTGGAGAAGAACCCATCTGGAGGAATGCACCATATCTGCTACGAGGTTGCCGACATCCTCGCCGCTCGCGACCAACTGGTGCAAGGTGGTGCGAGAGTGCTCGGCAATGGTGAGCCGAAGATCGGCGCCCATGGAAAGCCGGTGCTCTTTCTGCATCCGAAGGATTTTTTCGGCACCCTGATCGAGCTGGAGCAGGTCTGAGCGGGCTGCGGCAGAGTGACCGAGACGCGGCAAAAACCGTCATTGAGGTCCGAACCGGCTTTGAGTTAACAGACATTTCGGCTTATAAGCACCGCAGTCGCAGAGAGCCTAGCGGGACAATTCGATGCTGCAGATATTTCTACAGGGCTTTGCCGTCTACTTTATCGTCTGGTGGATCACGCTCTTTGCCGTCCTCCCGATTGGCCTGCGCACGCAAGCGGAAGATAACGATATCGTGTTGGGGACCGTACACAGCGCCCCGAGCCGGTTTCGGCCGGTATTCGTCTTTTCGATGACGACGATCATCTCGGCTGTCATCTACGGGCTCTGGTATATCGCTTCGAATTACTTCGGTTGGGGTTTCGACGCCCTGCCGCAGATTGGCCCATCGTTCTCAAACGTTTAGGGCGTTTGCCCAGTTTTTGGGCGGATACAGATATTCGCTGTCACACACATGTCATGAAGTTGCGGCATGGAGTTGCCGTAACGGCAGTCGAGGCCTCACGCAACGGCAGCGAGAGGCTCGGATGGCAGAACGTGGTTGAGAAAAGCCAAAAAAAAACAAGGCTGAAAGCCTTGTTTTAAGTATCGCGTGATCCTTATCCGTTGCCGGGGCTGCGACGAGCGCGCCTAAGATCTGATCCTCCCAAGACTTGACCGCGAAATCGGCAGGAATTTAGCTCCCTGCCTGTTTTGTGGGCTAAAGCTAGCTCAAAGAATGGGCTTTGTCATCAGGTTTTTTTGCATTTTTGCTACACTCCAGCAAATTTTTTCCGTTCATAAGAATATCGTACAAACCATTATAATTTCGCCTTTTTCTTACTTTGTCTGCTTCGCGGGTGTGAACTTGCTTTAACGGCAGACCGCTTCAGCCCGTGGCGGGTTTCTTTCCTTTCGCGAAGCAGCTATGAACGCTGCCAATATTTGTGATCCGCCTTCGATTCCGCGACATGCGGTGTCTCAACAGTTCTGGAATTCGCCATGCGCCTGTCTCGCTATTTCATGCCCATCCTGAAGGAAAATCCCAAGGAGGCGGAAATCGTCTCTCATCGGCTGATGCTGCGCGCCGGCATGATCCGGCAGCAGTCGCAGGGCATCTATTCCTGGCTGCCCCTCGGCAAGCGCGTTCTCGACAAGGTCAACAACATCATCCGCGAGGAGCAGAATCGCGCCGGCGCGATCGAACTGTCGATGCCGACGCTGCAGTCTGCCGAGCTCTGGCAGGAAAGCGGTCGCTACGACGCCTATGGCAAGGAGATGCTGCGCATCACGGACCGCCAGGATCGCCCGATGCTGTACGGCCCGACGAACGAGGAAATGGTCACGGATATCTTCCGGTCCTACGTGAAGTCCTACAAGAGCCTGCCGCTCAACCTGTATCACATCCAGCTGAAGTTCCGCGACGAGATCCGCCCGCGCTTCGGTACCATGCGCTCGCGTGAATTCATGATGAAGGACGCCTATTCCTTCGATCTGACGCGCGAAGGTGCGGAGCATTCCTACAACAAGATGTTCACCGCCTATCTGCGGACGTTCGATCGCCTCGGCCTGCGTGCGATCCCGATGCGTGCAGACACTGGTCCGATCGGTGGCAATCTCAGCCACGAATTCATCATCCTGGCCGACACCGGCGAATCCGAAGTGTTCTGCCACAAGGACTTCGTGAACTTCGATATCCCGGCTGAAGGCACCGACTTCGACAGCGTCGAGGGCCTGAAGGCTGTTTTCGACAAGTGGACGTCGCTTTATGCCGCCACATCGGAGATGCACGACGAAGCGGCGTTCAACGCGGTTCCGGAAGGCGACCGTCTCTCCGCGCGTGGCATTGAAGTGGGTCATATCTTCTACTTCGGCACGAAGTATTCCGAGCCGATGGGCGCGAAGGTGCAGGGTCCTGATGGCAAGGAACATACGGTCCACATGGGTTCCTACGGGATTGGCCCGACCCGCCTTGTTCCCGCCATCATCGAAGCATCGCATGATGAGAACGGAATCATCTGGCCGGCGTCGGTAGCGCCGTTTGATGCGGTCGTGATCAACATGAAGGCCGGTGATGCGGCGTGCGATGCAGCCTGCGAGAAGATCTATGCGGCGCTCTCGAATGCCGGCAAGGACGTCCTCTACGATGATACGGACGATCGCGCCGGAACGAAATTTGCGACCGCCGACCTGATCGGTGTTCCGCTGCAGATCATTGCCGGCCCGCGTGCGGTCGCGAGCGGCGAAGTCGAAGTGAAGGACCGCAAAACGGGCGCCCGCGAAACGATGACCATCGACGCGGCGATCAACAAGCTCTTGGGCTAAGAAGGCGGGAGGCAGGATGGCAGATGTAGCGGTGAGCCAGCAGGGTTCTAAATCCGGCTCGGCGCCGGCCAGCCGGCCATTTTCCGCCTTCGAACGGCTTGTGGCGTGGCGCTATCTGCGCGCCCGCCGCAAGGAGGCGTTCATTTCGGTGATCGCCGGTTTCTCCTTCATCGGCATCATGCTTGGCGTTGCGACGCTGATCATCGTCATGGCTGTCATGAACGGCTTCCGCACGGAGTTGATCTCCCGCATTCTCGGCATCAACGGTCACATGATCGTTCAGCCCGTCGATACTCCGTTCACGGACTATCCGGCGTTGACCGACAAGCTTGCCGGCGTGCCGGGCATTAAGATTGCGCTGCCGCTGGTCGAGGGCCAGACATTGGCCTCAGGTCAGGGCGGTGCGGGCACGGGCGCGCTGGTACGCGGCATCCGACCTGAAGACCTGGAAAAAGTGAAGACCGTCTCCGGTAATATCAAGTCCGGTGATCTGGTCGGTTTTGCCGCCGGGCAGGGCGTGTTGATCGGTTCGGGCATGGCTGCCCAACTCGGCCTCCAGGCAGGCGACAACATTACGCTGATATCACCGGAAGGTGACGTCACACCGATGGGCGTCAATCCGCGGGTGAAGTCCTACAAGGTCTCCGGCATTTTCGAGATCGGCATGTCGGAATACGACGCGACGATCATCTACATGCCGCTTGAGGAAGCGCAGCTCTATTTCAATGCCGAGGGCCTGGTCCAATCCATCGAGCTTTTCGTCGATAATCCTGACGACATTGACAATATGCGGCCGAAGGTCGAGGCCGCGGCCGGCCGCCAAATCGCGATTACCGACTGGCGCCAACGCAACCAGACCTTCTTCTCGGCGCTCGAGGTTGAGCGGAACGTGATGTTCATGATCTTGACGCTCATCGTCCTCGTTGCGGCGCTGAACATCATTTCCGGCCTCATCATGCTGGTGAAGGACAAGGGCAGCGACATCGCGATCCTGCGAACGATGGGCGCGAGCTCTGGCGCGATCATGCGCATCTTCTTCATGACGGGTGCGGCGATCGGTGTCGTCGGCACGATAGCCGGTGTCCTGCTCGGCGTCGTTGTCTGTATCAATATCGAGAAAATCCGCGAGTTCTTTTCCTGGGTCTCCGGCACGGTGCTGTTCGACCCGCAACTCTACTTCCTCAGCCAACTGCCTGCGGAAATGAGTATGAGAGAGACGCTTTCCGTTGTGATCATGGCGCTGACCCTGTCCTTCCTCGCCACCATCTTCCCGGCATGGCGAGCCTCCAAGCTCGATCCCGTGCAGGCCCTGCGCTACGAATAAGGAATGCTCTCTTCATGAAGCGGAATACCGTTCTCAAGCTTTCCGGTGTCGAGCGCCACTACGGCCAGGGCGAGACGCTGCTCTCGATCCTCAAGGGTGCGGACTTCATTCTGAACAGCGGCGAAATCGTAGCCCTCGTCGCGCCGTCAGGCACAGGCAAGTCGACGCTTCTACATATTGCCGGCCTGCTTGAGCACCCCGATGGCGGCGAGGTGATCATCAACGGAAAGGCCTGCGACGGCTTGCCGGACGATAAGCGCACCGCGATTCGCCGCAGCGAAATCGGCTTCGTCTACCAGTTTCATCACCTGCTGCCGGAATTCTCTGCGATGGAGAACATCATGATGCCGCAGATGATCGCCGGTCTCCCGCGCAAGGAAGCGAAGGAGCGGGCTGGTCAGTTGCTCGACTATATGCGCATCGGCCACCGCGGCGCGCATCGCCCCGGAGAGCTTTCCGGTGGCGAACAGCAGCGTGTGGCGATTGCGCGTGCCGTCGCGAATGCGCCCAGCCTGTTGCTGGCGGACGAGCCGACTGGCAACCTTGATCCTGAAACGGCAAGCTATGTCTTTGACGCGCTTGAAGCGCTGGTGCGCCAATCAGGCCTGGCGGCGCTGATCGCGACCCACAATCACGAACTCGCCGGGCGCATGGACCGCCGCGTGACGATCGCCGACGGCAAGGTCGTGGATTTCTGATCAGGGGTGGATGAGACCGCCACGGTAGTCCAATTCGTAGGCTCTACGCTCGTTCACGACGATCACTTCACGACCGCTGAAATGGCTGCAGTCGCCTATGCTTTGATCGGCATAGAAACCGAAGGTGTGCTCGAATTCCATGCCGCCGAGGAAGCGCCGATATTCCGCATACATTTTTGACAGTGCAGCTTTAATCACCGTCCCCGCCCGCTCTCCGTCGATCAGCGAATGCTCGATGATGCGTCCGAAGTAGTTCATCGCCCAGACCGGTTCGCTCTCCAGCCAGACCACTTCTTGCCCGGCGAAATCAGTGCCGCCGAAATAACTGTCGAGATAGCGCCAGGTGCCGCGCTGATAACCGATGTCCCGCGATCCCGTCCGGCAGGCGGGTGCAAGGCTTCCGCCACCGACATAGGTATTGGCCTTCGCCTCCACGATGAAACTGTTCAATGCGACAATATCCATAGCGTTCCTCCGCTCGACGGCGCCTCAACAACGGTATCAAATTGTAAAGAACAAACGAAGAACAAACCTCACTGTCCGCAGATCGTTTGTCCGGTGTCGTCGTTCCATTCAGCGATCGGGAGGACATGTGGCTCGGCTTTGACGTCCTTGCCATCCTTCTGCAGCTTGCCCGTCAGTGCATTGTAGTCGCAGGAGCCGGCGGAATTGGGGTCGAGCGTGTCGTAGTGGTTGTAGGTATAGCCGGCAACGACGAACTGCTTGTTCCGATAGGCCACTGTCAGCGTCTGGTCCCAGCGATCGCGCCCGATGGTGCTGTTCTGTGAGTGTATGGCGATGGAGGATTTGCCGACGGCTTTCAACGACGGTTCCTGTCCGAAGACGCCGTCAGCATTGGTGCTGCCCCAGATCTTGTTTGGTGCGGCCAGCGAAAGCCGCAGAAGTTCGTGGTCGCTGTCACGAAGATAGAGGTAGATGCCGATTTGATCATCGCTGGCGCTCTCCTCGGGAGCAACCAGCAGCGCGAGGTCCGCACGCCCATCGCCATCCCAATCCCCCGTCGCCGCGTCGACGATCCGTGTAGGATCGATTTGCTCGGCTTGAGCGGTAAACGCCGCCGATAGAGCCAATCCAGCAATTAATACAAACTTAAACATGCTTTTCTCCCATCGTCATGCGGCCAGCAAAACGGAAAAGAATCCTGTTGACAATAGAACAATAGCGGAACAAATTGGAAACATAAGAGAACAGGAGAGCCAAATGACTGACTTGATCCGTGATATCGCAGCATTCACCTCCATCGCAATGTTCGTTGCCAGCTTCTCGCTTATCTGCATGGCAATGTAAGAATTCCGGGGACCGCATGGCTGCCATGCGGTCCGAGCGCAGCCCTTGTCTGGACATCAACCCCTCAATGCTGAGAATAGACCTGATTGATTCAGGTGATCGGAAGGCATGTCATGGCGGGTGCGGAGAAAGACGCGGAAGGCGGTTTCATCGGTGGTACGCCGGGCTTCGTTCACCTTCGGGTCCACTCGGCCTATTCGCTCCTTGAAGGTGCGCTGCCGCTTAAGAAAATTCTCCACAAGGCGTCGGGGGACAGCCAGCCGGCCATAGCGATCACCGACACCAACAACCTGTTCGTCGCCCTCGAATTCTCACAGAAGGCGATGGAGGAGGGCCTTCAGCCGATCATCGGCTGCCAGGTCTCGATTGACATGGAAGACGGCCTGGAGACGGAACGGCGCGGCGGCCAGCAGGCGCTCGTCAAGCTGCCGTCGCTGGTGCTCCTGGCGGCCACCGATGCTGGTTACGAGCGGCTGGTGGATGTTGTCAGCCGCGCCTATCTCGGCGGCGAGGGCAACGGTCAATCGATCCACATTCGGGCCTCCTGGCTCGAGGAGACCGGCACCGACGGCCTGATCGCTTTGACCGGCGCCTTGACGGGACCGATCGACATGGCACTGAAGGACGGGCATGCCGCCCAGGCGGAAGCACGCCTCCTGCTGCTGAAGCGCCATTTCGGGGACCGGCTCTATGTGGAGCTGCAGCGGCACGGCACTTATGACAAGCGCCATGAGCAGAAACTCATTGGCCTTGCTTATGAGCACGACCTGCCGTTGGTCGCCACCAACGAAGCCTTTTTCCCGACCCGTGACGACTATGATGCGCATGACGCCCTGATGGCCGTCGCGCACAACGCCATTGTCTCGGATGATACCCGGTTCCGCCTGACACCCGATCACTACCTGAAGAGCCGCGCCGAAATGGCCAAGCTGTTCGCGGACCTGCCGGAGGCCTTGGAAAACACCGTCGAGATCGCGCGGCGCTGCTCGTTCATCCTGAAGACGCGCAAGCCGATCTTGCCGCGCTTCACCGGCGCGACGGCCGATCCCGAGGAAGCGGAACGCGAAGAGGCGCTCGAACTGCGTCGTCAAGCCGTGGAGGGGCTGGATAGTCGCCTGGCCACACTCGGCATGTCGCCCGGCTATGACGAGAAGGACTACCGCGAACGCCTGGAATTCGAACTCAGCGTCATCGAGCGCATGAAATTCCCGGGCTACTTCCTCATCGTTTCGGACTTCATCAAATGGGCAAAGCAGCATGACATCCCCGTCGGCCCGGGCCGTGGCTCGGGTGCGGGCTCGCTCGTCGCCTACGCGCTGACCATCACTGACGTTGATCCGCTGCGTTTCTCGCTGCTCTTCGAACGCTTCCTCAACCCGGAACGCGTCTCGATGCCGGACTTCGATATCGACTTCTGCCAGGACCGCCGCGAAGAGGTGATCCGTTATGTGCAGCGCAAGTACGGCCGCGAACAGGTCGCGCAGATCATCACCTTCGGTTCGCTGCAGGCCCGCGCAGCACTGCGCGACGTCGGCCGTGTGCTGGAGATGCCCTACGGTCAGGTCGACAAGATCTGTAAGCTGGTGCCGAACAACCCGGCCAACCCGACGCCGCTGTCGAAGGCTATCGAGGAAGAGCCGAAGCTGCAGGAGGAAGCCGACAAGGAGCCGGTCGTCGCCCGCCTGCTCGATATCGCCCAGAAAATTGAAGGTCTCTACCGCCACGCATCGACCCACGCTGCCGGTATCGTCATCGGCGACCGCCCGCTGTCGAAGCTCGTGCCGATGTACCGCGATCCGCGTTCCGACATGCCTGTCACCCAGTTCAACATGAAGTGGGTCGAGCAGGCCGGACTCGTCAAGTTCGACTTCCTCGGGCTGAAGACGCTGACCACGTTGAAGGTCGCCGTCGATTTCGTCGCCAAGCGTGGCATCAAGGTCGATCTTGCCTCGATCCCGCTGGACGATAAGCTGACCTACGAGATGCTCTCGCGCGGCGAAACGGTCGGCGTGTTCCAGGTTGAAAGTGCGGGCATGCGCAAGGCGCTGATCGGCATGAAGCCGGACTGCATCGAGGACATCATCGCACTCGTGGCGCTTTATCGCCCGGGCCCGATGGAAAACATCCCGGTCTACAATGCCCGCAAGCACGGCGAGGAAGAGATCGAGTCGATCCATCCGACGATCGACTACCTGCTGAAGGAAACGCAGGGGGTTATCGTCTACCAGGAGCAGGTGATGCAGATCGCCCAGGTCCTGTCGGGCTACTCGCTCGGTGAAGCCGACCTTCTGCGTCGCGCCATGGGTAAGAAGATCAAGGCGGAGATGGACCAGCAGCGCGAGCGCTTCGTCGATGGCGCCGTCAAGAACGGCGTGAATAAGCCGCAAGCCGATGTGATCTTCGACCTGCTCGCCAAGTTCGCCAACTACGGTTTCAACAAGTCTCACGCCGCCGCTTACGCGATCGTTTCCTACCAGACCGCCTATATGAAGGCGCATTATCCGGTCGAGTTCCTCGCCGCGTCGATGACGCTCGATATGTCGAACACCGAAAAGGTCAACGACTTCCGCCAGGACGCCAGGCGTCTCGACATCGAGGTAATCCCTCCTTCGGTACAGACCTCGTTCCGCCATTTCGAGACCGGCGACAACAGGATCTACTACGCGCTGGCGGCGCTGAAGGGGGTCGGCGAATCGGCTGTCGATCATATCGTGGAGGTCCGCGGTGGCACCCCATTCGCGAGCCTTGAGGATTTCTGCCTGCGCATTGATCCGCGACAGGTGAATCGCCGCGTGCTGGAAAGCCTGATTTTCGCCGGTGCTTTCGATTGCTTCGGGCTCGACCGCGCGCAACTGGCGGGCGGCCTCGACCGCATCATGGGCTACGCCCAGCGTGCGCAGGAAAACAAGCTGAGCGGCCAATCGGATATCTTCGGCAGCGCCCTTTCGTCAGAGCCTGAGAAAATCTCGCTGCCGCCGTTTTCGCCGTGGCTGGCCTCGGAGAAGCTGCTCAAGGAGTTTCAGGTCCTTGGCTTCTATCTGACGGCGCATCCGCTCGATAGCTACCAGAGCATTCTGCAGAAGATGCGCGTTCAGACCTTTGCGGAGTTTTCGGCCGCAGTGAAGCAGGGAGCGAGCAACGGCCGCCTTGCGGGCACCGTCATTTCCAAGCAGGAGCGCAAGACCAGGACCGGCAACAAGATGGGCATCATCGTGTTCTCCGACTCCTCTGGGCAGTTCGAAGCCGTCCTATTCTCCGAGATGTTGAACCAGTATCGTGATGTGTTGGAGCCCGGGAAGTCCTTCGTCATTACGGCAACGGGGGAGGAACGGCCGGAAGGCATCGGCCTTCGCTTGCAGACGATACAATCGCTTGAGGAGAAGTCTCTGCAGATGCAGAAGGCCCTGCGCGTCTACGTGCGCGATTCCGGGCCGCTTCGTGCCGTCGCGGCACACCTCAATGCCAAGGGCGATGGCCTAGTCTCCTTCATCGTAATCAAGGAGGAAGGCAAGCGCGAGGTGGAAGTCGAGCTTCCGCAGAAATATCGCATCACGCCTGAGATTGCTGCCGCACTGCGTGCAGCGCCCGGCGTCATCGACGTCGAGCTCGTCTGACGTCAGCCCCTTGTAAGGGTGATGAAGTCGGTTCCTTCGCCGGTCTCGGGACCGATGCCGGTGTCTGAGATTGTCAACGTCGAGCCGGTGGTCAGCATGGCGTCGATCTTCCGCCGCGCCTCCTCAGGAATATCGATACGGCTCAGAGCATTGGCGATCGGCGTGCCTGATATGATCGAGCTTTCCAGGCTGCTAATGCCGAGCCGGTTCATGGTCGCGCGGGCGAGTGTGTTGGGAAGCGTCGCCCCCATCCAGTCCGCCGAGCCGGTTTCGAAATCGACGTTGTGGACAGAGAAGAAATGAGTGCCGAGGGCAAGACCCGGGTTCTCGATCGAGATCGGCGCTTCAAGAACCGGCTGGAAGCCTTGGCGAACCATGATGACGCCGTTCGGCGGCGCTCCCTTGCCCGCCGCGGCATAGACCGCCTTAACGAGCGCGTCACTTGCCGGTGACTTGTCGTTGGTCGGCTCGACTGGATGCTGCAACTTGAAATGACTGATTGCCTGAAGCGTTGCCGACCCGAGGAGGCCATCCGGTTCACCCGCGGCAAATCCGAGCTCGTTGAGATATGTCTGAAGGTCGATGATCTCCTCGCGCAGACTGCGGCGCGTAATGAGAATACGGATCGGTGTGTCGTTCGCGGGAGCCGTCGCCGCCGGCATTTGTGCAGACGGTGGCGCGACGTCGTTCATGGCGACCTGAACCGGAGCCTGCCCGATCGTCGGCCTCAGCGAAGCGTCGGAAAGCAGTGCTGGCGGCTCCGGCATATCCGGCCGGAAGAGCGTTGGGTGATCGATCGGTTCCGGCGTTACTTCCGCGTCGGTAATGACAACCGGAACGCCCATCGCCGTCATCTTGTAGAGCTGCTTGGCGAAGGCTGCCGGCATCCGGACGCAGCCATGCGATGCTGGGTAGCGCGGCACGGAATTCGACTCGTGAAGCGCGATGCCAGACCAGGTCAGCCGCTGCATGAACGGCATCGGCGCAGCCGAATAGATGTTGGATTCGTGATATCTCTGCTTCTCGATGACGGAAAAGATGCCGCTCGGCGTCGTATGGCCCGGCTTCCCCGTAGAAACCTTCGAGGTAGCCACGACCTCTGTGCCGTCGTAGAGCGTGAGCGACTGCGCATCCTTCGATACGAAGATCTGCAGCGTGCGTGCATCCGCCGCGAGAGCGGGATGCACGAGCGCGGTGGCCGACAGCAAGCCGAGGCCAAAAACGAGACGCGACAACATATGACTCAACCGATACGCAATACTTGAAGCCGAAGCCTAGTCGGTGAAGCTTAAGGAAAACTTGATATAAGGAAGCCTGAGGCAGCCTCACGTATTAGTGATCGCGCTTGCCGCCAAACGTATATCCGGTCTGGACGGTGCCTTTGCCGAACTTGTCGCGCAACTTGTCCATTGCCGCTTCGGCTGCGGCCCTACGACCCGATTGCTCATCGATAAGGTCGGGCGGATCTGCGCGCGCGGGGTCGCAAAGGTCGGTGACGCCGATCCCGATGAGGCGAAACTTCGTGCCGTCCGTTTCCTTCCCCAGCAGGTCCAGCCCGGTACGGAAGATGCGGTCGGCAAGCTGGGTCGGGTCTTCGAGCTTGCGATTGCGGGTGCGCAGCTTGAAGTCCGCCGTCTTCATTTTGAGAACCACGGTCTGGCCGGCGATATCATCTTTCTTCAGCCGCCAGGAGACCTTTTCCGAAAGACTCCGGAGGATCGGAACGAGCTCGTCATGGCGGGATATATCGTCGAAGAAGGTCGTTTCGGACGAGACGCTCTTCGCCGCGTCGTTCAGATGCACTTCGCGGTCGTCGATGCCGCGAGAAAGACGCGCGAGCCGCTGCCCGATGCTGCCATATCGGCGCATCAGGTCATTTTCCTCCATCGTCTGCAACTGGCCAATCGTCCGGATGCCATCGGCCTCCAGCGTGGCTGAAAACGCCTTGCCGACGCCCCAGATCGTTGTCACCGGCCGCGGCGCCAGGAACGAAACCGCTTCCTCGCGGCCAATGACCGAGAAGCCGCGAGGTTTCTGAAGGTCGGACGCGACTTTGGCGAGAAACTTGCAGTAGGAGAGGCCAACGGAGATGGTTATGCCGATCTCCTTCTCGATACGCTGGACGAACTTGGCAAGCGTGCGCGCCGGCGGATCGTGATGCAGCCGCTCGGTGCCGCCGAGTTCCAGAAACGCCTCGTCGATCGAAAGCGGCTGAACGAGCGGGGTCAGTTCCTGCATCAAGGTGCGGACCTCGCGTCCGACCTTCACGTATTTTTCCATGTCGGGCCGGATGACAACTGCCTGGGGGCAGGCCTCCAGAGCCTTGAACATCGGCATTGCAGAACGAACGCCGTGGATCCGCGCAATATAGCAGGCGGTCGAGACCACCCCGCGCTTGCCGCCGCCGATGATGACGGGCTTGTCGGCAAGCTCGGGATTGTCACGCTTCTCGATCGCTGCATAGAAGGCGTCGCAATCGATATGCGCCAGCGTCAGGTCGTATAGCTCCTTGTGCCGCACAAGGCGAGGGCTTCCGCACGCCACACAACGGCGCGTTTCGGCCTTCTGCTCGGCAAGGCAGTCGCGACAGAAGCCGGGTGTCTTGGCGTAGGCAAGTGTCATGATGAGAACAAAGATTGAACATCGCAACATTAGCCTCTAAACTTTCGAGTCTCAAGAGAGGCTGGGAGGTTTGCATTGGATATCGATCTCCGTTTCGAGCCGGTGACAGCAGACCGGTGGGGTGACTTCGAACGGCTCTTCGGTCCCCGCGGGGCGTTTTATGATTGCTGGTGTGTCGCGCTTCGCTTGCCTCATGCCGTGCGGACGAAGATGAGGCCGGACGAGCGAAAATCGCACATGCTTGGCAGGATCGCTGTCGGGCCGCCGCCAGGTATTCTGGCCTATGCCGATGAGGAACCGGTCGCCTGGGTTCAGGTCGGGCCAAGGCACGACGTACCGCAATTCAACTCGTCGCGGACGGTGTCCCGACCGATGGAAGAGGGTGATGCGCACGATCCGTCGTTCTGGGCGGTGAGTTGTTTCTTCCTGACATCGCATTTGCGGGGGCAGGGGCTCAGCCATCAACTGCTTGCCGGTGCGATCGACCATGCGCGGCGCCACGGTGCCCGCTACCTCGAGGGCTGTCCGATTGACCACGTCAAGCAATCGAAGTCGGTGACGCTCTGTATTGGATCAACCGCGATCTTCGATGCGGCTGGATTTGAAACCGTGGCCAGACGAAAGGATGGCCGACCGCTCATGCGGCTGGACTTGAGCCCTTGAGACCTCTGCCGAGAAATGCGCCCTCAGCAATTCTGCGGCATGGTCCCAGCCGGCGGCGGCGACGATGCTTCCAACGGGCGGTGGCGCGAACGGCTTGAAATCCGCGTTGGCCATCATGGTCAGGAGCAAGCACTTAGGCACATGATCGGCAACGGAAAGGAGATTGCGTTGCATATCATCGATGAAGGCGACTGGCAGGCTTCGGCCATCATGCAGCCTTGCGACGACGGGCCCCTTGAGCTCTTCGGTGGCGATCAGGTCGAACGAGAGGTCGAGCTGATTGAGAAATTCGCGCCGGATACCGTGGTGCCGAGGTGGCATCGCGGTCAGGAAGACGATGTCGGCGTCGGCCGAAAGCGACTGCAGTGTTTCAACGGCTTTTTCCGCCGGTTTCTGCCAGAGGTGCTGGTTCGCGAAGAACATTTCCTCGAACGAATCGACGGCGTCCCTGTCCAGCTCGCTGCCGTCAAGCAGAGAGACGATATTACCGTAGAGGCGGAACGACCGCGGCAGGAGGTCGTAGCTGTGCGAGCGCAGGAAAGCGGTGAAGGGAGTGAGGAACTCGAGAACCACTTCGTCGATGTCGCAGACAACCAAAGGCCGGTCGCCGAGGCGCACCTGGCTGACGTTGGTAGCAATATCCATGCTCAAAATTCTCCCGAGCCAAGTCCCGGCGGCGAAAAGTGCAGCCATGCCGCATTCAATGCGTCGGGCGCGGTGCCGGTCGCTTGGCAGAAGGCCATCGCCGTCGGCTCGTGCTGCATGACAAAATCCATCATGCCGGAAAGGAAGCCGGGATCGCTGACCACGTGGCGCACCTGGGCCGGTTCAACACCGGTCAATGCGAGAAAACGACCGAACAGATCCGGATCGTTGGCAAGCCAGGCAAGAACGGAGATCGCAGTCTGCTGCGGATCGGCCGCGAGTTGTTTCGAAGTCTTGAAGTTGCTTTGCATTTTTCTGGGTAAGTTACCTATTTTTCAACCAAATAGCGATAGTGTGCCGCCATCGGTTCTATGGAACCATGCCATCGCAGAAGTCTTCTTCATGCGGGGAAGCGGTACCGGAACGGACGTAGGACGCGTGTCATGCCCAAGCAGGTGATGATTGTAGAAGATAACGAGCTCAACATGAAGCTCTTTCGCGACCTCATCGAGGCGTCCGGCTACACGACGATTCAGACCCGAAACGGCATGGAAGCGCTCGACCTCGCGCGCAAATACCGGCCCGATCTGATTTTGATGGATATCCAACTCCCCGAGGTTTCTGGTCTCGAGGTTACTAAATGGCTGAAGGAAGACGACGACCTGCACGTCATTCCTGTTATCGCCGTTACAGCATTTGCCATGAAAGGTGACGAGGAACGCATACGCCAGGGCGGCTGCGAGGCCTATGTCTCCAAACCCATTTCCGTTCCTAAATTCATTGAGACGATCAAGACCTATTTGGGCGATGCCTGACGCATCGGAAAGAAGCCTATGACTGCGCGCATTCTCGTGGTTGATGACATTCCGGCCAACGTCAAGTTGCTCGAGGCGCGGCTAGTCGCGGAGTATTTCGATGTCTTGACCGCCGGCGACGGCTATCAGGCCCTCGCAATATGCGAGCGCAACCAGGTCGATCTTGTCCTTCTTGATATCATGATGCCGGGGATGGACGGCTTCGAGGTCTGCGAGCGCCTGAAGGCCAATTCCAAGACCTCGCACATACCTGTCGTCATGGTGACGGCCTTGGATCAGTCGGCCGATCGCGTGCGTGGTCTGAAAGCCGGCGCAGACGATTTTCTCACCAAACCGGTCAATGACCTTCAGCTGATTTCCCGGGTGAAGAGCCTGTTGCGGCTGAAGACGCTCAGCGACGAATTGCGCATTCGCGCCGAAACAGCGCAGACCATGGGGATCGATGAACTGCTGCGAACCGGCGAGGGGCGGGGCGACGAATCGGGCCAGGTGCTGCTGGTCGACGGACGCGCCAATTCGCAGGAACGCATCATCAAGGCGCTGAAGCCCATCGCCGATGTCTCGGCAATCTCGGATCCGCAGGCGGCACTCTTCGAAGCGTCGGAAACCCCCTTTGAACTGGTTATCGTCAACGCCAATTTCGACAACTACGATCCGCTGCGCCTGTGCTCGCAGCTTCGTTCGCTCGAGCGCACGCGCTTTCTACCGATCCTGATCATCACCGAGCAGGGCGACGACGACATGGTGATCCGGGCCCTGGAACTCGGCGTCAACGACTATATCGTCCGGCCGGTCGATCCCAATGAGCTGGTGGCGCGCAGCCTGACGCAGATGCGCCGCAAGCGTTACAATGATCGCCTGCGCGCGAGCGTGAAGCAAACGATCGAGCTTGCCGTGACCGATCCGCTGACCGGGCTCAGCAACCGCCGCTACCTGGATAATCACCTCAGCACGCTCTTCAATCGCTCGATGGCGCGAGGTCGTCCGCTATCGGTGCTGATCACCGATATCGATCGCTTCAAGCAGGTCAACGACACCTATGGCCATGATGCGGGGGATGATGTGCTGCGGGAGTTTGCAAGGCGCATCCGCTCCACCGTCCGTGGTGCCGATCTGGCCTGCCGATACGGCGGCGAGGAATTCGTAGTGGTTATGCCGGATACCTCGCCCGAAGTGGCGGCAGCCGTCGCGGAGCGACTGCGCTCGGTGGTCGAGACGGTACCGTTCCTGCTGAAGTCAACGGGGCAGGAACTGAACGTCACGGCGTCCTTCGGCATTTCGTCGCGGATCTCCTCCATCCTCACTCCAGGGCAGTTGATGAAGCAGGCGGACCTAGCGCTTTACGAGGCAAAAACGGGTGGCCGTAATCGCGTGGTCGCCGCCGCTTGAGCAATGCTTCTATGAGGCATTTCAGGTCATCCACAACTTGCTAATTAAGGGCGGACGGCACGGCAACGAAGTAATTGCAGTTGCAAAGCCGGCATTTCCCTCCGAAGGTTTGCTCGCTCTCGATATCATGCTAGGCAGATGCCGCGCGGTTGATGGGACAAATGTGAGGATCAATCGGATTTAGCCGGCATTTCGCAAGTAGCTGCGAATGGACAAGCTTTGGCCCGCATCGGCGGAAGCTAATACTATTGGGCTATAGTTTCGGCCTTCTTTGCCCATTAGGCGCTCTTCTTGCAAAAGTACGCGATTCCAAGCTTTAAAAACTGTCCCAAAGCCGTACTTTTAACCATGAAATCAAGCCCAGAAATCTAACCATTAAGAATTTGTTGATTTTCTTTCATTTTCGAGCAAATTATCGGCCATAAGAGATAAGTACTCCCGTGAGGAGTCCGAGGTACCCCATGATGCTCAGGTCCGCCGCATCTCCTGGGTCGTGGGGTCGGTCGGCTGGTTTGCAACAATAAGCGGTTCCTCGTGCCGCGTTGCTTGCTGGTCGACCCCCTTTCAGGAAAACGCCGTCCTTTCCGCATTCTAGGAAGGACGGCGTTTCTGTTTTCAGGCCTGAGACCAGACGGCAGAGCCGGCAAACAAAAAGGCGCGCAGCCCATGGGCGCGCGCCTCTTCGAAAAACGTCAGATCAAGCGATTACTTGATCTTGGTTTCCTTAAACTCGACGTGCTTCTTAGCAATCGGGTCGTACTTGGTCTTCGTCATCTTGTCGGTCATCGTACGGCTGTTCTTCGTCGTGACGTAGAAGAAACCGGTGTCGGCCGTCGACAGCAGCTTGATCTTGATTGTGGTAGCCTTGGCCATGGTCGTCCTGCCTTTAATAAAATGAAAGCCGTGGCAGGCCGGATAGGCTCCACGGCAAATTCTGGCGCGAAACTACGAATCCCGCCCGAAAAGTCAAGCCCGCTTTCGGAGGAAAAGCAGCCTGATCGAGGAAAGCAGGGCATAAAGCCCGAAGAATCCGGCGATCGCCCAGGCAAAACCATTGTTGCCGGCAACGTCGATGGCGGCGCCGATAACCTGCGGCCCGGCCACAGTGCCAACCGCGTAACAGAATACAAAGGCCGCATTGGCTGCTGCGAGGTCCGAGCCGGTCAGGCGAGAGCCGAGGTGACTGAGTCCCACCGTATAAAGGCCCGCGACACAGCCGCCCCAGAACAGAAGTACGGTCGCCATCAGAATCCAGCTGTGCACGAGAACCGGCAGCATCAGGGAGCCTATCAGGCCCATGAAGGCCATCGCGGCCAGCAGCGGGCGCTTGTCCTTCATGCGGTCCGAGAGCAGCCCAACCGGGATCTGGAAGATCACGTTGCCGATTCCCATCACCGTCAGCAGCAGCGCGGCCTGAGATTCCGTAAAGGAGGCGCGCACCGCATAGATCGGGAACAGTGCCAAACCGCCGGCTTCGACGGCCCCGAAAATGAAGACGGCGGCCGTTGCGGTGGGCACAAGGAAGACGTAGCGCATGAAATGAAGTTCAGGCTTCTCCTCGAGAACCGGGCTTTCGTAGCGTGCGATGTAGATGGGAATGGCGGCCAACAAGACGGCACCAGCGCCGACCGCGAATGGAAGCACGCCCTCGCTGCCGAGAATCGAAAAGAGCAGCGGCCCGCCTGCAAAACCGAGCGAAAGGACGGTTGCATAGATGCCGAGCACGAAGCCGCGCTTGGAGGGCGGCGAGGCGGCATTGATCCAGAATTCCGATAGGACGAACAGCGTCGTCGTCGCGCCGTGAAAAGCGAACCGCAGCGGAAACCACATCCAGAAGTCCTGGGCATAGTAGAAGCCGAGTGCGCTGATCGCTGAAATCACGACGGCCCAGATCATCGTCGGGGCGACGCCATATTTGTGCGCCAGTTTCGTGGTGATCGGCGCAGCCGCCATGGCGGCAACTCCGGCCATCGCCGTATTCAGTCCGATCAGTGTCGATGGAATGCCGCGCTTTTCGAGAATGATGCTGAGAAGCGGGAGTCCCAGGCCGATTGCTATGCCGACAGCGGAGATGGACGAAATGGCTGCCACCAGTGAAGGCCAGTGAATTTCTTCGACATCGCCTGGTGTTGTGCCGGTTCGCGGCTGAGACATATACGCATCCTTAGAGACCTGCTGCACAGAATCGCTCACCGCGACGCACCATAGAAAGGCACAGGCGTACCAAATCCAAGTGACGGCTGTGCTTTACAAGATGAAATGCGCTGGCGGCAATAACCTGGATGATCTTGAAGTCGTATAGTCAAAGAAGCTTACCGAATACACATGAGATTTCGCCCCGCGGAACCGCAGCGCCGTTGGGGCTGCCACTACACGTCAATTGTGTCGTCAAGGTGAAGGCAGAAATGTCCTAGCGCTTGCGGCCCGGTATCTCGTAGGCGTCATGATCGTCGGTTTGTCCACCGAAGCCGTGCATCTTCAACGCCCATTGCAGACCGATGACACCGCCCTTGATCGGCTGGATGATCAAAAGCGTGGCAATCAATGTGATGGGTGTCCAGATCGCGAAGGTCAGCCAGAGGGGCATTGGCCAAACAAGATCCGTTGCCATGTAGCCGCCGATGATGACATGGCCGATCACCACGATTGCAAGGTAAGGCGGTAGGTCGTCCGAGCGATGATGGTACATGGCCTCGCCACAGGCGGCACAATTGTCCACCGGCTTCAGGAAGCTTTTGAAGAGTTTGCCGCTGGCGCATGCGGGGCAGGTGTTCATCATGCCGCGCTTGATAGAGCGGCCGAGCGGACGTTCCGCCTCCTCATTGCTTCCGTAACGGATCGTCTGGTCGCTCGAGGTGGTCGTCATCGTTCGTTTCCTTTCGCGGCGCCCTACACGCCTATCGCCGCCCTCTTGGCGGCCTAGTCCCGGCCTTCTTGCGTGCCCGGCTTGCGTCCCGCCGGCCCGCCTTGTGGAACGAACGTACAGCTGTGGGCATTTTTCGCCCTTCGCTGATCATCTCGAAGCGTAGCGCACCGGCAAGCGGAATGGCTTCTGCAAGCTTGACCGTGACACTGTCGCCGAGGCGATATCCGAGCCCGGTCTTTTCGCCAGACAGCGCCTGGTGCGCCTCATCATAGATGAAGTAGTCCGTTCCGAGCGTAGATATAGGAACGAAGCCGTCTGCTCCATAGTCCGGGAGAGTGACAAATAGTCCCGATTTCGCCACACCTGATACGCGTCCTTCGAATTCCTCGCCGACGCGGCCTGCAAGATGATGCGCAATCAGGCGATCCACCGTTTCGCGCTCGGCCGCCATCGCGCGGCGCTCGAAGGTTGAGATCTCGGCGGCGATGTCGTCGAGCGCGGCCTCTTCGTCGGGCGTGATCCCGCCTTCACCGAAGCCGAGCGAACCGACCAGCGCCCGATGCACGATCAGGTCCGCATAGCGCCGGATGGGCGAGGTGAAGTGCGCGTATTTCATGAGGTTCAGGCCGAAATGCCCGATATTCTCGGGGCTGTAGATAGCCTGGCTCTGAGAACGCAGCACCATCTCGTTGACCATCGTCTGGTGCGGCGTGTCGTCTGCCTTGGCGAGGATCATGTTGAAATTGTTGGCGCGCATGTTGCCGCCCTTGGCAAGCGATATGCCAAGCGTTGCCAGGAACTCGCGCAGCACTTCCTGCTTGGCGAGCGTCGGCCCGTCATGGATACGGTAGATCAGGACTTGCCGCTTCTTCTCCAGCGTCTCGGCGGCCGAGACGTTGGCCTGGATCATCATTTCCTCGATCAGCTTGTGTGCATCGAGGCGCGGCGGCACGAAGACGCGATCCACGGTGCCGTCAGGCTTCAGCAGGATCTTGCGTTCCGGCATGTCGAGTTCAAGCGGCTGCCGGCGCTCGCGGCCGCGCGTCATGATCCTGTAGGCATTCCACAACGGCTTCAAGATTGGTTCCAGAAGCGGTCCCGTCTTGTCATCCGGCTTGCCATCGATGGCCGCCTGCGCCTGCTGATAGGAGAGCTTTGCAGCGCTCTTCATCATGACACGGTGGAAGGTGTGGCCGATTTTGCGGCCCTCCTTCGAAAACACCATGCGAACGGCAAGCGCCGGCCGGTCCTGACCTTCTCTCAGCGAGCAGAGATCGTTCGAGATGCGCTCCGGCAGCATCGGCACGACCCGGTCGGGGAAGTAGACCGAGTTGCCGCGCTTCAGAGCTTCGCGGTCGAGTGGCGAGCTCGGGCGGACGTAATAGGAGACGTCGGCGATGGCGACCGTAACGATAACGCCGTCCGGATTGTCGGGCGAAGGGTCAGTCTCCGCATAGACGGCGTCGTCATGGTCTTTCGCATCCGCCGGGTCGATGGTGATCAGCGGGACATCTCGCCAATCTTCGCGATGCGACATCGTCGCAGGTTTGGCATCGTCGGCTTCGGCGACCACAGCAGGCGGGAATATATAAGGGATTCCGTGAGCATGGATGGCGATCATCGAGATCGCCTTCTCGGATGCGACCGAACCGACAATCGACAGGACCTTGGCGCGTGCCAGGCCGAAGCGCCCAAGGCGAGCGACCTCGACTTCGACCAGATCGCCGTCCTTGGCCTCGCCCTTGTAGTCAGGGTCGATCACCATTTCCTCGCCGCGTCGGTCGATCGGAAGCAGACGGCCGGCTCCTCCCGGCGCATCCTTGAAGACCCCGAGCAGCGCACCGCGGCGCTTGTCCAAAATCTTGATGATTCGCGCCGTGTAGGCCGGCCCACCACGGTCGGCGGCCGGAAAGATCTTCGCCAGGATGCGATCGCCCATGCCGGCAACCGGCGCCTTGCCCTTGCCGTTGCGCCCGGCAGGCGAGGTCGACTGGCGAATAGCGACAGCAGGTGCAACGCCCTGATCGTCAGGCCACTCCGCCGGGCGGCCGATCAGTTCGCCATCCTTGTCGCGCGTCGTGATGTCGAGCACGGTGACAGGCGGCAGTGCGCCCGGCCGGATCAGCGACTTGCGCGTCTTCTGCAGCATGCCTTCCTGCTCCAGTTCGCGCAGGAGGTGTTTCAGCTCGACCCGGCTGTCGCCTTTCAGCCCAAAGGCCTTCGCGAGTTCGCGCTTCGAGGCCTTCTGCGGATGATCGGCGATGAAGCGCAGGATCACGTCGCGGGAAGGCAGGGCTCCGTGAGCGATGTTCAGCGGTTCGGCTGCGGGTTGTTGGCTGGCGCGTCCAATCTTGCCGGAACGCTTGCCCATGCCCTTCATTCTTTCCCGCGGGATTTTGCTCACTCTTTGCTCTTTTTCGTCTTTGCCGGCGCCTTGGTCTTCGCCGTCTTCGGCTTGGCCGCGGTCTTGGTCGTCTTGGTTTCAGCCGCAGCGGCCTTCGCCTTCGGTTTTGCCTTACTCTTCGAAGCCGGTGCCTTGCCCGCCTTGGCGGCGATCAGCGCCAGCGCTTCCTCGACAGTCAGGGCCTGCGGATCGGTGCCCTTCGGCAGCGTCGCATTGACCTTGCCCCAGTTCACATAGGGGCCGTACTTGCCGTCGCGAACCGTGATTGCGCCGCCGTCGGGATGGTCGCCGAGCTCTTTCAGAGCTGCCGCCGCCGTCCGCCCACCCGGCGCCTTGCTCGCCTTCTCGGCGATCACGGTGACAGCGCGGTTGAGGCCGATCGAGAACACGTCTTCGACGCTTTCAAGGTTGGCGTAGCCTCCATCATGCAGCAGGAACGGCCCATAACGGCCGATGCCGGAAGAAATCATCTTGCCGGTTTCCGGGTGCTTGCCGATGTCGCGTGGCAACGAAATCAGCGCCATCGCCTTTTCGTAATCGATGTCCTCAGGCTTCCAGCCCTTCGGCAGGGAAGAACGCTTGGCTTCCTTGCCTTCGCCACGCTGGATGTAGGGGCCGAAGCGTCCTGAACGCAGGGTCAGTTCTTCGCCAGTCACCGGATCGGAACCGAGATTCTTAGGCTCGTTCAGCGCAACGCCTTCGGCCTCCGAACCGCCTTCTGACGAAAGCTGGCGGGTATAGTTGCATTCGGGATAGTTCGAGCAGCCAACGAAGGCGCCGTATTTTCCAAGCTTCAGCGAAAGATTGCCGGTGCCGCAAACTTGACAGATGCGCGGATCACCGCCGTCTTCTCGTTTCGGGAATACAAGTGGCGCCAGTGCCTCGTTGAGCGAATCGAGGACGTTGGTGACACGAAGTTCCTTCGTATCCTCGATCTGGGAGAAGAAGTCCTTCCAGAAATCGCGCAGGACCTGCTTCCAGTTCAGCTCCCCGGCCGAGATCCGGTCGAGCTTCTCTTCAAGATCTGCCGTAAAATCGTATTCGACGTACTTGGTGAAGAAGCTTTCGAGGAAGGCCGTCACCAGCCGGCCCTTGGCCTGCGGGATCAGTTTGCGCTTGTCGATGGTGACGTATTCGCGGTCACGCAAGGTCGCCAGCGTCGCCGCGTAAGTCGACGGACGCCCGATGCCGAGCTCTTCCATCTTCTTGATCAGCGTTGCCTCGGAGTAGCGCGGTGGCGGCTCAGTGAAGTGCTGAGTCGAATTGATCTTCTGCTTCGCAAGGTTCTCACGAGCGTTGATCTCGGGCAGGCGACCATCCTCGTCACCGTCGTCGCTCTGTTCGCCATCTTCCTTCTGGTCGGTATAGGCGGCGATGAAGCCGTCGAAACGGATCACCGAGCCGACAGCGCGCAGCCCAGCTTTCTCACCTTTGTTGTCGGCGGTGATTTCAGCCGTCGTGCGTTCGATCTCAGCCGATGCCATCTGGCTCGCAATGCCCCGCTTCCAGACGAGGTCGTAAAGCCTCAACTGGTCGGCATCCAGGTACTGCCGCACGCGGTCGGGCGACCGATTGAAATCAGTCGGGCGGATCGCTTCGTGCGCTTCCTGTGCGTTCTTTGCCTTGGTCGAATAGAAGCGCGCCTTCTCGGGCATGTAACGCTGGCCGAATTGGTCGACGATGGCCTTGCGTGCCGCGTCGATGGCTTCGGGCGCCATCTGGACGCCGTCCGTACGCATGTAGGTGATCAGACCAACTGTTTCGCCACCAATATCAACACCCTCGTAGAGCTTCTGGGCGATCTGCATCGTCCGCGACGCCGAAAAGCCAAGTTTCGAGGACGCTGCCTGCTGCAGCGTGGAGGTTGTGAAGGGTGGTCCCGGGTTGCGCTTGACCGGCTTCGCCTCGACCGTGTCGACGACATAGGTCGCGCCTTCCAGAAGTGCCTTGAGCTTGCCGGCTTCTTCGCCGTTTCCGATCGCGCGAGGCTGCAACCGCCTGCCATCAGCCGCAACCAGTTTCGCTTCAAACTCGTCGCCTCGCGGCGTTTTCAGGAGAGCCGAAAGGTTCCAGTACTCTTCAGAGAGGAAGCGTTCGATTTCGGATTCGCGATCGCAGACCAGGCGCAGCGCCACTGACTGTACGCGGCCGGCCGAACGCGCGCCGGGGAGCTTGCGCCAGAGAACCGGCGACAGATTGAAACCGACGAGATAGTCGAGGGCACGGCGAGCGAGATACGCATCAACCAGCGGAACGTCGATGTCACGCGGGTCGGCCATGGCGTCGAGCACGGCCTTCTTCGTGATCGCATTGAAAACGACCCGCTTCACGGTCTTGCCGTTCAGGACGCGCTTCTTGTTCAGCATGTCGAGGACGTGCCAGGAAATCGCTTCACCCTCGCGATCCGGGTCGGTTGCGAGGAATAGGCTGTCGGATGACTTCACAGCGTCGGCGATGTCCTTCAGTCGCTTGGCAGACGCGCCGTCGACCTCCCACAGCATCTCGAAATCCTGGTCGGGAAGGACCGAGCCGTCCTTGGCAGGCAGATCGCGGACATGGCCGAAGGAGGCGAGCACCTTGTATCCGGAGCCCAGATACTTGTTGATCGTCTTTGCCTTGGCGGGCGATTCTACCACTACAACATTCATCATGATTCTCTAAAAAAACGTGCCAAGCCGGTGGATAAGCAGATGGAATCCCTGCCGTGCCAGGATAACCGGCTCTTCGACATGGACAGGGAAATCGTTTCGGTCAAGTGGTCTGACCTCATTTTTGCGTATTACAACGCGATGCAACCAATGCGAGATAGCGAATGCATTGCAATTTAGGATAATTTAGGTATCGTTTTTGGAGTGTGGTTCGGGCTAGCCGAAAGGCGGCGTTTCTCTTTCCTCAGAGATTATCCCATGGCGGCCAAGTTCGCAAAGAAAGATACCGGACGATCCGGCTCGCAAGAGAACATCGCGTTCATCATGCAGATGCTGGCTGAGTTGCGGCGAGTGGCGGCGAACTTGGCGCCGCTGATGGAGGCATTGCGGGAGCCGACGATACCGACGCCAGGCTGCGAAGAGACGGCGAGATTGCCTTTGACGGCAAGCAGCGGCGGCGCACCGTCGACTTGCTTCAACGCCTGTGGGTATTCTGGCTCGCCGATGCCAACAAAGCGGGCGCCGAAGCGGCGCGCGGCCTCCAACTCCTTATGCGCTTCGCTCTCCGTCGCTATCCGGATGGAGCGCGTGGCGCCGCCGCGTGCAGAAAGCTCGGGCAGGGCGGCCAGCGCCGTCTCGGCGGATCCGAAGTGATTGACGAGATCGCGAAAGGTCGCAGGCCCGACATTGTCCGAGCGAATGAGACGCAGCCACGCGATGCGTTGGCGTTCCGTCAGCGCAATTCCCTGCGGCCTTGCGCTGAGAGCGTCCATCCTATCCCTTCGCCCCGATCTTGGTTTCCGTCCCGCTCATCAGGCGGGAGATATTGGCCTTGTGCTTCCAGTAGGAGACAATAGTCATGATGGCCATAACAGCTGCAACCTTCTCGGCGCCCAGTATCCACAATGCAACCGGAATAACAAGCATTGCAACCAGTGCTGAAAGCGATGAGTACCGGGTCGTGAAGGCGACGGCCAGCCAGACCGCGGCGAAGACGAGAACCATGATCGGCGCAACGCCGAGCAGTGTTCCGATATAGGTGGCAACACCCTTGCCACCCTTGAAGCCGATCCAGACCGGGAAGAGGTGACCGATAAAGGCAAAGAAGCCGGCGATCAGCGCCGCCTCGCTGCCCAAAAAATAGCCGACGATCCAGGCTGCTGCAGACGCCTTCAGAGCATCGAGAAGAAGCGTTGCGGCTGCAAGCTTCTTGTTGCCGGTTCTGAGCACATTGGTCGCGCCGATATTGCCGGATCCGATGCTGCGGACGTCACCGAGCCCGGCTGCCTTCGTCAGGATCAGGCCGAAAGGAATGGAGCCGAGCAAGTAGCCGATGGCGGCAGCCACGAGCGCGATCGGCAGCGTGATCTGCCAGGTCATAAGATCCGAGACCATGTTCCCCTCCGGTGGTCTTTTTATATGCTATGCACGCACTGTCCGGCGACATAGGTCGCTACAGCGCGTCCGCTGAAGCGCGCGTCTTCGAACGGCGTATTCTTCGAGCGGGAAAGAAGCATGTCCTTCGAAACAAGCCAAGGGTCATCGAGGTCGATCAGCGTAATATCTGCCTTCGCGCCCGGCTTCAGCGTGCCCGCCTCGAGGCCGAAGATCTGCGCCGGCCGCGTCGACATGGCATCGATGAGGCGCATCAGGCTGACCTGGCCGCTGTGATGCAGGCGGAGTGCCGCAGCAAGCATCGTTTCAAGGCCGATGGCGCCATCAGCCGCTTCGCCGAACGGTAGGCGCTTTGTGTCGACATCCTGCGGATCATGCGAGGAGACGATGATATCGATCGCGCCGCGCGCCAGCGCATCCACCATCGCGACGCGATCATCTTCGGATCGCAGCGGCGGGTAGAGCTTGAAGAAGGTGCGGTACTCGCCGATGTCGTTCTCGTTGAGGGAGAGATTGTTGATCGAGATGCCGCAGGTCACGGTCGCACCGCGGCTCCGGGCAAGCTCAATCGCCTCGACCGATTCCGGCACGGAGATCATCGCGGCGTGGTAGTTGCCGCGCGTCAGCTTGGCGATGCGCAGGTCGCGCTCGAGCGGGATCAGTTCCGCTTCCTTCGGGATGCCGCCGAGACCGAGCCAACTGGCAAACAGTCCCTCATGCATGACACCGGTGGCGCCGAGATATTTGTCGCGGGTCTCGCAGGATATCACCGCGCCGAATTCGCGCGCATAGGTCATCACCCGGCGCAGGACCTGCGTGTCGTGGACACTCGAGCGGCCGTCGGTGAACGCGACTGCGCCCGCTTCCATCAGCAGGCCGATCTCGGTCATTTCCTCGCCGGCAAGATGCTTGGTGATCGCCGCTGCCGGATAGACGTGGACCAGCGCCTTGTCCTTCGCCGTCTTCTTGACGAACTCGACCAGCGCGATGTCGTCGATGACAGGATCGGTATCCGGCATCATGATGATCGAAGTGATGCCGCCGGCTGCCGCCGCACGGCTCGCCGATGCCATTGTCTCGCGATGTTCGGCGCCGGGTTCACCGATATGGACGCGGGCATCCACCAAGCCTGGGGTGGCGACGAGACCGGTGCAATCGCGCACGTCGGCGCCAGCGGGCGCTCCTTGGTTCTGCGCATCCGCGCCGGCTGCCACGATCATGCCATCCTTGACAATGATCGTGCCGACTTCATCGAGATTGCGCGAGGGGTCGATGATACGAACGTTCTTGAGGACGATCGAGTTCTTCATGCGCCGGCTCCTTCGGTACGCGGACCCTGATTTTGCGAGACCAGCAGCGTCTCCATCACTGCCATGCGCACCGCGACCCCCATTTCCACCTGTTCTGCAATCACGCTCTGCGGTCCGTCCGCAACCTCGGAGGAGATCTCGACGCCACGGTTCATCGGGCCGGGATGCATGACGAGGGCATCTTCCTTCGCCGCCTTGAGGGTCTCCGCGTCGAGCCCATAGAAGTGATAGTATTCGCGAACCGACGGCACGAAGGCGCCGGACATGCGCTCGCGTTGCAGGCGCAGCATCATCACCACGTCAGCGTCCTTCAGGCCCTCCTTCATGGAATGGAAGACCTCGACGCCCATGTCGGCGATGCCAGCCGGCAGTAGCGTTGCCGGCGCGACAACTCGCACTCGTGCGCCCATGGCATTCAGCAAAAGGATGTTCGAGCGCGCCACGCGCGAATGCAGGACGTCGCCGCAGATCGCGACGATGATGCGCGACAGCTTGCCTTTGGCGCGGCGGATTGTCAGCGCGTCGAGAAGCGCCTGGGTCGGATGCTCGTGCTGGCCGTCGCCGGCGTTGACCACCGAGCAGGAAACCTTCTGCGCGAGCAAGGCGGCGGCACCAGCGCTCGAATGGCGGATGACAAGCACATCGGGCCGCATCGCGTTCAGCGTCATCGCCGTATCGATCAGCGTCTCGCCCTTCTTCACCGAAGAATTGCCGACGGACATATTCATCACGTCGGCGCCGAGGCGCTTTCCGGCGAGCTCGAAGGAAGATTGGGTGCGCGTCGAAGCTTCGAAGAACAGGTTGATCTGTGTCAGGCCCCGCAGCGTCGAGGTTTTCTTCTCTCTCTGCCGACTGATCTTGACGGCCTCGTCGGCCTTGTCGAGGAGAAAGGTGATATCCTGCTCGGTGAGCCCTTTGATACCGATGAGGTGGCGGTGGGGAAAGAAGACCATGAACCTGCCTCTTTGCTGTCGTCTGCGGGGTCTATAAAGAGTGAGCCGGGCGGCGGCAAGCTTGCGCTGTGGGCAAAGGCCCGTCTCCCCCTGCAATTTTACCCGAATTCAACTATTGCAGAGGTAGGGAAATTATAACTTCCGGTTTCCCTTTGCCTGCCTCTTACACTAGAAGCGATTCATGACGCCTGCCGAAGAGAAACTTGCCGAACTCAACCAGCCGAGCCTTTGGTCCGGCATCAATGCCTACAGGTCCGATCCGCTGATCGTCGATCTGACCGGCACGTTGCCGCGTGGGATCCGCGACGACCTCGACAATATGGGGCGGTACGTGACCTCGCCGGAAGCGCAGGAGCTGGCGCGCATGGCGAATCAGGGCACGCCGCAGCTGCGCACGCACGGTCCGCGCGGCGAGCGGCTCGATGTCGTCGAATTCCACCCGGCGTGGCACGCGCTGATGCGCCGTTCGATGGCATCGGGACTCCACTCGTCGGTCTGGGATCCGCAGGCGGACACCGAGGCGAAGAACCAGGCGCACAAGGTCAGGGCAGCGCGCTTCTACCTGACCGCACAGCTGGAATCCGGTCACCTGTGCCCGCTGACGATGACGAGTGCGTCCGTCGCGGCGCTGTCGGCTTCGCCGGCCGTGCAGAAGGACTGGGCGCCGAAGATCCTGTCGCGCAAATATGATTCCACCAACAAGCCGGCCATGCAGAAGTCCGCCGTGACCATCGGCATGGGCATGACCGAGAAGCAGGGCGGCACTGACGTCCGCGCCAACACGACGACGGCGGAAAAGGTCAGCGAAGGCATTTACCGTCTGTCCGGTCACAAGTGGTTCATGTCGGCGCCGATGAGCGACGCCTTCGTGATGCTGGCGCAGACGAAGGATGGAATGGGATGCTTCCTCGTTCCACGTCTGCTGGAAGATGGCTCGGCAAACGGCCTGCACTTCCAGCGTCTGAAGGACAAGGTCGGCAACCGCTCCAATGCTTCGTCGGAAGTTGAATTCAGCGATACGTTCGGCTTTCTGCTCGGTACGCCGGATGGCGGTATCCGCACTATTCTCGACATGGTGACACTGACGCGGCTCGACTGCGCGCTGGCCTCCTCGGGCATTATGCGCGCCTCGCTGGCTGAAGCCGTGCACCACACCCGTGGGCGCAGCGTCTTCGGCAAGATGCTGGTCAGCCAGCCGATCATGACGCGCGTCTTGGCCGATATGGCGCTCGATGTGGCGGCGGCGACAGCGCTGTCCTTCCGCCTTGCCGATGCGTTCGACAAGGCGCGCGGCAGCGCTGAAGAAGCAGCCTACGCGCGTGTCATGACGCCGGTTGCGAAATACTGGTGCTGCAAGATCGCGCCGCCATTGATCTACGAGGCGATGGAGTGCATCGGCGGCAGCGGCTACATTGAGGAGCGCCCGATCGCTCGTCATTATCGCGAAGCGCCGGTCAATGCGATCTGGGAGGGCTCGGGCAACGTCATGGCGCTCGACGTGCTGCGCATTCTGAACCGCGGCAAGGATCTCTTCGAGACGGTGTTTACCGGGCTCGCGCGCGATCTCGGCCCGGCCGGCAAGAAGACGATTGATGTGCTGCGCGCCGCCATGGCGCTCTGCGAGCGCGACGAGGGCGCTGCGCGCCTCCTGGTCGAGCAGTTGGCGCTCGCCGCCGGCGCCGCCGAGCTTTATCGCCTTGGGGCGGGGCGGATCGCCGATGCCTTCATCGAGACCCGCCTCGCGGGCGGCTGGCGCTCGACCTATGGCATGCTGGATTCACGTTTCGACGCCAGCTACATCGTCGATCTTCTTTATCCGCCGGCAAGCTGATGACAGCGCTGCGTCCCGTCCGCATCGATGATCTCGAGCAGATCTAGCTGATATCGCTGGTGACGGGCGATGCTGGCGGCGATGCGACCAGATTGCATCGCGACGGCAAGCTGATCGGACACATCTATGCTGCGCCTTACGTCTTGCTCAGTCCGGAAACCGCTTTAGTGGCGGAAGATTCTGAGGGCGTGGCCGGGTATATCGTCGGCGTTCACGACACGCGTTCCTTCGAGGAGCGGCTTGAGCGCGAGTGGTGGCCGGCGCTTCGCAAGGTTTACGCCGACCCGCAGGGCGATTCTGCCGGCTGGGACGCGGATCAGAAGCGCATTGCCACAATCCATCACCCGGCGCATGCGCCTGCAGCGCTGGTCGAATCCATTCCGGCCCACATTCACATGAACCTCCTGCCGCGATTGGAGGGACAGGGGATGGGCACCAAGCTGCTCGATCGATGGCTTGCCGATGCGCTGGAGGCAGGCGTGGAGGGTGTCCACCTCGGAGCCAGCGCGAGCAATCATGGTGCGGTACGATTCTGGGGCTCTCGCGGTTTCGCCCGCCTCGCTCCACCGCTGGTGGAGCCTTCCGACCGGACCGTCTGGTTTGGGCAGAAACTCTAGGGGGGACAGCACTTGTGTCGCTGAGCGGTGACACCGGCTCATCTGTTTGCACCCATAGCAACTGTCCACAATCTTTGAGCGGCCTGTCCGTTGCCGGGTCCGAGCGGCGTTGCTACTCACCGCAAAGTGACAATTCGGACCGAATCCCTGATGCTCAATGATCCCATGGTGTTGGCGCCCGTAGTCGGCAGCGTCGTCGTCGAACCCGAAAAGCGTATCCGCGACCGAAGCGCGACGGAGAAAGCGATCCTCAGGGCAGCCAAGTCGCTCCTGGCGGAGGAGGGGTTCCAGAATTTCGGCATCAACGCCGTTGCCCGCCGCGCGGGGTGCGACAAGCAGCTGATCTACCGCTACTATGGCGGCCTCAACGGGCTGGTGGAGGCGATCGGCGCGGATCTTGGTACCTGGGTCAAGGATCGCATTCCCGAAGATACCGGCGGCATGTTCCTCCTGACTTACGGCGATCTGATGGAACGGCTATCGCTGCTGTTCCTCGAGGCCTTGCGAGACGATCCGCTTGTTCGCCGCATCGTCGCCTGGGAAGTTTCCGAAAACACCGAGCAGGTGAGGCGGCTTTCGGAGGCGCGGTCGAAGGCCTTGGCAAACTGGATCGATCGCATGCGCGGATCGCTGACGCCGCCGAAGGGCGTGGACGTCCTGGCCGTCAATGCTATTCTGATCGCAGCTATCCAGCATCTCGTGCTTTCCGCGTCCTCGAGCGATCAATGCGCGGGCCTCGCATTGAAAACGCCGAAGGATTGGGAGAAGGCGGCGACCGCCCTGAAGCGCATCGTTCGCGGAGTCTACGGCTGAGGCGAGTTCGGCCATCCACAGGCGTCCCGTTGCGCGTTAACCTTAACAAATGGTTTACGTTGCGCGCTCGCGGTTAAGAAGTCACGTTGCTGGGCAGTCCAAAATGTTGGGTGTCTGGGACCATGGGAACCAAAATCGCGAGAGCCGCGTTTCTTGTTGCCGCGATGATGTTTTTCGCTGTGCTTGCGCTGGATATTGCCGTACCGGCGCTGGTTCTGGGTTCGATGGCGTTGTCGATATGGGCGGTGTCTTACGAGGGACTATCCATTCGAAAAGAACGAGAGACGACCGCATGAAGTGGTTCCTGATCTTCTGGGCCGGTCCCATTGTCTTCCTGGCGGGATGGTACTGGCTCTCTTACTACGACATGAATTTCGGTATCTTCATGCTCAGCAGGCAAGTCCATGACCTGACCTTCGAGATTTATGGGAAGGTGCTCGGCATTCCTCCGGAAACCATTCCGCCGCTGGTCGCCCGTGCGATCGTCGTCGACAGTCTTGTCGTTTTCGCAATCATTGGGTTCCGCCGGCGTAAGGCGATCACCGCATGGTGGCGTGCCCGTCACGCATCGAAATCGTCCCATGCCGCTCTGCCGAGCAAGGAAAGCCTGTCGAGCGCTCCTTGAAGAATGAAGCTTGCCGCCGCCGAGTCGATGCGCTCGGCACGCTGCCTGCGCGATACGTCCATTTCCAGTAGCGCGCGCTCGGCAGCGACCGTCGACAGACGCTCGTCCCAGTAGACGAAGGGCAAGGCGGTCTTCTGCTCCATGTTGCGCACGAAGGCGCGTGTTGCCTGCACGCGCGGCCCGGCCGATCCGTCCATGTTGACAGGCAGGCCGATGACGAAGGCCGCGACCTTCTCCTTCTCGGCAAATTCCAGCAACGTTGCCGCATCGATCGTGAATTTCTCGCGCTTGATGACAGGGCGCGGCGTCGAAAAGCGCCGGCCGAGATCGGACATCGAAAGCCCGATCGTTTTCGTGCCGAGATCGAGACCCGCGATCGCCTGTCCCGGCTGCAGCGCAGTTGCCAGTTCTTCGATCGTCAGCACCGTCATCGTCGTTTCATCCCGTCAAAAGAATTTGAAGCAGTGCCGCTTTTCTTTGTAGCGGCATCGGATATGTCCATAACGAGCAAAGCAGGCTTTTGCATCCGCAATAAAGGAGAATTTCATGAAGATCACCTGGCTTGGTCACTCTGCTTTCCGCATCGAGATCGGAAGGGCAAAAATCTTGCTGGATCCGTTCCTCACGCACAATCCGTCCTTTGCGGGGCAGGCTGCAAAGGATGTTGCCCGCGGCGTCACGCATATTCTTCTGACGCACGGTCACGGCGACCATGTCGGCGACACGGTTGCGCTTGCCAAGGAAACCGGTGCGGTCGTTCTCGCCAATGCCGATCTCGCCGCCTGGCTAGGTTCGAAGGGCCTGACGAAGATCGAAGCGGGCAACACCGGCGGCACGATCTCGTTCGACGGTTTTTCGGCGACTTTCACCAATGCGCTGCATTCGTCCGCGCAGATCACCGAGGACGGCGTCTCTCATGCGCTCGGCAATGCCAACGGCCTGATGCTGCATTTCGACGAGGAGGCTTCTATTCTTGCCATGGGCGATACCGACATCTTCTCCGACATGGCGCTGATCAACGAACTGCACCAGCCGGATATCGGATTCGTGCCGGTTGGCGACCGATTCACCATGGGCGGCGCGGTTGCCGCTCTCGCCTGCCAGCGTTACTTCAACTTCAAGACCGCCATACCCTGCCACTACGGCACGTTCCCGATCATCGACCAGACGCCCGAGAAGTTCGTCTCCGGCATGGATGGATCGAAGACGGCGGTGAAAACGCCGACGCCGGGCGAAAGCCTTTCTCTCTAGTCGAGGTCCGCTGAACCGCGTCGACTTCGGTCGCGGAATTCTACACAATCCAAAGGCCATGCCCGTTGCACGTGGCGGGCATGGCCTTTATAGCGGGTAGGAAAAATCCTATCCGGAGAATGTCATGTCCGTCGACTTTGCCACCGTTAAGCGCGTAGCGCGCCTTGCCCGTATTGCCGTTTCGGAGGAAGAGGCAAACCGCATGGTTGGCGAGTTGAATGGTATCCTCGGTTTTGTCGAGCAGCTCTCCGAAGTCGATGTCGAAGGCGTCGAGGCAATGACATCGGTCACGCCGATGAAGATGAAGAAGCGCACGGACGAAGTTACCGAAGGCAACAAGGCCGCCGACATCGTCTCGAATGCGCCCGTTACCGATCAGAATTTCTTCCTGGTACCCAAGGTCGTCGAATAAGGCTTTTCGCCGCTTTCCGAACCCGTTGCCATTCCAGATTTGAAGCGAACTACCATGAGCGAACTTACCAGCCTGACCATTGCCGAAGCCCGCACGAAGCTGCGCGCCAAGGAGATCAAAGCGACCGAACTGACCGAGGCCTACATCTCGGCGATCGAGGCCGCCAACGACAAGCTCAACGCCTACGTCAAGGTTACGCCGGAGAAGGCGCTACAGATGGCCGAAGCCTCCGATGGGCGGCTTGCCAGCGGCAAGGGCGGTGCGCTTGAAGGCATCCCGCTCGGTATCAAGGACCTGTTCGCCACCGAAGGTATTCATACGCAGGCCTGCAGCCACATCCTCGACGGTTTCAAGCCGCATTACGAGTCGACCGTCACCCAGAATCTGTGGGACGACGGTGCCGTGATGCTCGGCAAACTCAACATGGACGAGTTCGCGATGGGCTCCTCCAACGAGACCTCCTACTACGGCGCAGTGATCAACCCCTGGCGTTCGGCCGGCTCCAACCAGCAGCTGGTGCCCGGCGGATCCTCCGGCGGCTCGGCAGCAGCCGTTGCAGCTCACCTCTGCGCCGGCGCCACGGCAACCGATACCGGCGGGTCGATCCGCCAGCCCGCAGCCTTCACCGGCACGGTCGGCATCAAGCCGACCTACGGCCGCTGCTCGCGCTGGGGCACGGTGGCCTTCGCGTCGTCGCTCGATCAGGCTGGCCCGATCGCGCGCGATGTGCGCGATGCCGCAATCCTCCTGAAGTCGATGGCCTCAGTCGATCCAAAGGATACGACCTCCGTCGATCTGCCGGTTCCGGACTATGAGGCAGCCCTCGGCCAGTCGCTGAAGGGCATGAAGATCGGCATTCCGAACGAGTACCGGGTCGATGGCATGCCGGAGGAAATCGAGACGCTCTGGCAGCAGGGAATTGCCTGGCTGAAAGACGCCGGCGCCGAGATCGTCAACATCTCGCTGCCGCACACCAAATATGCCCTGCCGGCCTACTACATCGTCGCCCCGGCCGAAGCCTCGTCGAACCTCGCCCGCTATGACGGCGTCCGCTACGGCCTGCGCGTCGATGGCAAGGACATCGTCGATATGTACGAAAAGACGCGCGCAGCGGGCTTCGGCAAGGAAGTCAAGCGCCGCATCATGATCGGTACCTACGTCCTCTCGGCCGGCTACTATGACGCCTATTACATCAAGGCCCAGAAGGTCCGCACGCTGATCAAGCGCGACTTCGAACTGGCGTTCAACGCCGGCGTCGACGCGATCCTGACGCCCGCAACCCCCTCGTCCGCCTTCGGCGTCGCCGATGAGAATCTCGCCTCCGATCCGGTCAAGATGTACCTGAACGACATCTTCACGGTGACGGTGAACATGGCCGGCCTCCCGGGTATCGCCGTTCCTGCTGGTCTGGACCATGGCGGCCTGCCGCTCGGTCTGCAGCTGATCGGCAAGCCGTTCGATGAAGAAACGCTCTTCAAGACGGCGCATGTGATCGAACAGGCCGCAGGCAAGTTCACGCCCGCCAAGTGGTGGTAACGAGTCGTATCGGTATCAGCCGCCCAAGAGGCGGCCGCTTCGTTGTCGGGTGAGTCCGCTACCTCAGGCGGAGTCGCTGATTTCGCGTTTGTCCATCGCTGGTGACACCCAGGAGGAGGCTCATGTCGGCGTCAGATATCACGCTGATGATCGAAGCATTCGACCGCCTATCGGCGGCAGGTTTCACCGTGGGTCCTGAATGGCAAGCCGTGCATGAAGTCTGCCAGGCGCATGAGGGCGAGGCACCTTTCGACTGGGGGCATGCCATTTGCCACCGCATCGAGGGCGACGACTGGAATGCCGATTATTGGTATCGCCGCGCAGGCAAACGACGCGGAAGCGGTACGGTTGCCGAAGAATGGTCGGTGATGAAGGCGGCGCTTTCCAAACACCTTTAAAGGAAGCCGCGCGCCATGCGACGCGCGGCTTGGACAGCTATCTGTTGTCCTGTTCTGCTCTTACGAGAACCAATCCTCGTTCGGTGATCCTGTAAGGCTTGCCGCCCGACGATTTGATGGCCCGCTTCTGCTTCAGTTTCCGAAACAGCTCGAGGCCGAAGCCGGGATAGACCCAGCCGTCGCGAGTGAAGCATTTTACGGCCTCGATTTTCCGGTTGTCGTCGCGTTCGATTTCAATGCGGCCACCTTGGGCCAATAGGTGCAGGATGCGCTGCTCCGTGCGTGAAATATCCATGGAATGTTGATCCGGTCTTGCGCCATGAAGGCGCGCAAAAACGATCTGGCGCCCGAAGAGGCGTCAGGGCTTCGCTTTTTTCGGGCCCGTGCGCGCAAGGAAAACCTGCGGGCAGGGCCTCTACCGGGTCTGAGAAGACGAATTCAACATGCGGCCTTGATACTGGCTGGGCGACATCGCGTCAAGATTTACAACCGATAGAGGATCTTTCTGCCGCGCCTCGCGCACGAAACGCAAGGCTTGGAGAACGGGGTGATTCGGTGTTTTACTTTCGTGGAAACGCGGAGATAGTGTTGATCCATATTCGCAATGCCCGCGAAGACGAAGCGGAGCTCTTGAGCGAGATCGGAGTAAGAGCCTGGCAGAAGGCCATGGCGGCCATCGGCGAAGGGGATGCTATGGTCGATGCCGCCCGAAGTGCGTTTTTCAATTTCGTCGCAAGTAGCTGGATCACCGTCACTCTCATCGAATGGAACGGACATCCGGCAGGATGGGCAGCGCGCGAGAGCCTCGACGAGAAGATTTCGGATTTCTGGATTGATCCTGCCTTTGTCGGCCATGGTCTCGGAACGGCACTTTTGCAGAATATCGAAGAAGACATCGCCGCGCAGGGCTTCGATACGGCGATGATGCAGACGCACTCAGGGAACTCCGAAGCGATCAGCTTTTTCCAGAAGCATGGATACGCAATTCATTGGCTATCAATTGCCTACAATCCCAAGCTCGATCGTGATGTACCGTCCGTCGGCCTGTCAAAGTCACTGGAATCTGCGGACGATGGCACTTACGGGCTAGTCTAGCAACTGACCTTCCAGCGTGAGGTAGCCGAGAGCGCCCGATAACAGAAGCGCAGCCACCACATGAAAGACGACGATCGCTCTGAGGTTCGATCGGAAGGGTTCCTTTCGGGTCTTGTGGCGCAGGAGCCGTTGCGCGCAAACAGCGCCGAGGCTGCCGCCGACGAATGCAAGCGTCAGCAAGGTCCTCTCGCTGATCCGCGTGCCATGGTGGCGAGAGGCTTGCTTGTCGAGGAAATAGATCGAGAACACGAAGGCATTCAGTGGCAGGAAAAGCGCGATGAACTTGAGGATATCGGTTGCCATCATGCGGGTCACGCTAGCGACATTGAGTTAACACGCCCCAAACCGGTTGGCTCCCCGCCGCGGAATAGCCGAAAGCCTTGCACCGGCAAGCCATTTCCGTTACCTCACCAGTTGAAAAGAACAGCCTGAAAAGAGCATCTCAATGACCATTGTCGACGTTCGCACGCCCGATCCGAAACGCTTCATTCCCGGCGCCACTGGCGATTGGGAAGTCATCATCGGCATGGAAGTCCATGCACAGGTGCTGTCGAATTCGAAGCTGTTCTCGGGTGCAGCAACGGAATTCGGCAAGCCGCAGAATTCCAACGTGTCGCTCGTCGATGCGGCCATGCCCGGCATGTTGCCCGTTATCAACGAGGAATGTGTCAGGCAGGCCGTCCGGACTGGCCTGGGCCTGAAGGCGCAGATCAACAAGCGCTCGCTGTTTGATCGCAAGAACTACTTCTATCCCGACCTGCCGCAGGGCTATCAGATCTCGCAGTACAAAGATCCGATCGTCGGAGAGGGCAAGATCATCATCTCGCTCGGCCCCGATCGCCAGGGTCAGTTCGAGGATATCGAGATCGGCATCGAGCGTCTGCATCTGGAGCAGGACGCCGGCAAGTCGTTGCACGACCAGCATGCCACCATGTCCTACGTCGACTTGAACCGCTCGGGCGTCGCTCTGATGGAGATCGTCTCCAAGCCGGATATGCGCTCGTCGGATGAAGCCAAGGCTTACATGACGAAGCTGCGCTCGATCGTCCGCTATCTCGGCACCTGCGACGGTAACATGGACGAAGGCTCGATGCGCGCGGACGTCAACGTCTCCGTCCGTCGTCCGGGCGAAGGCTTCGGCACGCGTTGCGAGATCAAGAACGTCAACTCCATCCGCTTCATTGGCCAGGCAATCGAATATGAAGCCCGGCGCCAGATCGGCGTTCTTGAGGACGGGGGGCAGATCGAGCAGGAGACCCGTCTCTTCGACCCGAACAAGGGCGAGACGCGTTCGATGCGTTCCAAGGAAGATGCGCACGACTACCGCTACTTCCCGGATCCGGACCTGCTGCCGCTGGAGTTCGACGATGCCTTCGTCAAGGCGCTCGAAGCCGACCTGCCGGAATTGCCTGATGACAAGAAGGAGCGCTTCGTGCGCGAACTCGGTCTTTCGATCTACGACGCTTCCGTCCTGGTCTCGGAAAAGGCGATCGCCGACTATTTCGAAGCCGTGGCGGAGGGCCGCGACGGCAAGACGGCTGCCAACTGGGTCATCAACGATCTGCTCGGCGCCCTGAACCGCACGGGCAAGAGCATCGAGGAAACATCCGTTTCGCCGGCTCAGCTTGGTGCGATCATTGACCTCATCAAAGCGGAGACTATTTCCGGAAAGATCGCGAAGGACCTGTTCGAAATCGTGCTGAACGAGGGTGGCGATCCGGCCGAGATCGTCGAAACCAGAGGCATGAAGCAGGTGACCGATACCGGCGCGATCGAACGGGCCGTGGACGAGATCATCGCCGCCAACCCCGATCAGGTCGCAAAGGTCCAGGCCAAGCCAACGCTTGCGGGATGGTTCGTTGGTCAGGTCATGAAGGCCACCGGCGGCAAGGCCAACCCGCAGGCCGTCCAGGCTCTCGTGAAAGCGAAGCTCGGCATCGAGGAGTAAGACCGTGTATTTCGTGCGCACTGCCAGCGAGGGTGATCTCAGCAAGATGCGCACTTTGCTGGATGAGGGTTTTCGCGCGACCTACGCGGGCCTCTACGGCGAAGCAAAGGTGAATGAGATCATTGCTCACCTTTTTTCGCCGGCTGCGCTTCAGGCGCGGCTGGCGAAGAAGAATGCGGAGTTCCTCGTTGCCGACAACGGCAAGGACATCGGCGGCATCGGTTATGCCGCCATGTCCGACGAGATGACAAAAACCGTCATGCTGCACCTGCTCTATGTCCGTCCGCCGCTGCATCGCCAGGGCATCGGTCGGGAGATCTTTGCCGAGTTGGAAACCTGCTTTCCCGATGCCGAAATCATGCGCCTCGAGGTCGAGCCGCGAAACAAGACGGCGATCGCTTTCTACCATGCTCACGGCTTCGAGGATGTCGGCCGCAATGAAAATGACGGGCCGGGCCAATCCGGCATACCGACGCTGATCCTCGAAAAATTTCTCGAACAGCGCTAGGCCGCAATACGATCATGAGCCAAACCACGATTCGCGAGGCACGCAGCTCCGACGTCGCCGCGCTGGTTGCCATCTTTGCCGCTGATGAACTCGGCGGTCACGGCGACACGACCGCGCCCGAGATACTCGGCAAGTATCTTCGGGCTTTCGAGCGGATTGCTTCATCGCCCGACCAAACGCTTTACGTCGCGGAGCGTGACGGGCAGGTCGTAGGCACATTTCAGACCATGGTCGTGACGTCGCTGATCGGTCGTGGCTCCTCGTCGATGATCATTGAGGCGGTGCAGACGCGGGGTGACATGCGTGGCCAGGGCATCGGTGCCCAGATGATTGAGTTTGCCATTGCGGAGGCAAAACGTCGCGGTTTGCGGCTCGTGCAACTGACGTCGAATGCCAGCCGCACGGATGCGCACCGCTTCTACGACCGACTTGGTTTCAAGCAATCGCATCTCGGCTTCAAGATGGCGCTGAAATGAGCCGGTGTGGCACCGGAATCACTGGACAATACGGATCGCTGGCGGCATAAGCGAGGGATCAAATTCTGGTCCCGCTTGCCTTCCGGCTAGCTCAAGGAAAAGACATGAAGAATCTCCTCGTGCAAATCTTCACCTGGTGGAACGGTCAGACGATCGGTACGCGTTTTGCGACCTGGCGTTTTGGCAAGCGCGTCGGTGAAGACGAATTGGGTAACGTTTATTACGAAGGCGGTATGTCATCCTACGGTCTTCCGAAGCGTTGGGTGATCTACAAGGGTTATGCCGAAGCCTCTGCAATTCCGCCGGGCTGGCATGGCTGGATGCATCATCGCACGAATGTCCCGCCGAGCCAGGAAAACTACGTTGCCAAGGAATGGCAGAAGCCGCATCGCGCGAACCCGACCGGCTCGCCGCAGGCTTATCGTCCGCCGGGCTCGCTCGTCGTTCCCGGCGAACGTCCGCGGGTTACCGGCGACTACGACGCCTGGACGCCTGGCAACTGAGCAGCTGGTCGCCGACCCTGCTTTTAGCCACAATTGACTATTACCCGCAGAATGGCCGCAGCGATTGCGGCCTTCGATTTTCAGACGCTGTGGAGACGGGCAGATATGAAGCTTATCACGCGGAACCAGCTCCTGCGTGCCGCCGGGCTTTCCCTGGTGCTTGGCTCGATCCTCCTGCCGCAGGCTGCCTCCGCTGCCCGCATTGAGAACTCGGTTGCCGTTTTCTCCGGCCTCGACAAGATCACCGGCCGTATCACCACCTTCGACGTCTATGTCAACGAGACCGTGCAGTTCGGTGCGCTGCAGGTGACGCCGAAGGCCTGCTATTCGCGCGATCAGGCGGAAGCGCAGAAGATAGATGGTTTTGTGGAAGTCGACGAGATCACGCTCGACCGTAAGATCCGCCGCATCTTCACCGGCTGGATGTTTGCCGACAGTCCCGGTCTCAATGCCGTAGAGCATCCGATCTATGACGTCTGGCTAAAGGACTGCAAGCAGAACTCGGACGTTCCCGCGCCTGACAAGGCAGCCAACTAGTTCCTAGAATTCAAGGTGCGGCGATTCCATTGCCGCCGTGAGGATGTGGGCGTACTCATTCTTCGGAACATCGATCGCCCCGAACGTCTTCAGGTGCTCGGTCGTAAACTGCGTATCGAGCAAGGTGAAACCCTTGGCGCGCAGCCGTTCCACCAGATGAACGAGGCAGATCTTCGAGGCGTCGGTCCGCCGCGAGAACATGCTTTCGCCGAAGAATGCCGAGCCCAGCGACACTCCGTATAATCCGCCGACAAGTTCGTCGCCGTCCCAGGCCTCGACCGAGTGAGCATGGCCGATACGATGCAGTGTCGAATATAGCGTCTTGATGGTCTGATTGATCCAGGTGCTGGGCCTGTCCCCGGTCTCTGCCGCACAGGCCGCAATGACCGCGTCGAAATCGTAATTGAAGCGGATATCGAACGGCTTGCGCCGGATCGTCTTGGCGAGGCTTTTGGAAACGTGGAATTCGTCGAGCGGCAGGACGCCGCGAAGGTCGGGCTCGACCCAAAATATTTCTGGGTCGTCAGCCGATTCGGCCATTGGGAAAAGACCGATAGAGTAGGCGCGCAGGAGGATTTCCGGTGTTATGCCTGGAGACTTCCTGCGCGATCCTGCCATTCTTTGTTACGCCGGTTTCTTGGCCAGATATTTTTCCAGCCAGTGGATATCATAGTCGCCGTTGGCGATATCCTGATTGTCCACCAGATCCTGGAACAACGGAAGCGTCGTCTTGATGCCGTCGACGACGAACTCGTCGAGCGCGCGGCGCAGACGCATCATGCATTCGACGCGCGTACGGCCGAAGACGATGAGCTTGCCGATGAGGCTGTCGTAGTACGGCGGGATCTTGTAGCCCTGGTACGCGCCGCTATCGACGCGAACACCAAGTCCACCCGGTGCGTGGAAGTGCGTGATCGTGCCCGGGGAGGGTACGAAGGTCCGCGCGTCCTCGGCGTTGATCCGGCATTCGATGGCGTGGCCGTTGAAGTTGATCTCTTCCTGCTTGACGGAGAGCCCGCCGCCCGAAGCGACGCGGATCTGCTCGTGAACAAGGTCGATGCCGGTGATGGCTTCGGTGATCGGATGTTCCACCTGCAGACGGGTGTTCATTTCGATGAAATAGAACTCGCCGTTCTCGTACAGGAACTCGATCGTACCTGCACCGCGATACTTCAGCTTCCTCATGGCGTCGGCACAAATCTGGCCGATCTTCATGCGCTGCTCGACGTTCAAAGCCGGGGAATTGGCTTCTTCCCAGACCTTCTGGTGGCGGCGCTGCAGCGAGCAATCACGTTCGCCGAGATGGATCGCATTGCCTTCGCCGTCACCGAACACCTGGATTTCGATGTGGCGCGGCTGGCCGAGGTACTTTTCCATGTAGACCGCATCGTTGCCGAAGGCGGCTGCCGCTTCGGTACGGGCCGTCGACCAGGCTTCGATCAGGTCGGCCTCGGACTTGGCAACCTTCATGCCGCGACCACCGCCGCCGGCGGTTGCCTTGATCAGCACCGGATAGCCGATTTCGGCAGCCGTCCGCACCGCATCTTCTTCGGTCTTTACCTCGCCGTCCGAACCCGGAACGACAGGAATGCCGAGCTCCTGGGCGGTCGTCTTGGCGGTGATCTTGTCACCCATAAGCCGGATGTGTTCCGCCGTCGGGCCGATAAAGGTGATGCCGTGCGCTTCCAGGATTTCCGCAAACTTGGCGTTTTCGGAGAGGAAGCCGTAACCAGGATGCACAGCATCGGCGCCCGTGATCTCGCAGGCGGCCACGATCTGGTGGATGTTCAGATAGCTGTCGCGTGAGGGCGGAGGACCAATGCAGACGCTCTCGTCGGCGAGGCGCACATGCATGGCGTCGGCGTCGGCGGTCGAATGGACCACGACACACGGGATGCCGAGCTCTTTGCAAGCGCGCAGCACGCGAAGCGCGATTTCCCCGCGATTGGCGATGAGGATTTTCGAGACCATGACGCCCGCCTTATTCGATGACGACGAGGGCTTGGCCGTATTCGACGGGGCTTCCGTCCTCGACGAGGATTTCGGTGATTTTGCCGGATTTCGGCGAAGGAATCTGGTTCATGGTCTTCATCGCTTCGATGATGAGCAGCGTCTGGCCTTCCTTCACGGTCGCGCCGAGCTCGATGAAGGCGCGTGCACCGGGAGCCGGAGCCATGTAGGCGGTGCCGACCATCGGAGCGCTGACAGTGTTGGCAGGGTTGCGTGCCGCCGCTGCCGGAGCCGCAGGTGCTGCAGCTGCCGGGGCCGCTACGGCCGGAGCCGCTGCGAACGCGGGCGCAGCCATCGGAGCCTGAATGTACTGGGTGTTGCCGGCGCGCGAAACGCGGATCCGCAGATCGTCCTGCTCGACTTCGATTTCCGTCAGATCCGTGTCGTTGAGGATGTTCGCGAGGTCGCGGATCAGCGCCTGGTCGATACCGTTTTTCTTCTCAGCCATGAGTGTTTGCCCTGTCTTCTTTTTATGCCGTAAGATTCTTCAGCGCCTGAAGCGCCAGAATATAGCTGTAAGGCCCGAAGCCGCAGATGACGCCTTTCACCGCTGGCGCGATCATCGACTTGTGGCGGAATTCTTCCCGCGCGTGAACGTTGGAGATATGGAGCTCTATTACCGGAATGGAAATAGCGCGAATTGCATCGTGGAGCGCAACCGACGTATGCGTGTAGGCGCCTGCATTGATCGCGACACCAACGGCCTTGTCGTTCGCTTCATGGAACCAATCAACGAGCGTGCCTTCGTGATTGCTCTGGCGAAAATCAATATCGAAGCCGAGCTCACGCCCGGCCGCCTTGCAGTCCGCCTCGATATCCTGAAGGGTCTTGCCACCATAGATGCCGGGCTCTCTTTTGCCGAGCATGTTCAGGTTGGGGCCGTTCAGGACGAATATCGTTTGCGTCATCGAATGTTCCAATAAGTGCGGGACGGCAACCTATAGACTCCCCACGGGCCTAATGAAAGCCCTTTGGGAAGCGCAGCCCAAATCACGCCATATTTGTCCACATGGCTGAAACGCTTCGATTTTGGCGATTTGATGAGCGTCGCCTCAGCAACTCGTCTTGCCGCAGGCGCGCATATTCTTCACCTTGGCTTCAAGGTCGTCGAAGCCAACCGCGCCTTGAACGAGCTCGTTGCCGACCACATAGGACGGTGTGCCTGTGATGCCGAGGCTCTGAGCAAGGTCATAGGTTTCCTTGACGGAAGCATCGCTGGAGCTCTTGGCCATCTCATCCCTTATCTGCTTTTCGCTGACGCCAAGGGACTCTGCGACTTCGAGAGCGCTCGCTTCGTCGGCGCGGCCGTCGCGGCCAAGCAATGCGATATGGAACTGGCTATATTTCTGCGGCGCCAGTTTGCGGAATGCGTCGGATACCTTGTGGGCGGCAACCGATTCCGGTCCGAGGATTGGGAATTCCTTGAGCACGAAGCGGACGTTCTTGTCTTTTTCGAGCATCGTCTGCATGTCCGAAAGCGCATGCCTGCAATAGCCGCAATTGTAATCGAAGAATTCGACGATCGTGATGTCGCCCTTCGGGTTGCCGATCGCCAAGTCATACTTCGAATCGAAGATCGTCGACTTGTTGTCAGCAATCACGGCGTTGGCTTTAACGAGGCGCGCCTGCTCCTGCTTCTTCTGCAGCGCATCCTGAACATCGAGCATGATCTCTGGATTTTCAATCAGGTATTGCTTGATGAACTCGCCGAACTCCTTCTTCTGCGCGTCGTCGAGTGCTGCCGCCGGATAGGCAGTTGCCACCGAGGCAGTGAGCGCGAGCGCGGTGAAGATTTTCGGAAGTATGGCCATTATATCCTCGTCATCAGCAGTTTACATGCGTCGGTTCTAGGCGTCGAATAACACTGCCCGGTTAACGGCGGCACGCCGCTGCCGCCAAATTACGGTGCGTCCGGTCGTCTTCAAACAGGAATTTTCGCATCCGCGGTTCAATCGCGGGATTGTGATGACCCGATTATTGCGGCAATTGTCTGGCCGCAAGCAAAGTTAAAGAGAAGCGATCTTGTTTTCCATTTCCCAACGCAGCGAAGTCGAACCCTTTCATGCCATGGATGTTCTGGCGGAGGCGACAAGGCGGCGAGCGAACGGCCATCCGGTCATTTCCATGGCCGTCGGCCAGCCATCCCATCCGGCGCCGCGGGCCGCGCGGGAGGCAGCGCAGGCTGCGCTTGTGGAGGGCAAGATCGGCTACACGGACGCGCTTGGTACGACGAGACTGAAACAAGCGCTGGCCGACCATTATCGCGGCCGTCACGGGCTGGAAATCGATCCTGCACGGATCGCGATAACGACGGGTTCTTCCGCCGGCTTCAATTTGGCGTTTCTCTCGCTGTTCGATGCCGGCGACGCGGTCGCGATTGCCCGGCCGGGCTATCCCGCCTACCGCAACATCCTCGGCGCGTTGGGGTTGAGGGTGATCGAGGTGCCGGTAACGGCCGAAACCCACTTCACGTTGACGCCCGAGAGTCTCGAGGCCGCGCAAACGGCAAACAATGTCAGGCTGAAGGGCGTTCTGCTGGCGAGCCCCGCCAACCCGACAGGTACCGTGACCGGCCGCCAGGGGCTGAAGTCCTTGGCCGACTATTGCGCGGCCAATTCGATCGCGTTCATTTCAGACGAAATCTACCACGGACTGACCTTTGCCGGCGAAGAGACCAGCGCGCTGGAATTGACCGACGAGGCGATCGTCATCAACTCCTTCTCCAAATATTATTGCATGACGGGATGGCGGATCGGCTGGATGGTGCTGCCCGAGCGGCTGGTGCGCCCGATCGAGCGCGTCGCGCAAAGCCTCTACATCTCGCCACCCGAACTCTCGCAGATCGCCGCGACGGCCGCTCTCGGCGCGGCCGCGGAACTCGATGTCTACAAGGCGAGCTACGCGGCCAACCGCGATTTTCTGCTGAAGCGTCTGCCGGAGATCGGCCTGTCCATCGCATCGCCGATGGATGGCGCCTTCTACGCCTATGTCGACGTAACGCGCTTTACCAATGATAGCATGGCTTTCGCGAAGCGGATGTTGGCGGAGATCAACGTCGCCGCAACGCCGGGCCTGGATTTCGACCCGCTGGAAGGTAATCGCTCGATGCGCATGTCCTACGCCGGTTCCGAAGCCGAGATCATCGAAGCAATCGAACGTATCGCAGCGTGGTTGAGATAAGTTTCTTCTAATGGAGAGTCTTCTGGAGACTTGCTAATGCAATTTCTGAGCGGCTTCGCGGCGGGCCGCCCTACTTACTTAGCCGATTTGGCAATTCTCACGGTCGAGCTGCGACACCAGCGCCAGGATCGTTTCTGAAACCGGGGTCGGCGTTGCCGTCAGGCGGCCCAGTGAAACGACCATTCCCACCAGCGGCGTAATCTCGAGCGACTTTCCCGCCAAGAGGTCTTGCAGCATAGAGGTGCGAACGGGCCCGATTTGTCGGGCCTGTTCCAGTCGCTGCTCGACGGACATCCCGACATTCGCGCCGAGCGCCTCTCCGACAGCCTTTACCTCCTTCATGACCTTGCCGATCTGGTCGGTGATTGCCGCATCGGCCATCAGGTTGGACATCAAAGATCGCGTCAGCGCACTTATCGGGTTGAAGGAGGCGTTGCCCATCAGCTTGCTCCAGATGTCGTCGCGAATTCGGCTCGAGAGCTTCACGCCGATATCGGCGCGCTGCAGCAGCGCTTCGACGTTGCGCAAATCATTGCTGATGTCGCCGGAGGGCTCGCCGAGGATGAAATGCCCTTTGTTGCTGAGCCTGATCTCACCGGGCTTGCTGACTTCAGCGCCCTGATGGGCGACACAGCCGATGACGCGTTCCGGGCCGACAAGTCGCCATAGTTTGCCGCCCTCATCGAGCTCATCGAACTGTAGTTCCGCATGCCCACTGTCCTGATCGCGATGAAAATACCACCACGGAATGCCGTTGAGGATCATCATCACGCGTGTGCCATCTTTCAGCAGAAGGCCGATTCCCTCTGCGGCGGCGCTGAGCTGGTGGCCCTTTAGCCCGGTGATGAGGAGATCCTGCGGCGGCAGTTCCCTCGGATTGTCGGTCGCCGTGAGGTTTATGGTGAGGGGTGCTTCGACGTCCGCCTCCATGAGACGCAACCCATCGCGTCGGATGGCGTCGAGATGAGCGCCGCGGGCAACGACCGAAACTGTCGCCTCTGCGCCGATTGAAGAGGCAAGCTTGGCAGCGATGGCGCCGCCGAGTGCACCGGCGCCGAAGATGCAGATATTTCTGAAAGACATGGGACGTTGTTTCCGCGATTGGTGGTCGCGCTGAACTTAGGTCATCCATTTCTCAAGGCGAGTGATATTTTGAAGCCGCCGAAAGGTTTTATTGGCCGCTGCCGGGAATAAGTTCGTTCCGGCGAAGCTGGTCGATGGCCGCCACGGCATCTTCGGCAGACCAGCCCGCACGGATGGCCGCGGCGATCATCCGGACTTCGGCCTCCTCTTCGATCTTGAGGAACAGTGGTTCTAAGGCCTCTTGAGCCGTAAGAATATGCTCGTTGGGAGGGGTAACTGAGTGGCGGGTGGCTGGCGTGATCATCTGCACGGTACTCCTCTCTCTGACAGGGGATGATTCAAAATAAAGCGCGAATGCAAAAAAGGTTCCGGATAAAGTTTCAAGGACGCTTCATCTTGTTCTTTCGCCCCGGCTCTGCCTTGTTGCGCCACTACGCTAATGCTCGATTCGGCTCCATAAGAGGTGGAGCCACGACGAAAACGCACGAAGGAGATTGCGATGTCGAACGCCAAGAACGGAATTTCCGAAATGCGCCCCAGAATTACAGTAATTGGTGTCGGCGGCGGCGGCGGCAATGCCATCAACAACATGATAGCGGAAAATCTCGAAGGCGTCGATTTCATTGCGGCCAACACCGATGCACAGGTATTGGCGACCTCCAAGGCACCCCGCCGTATCCAGCTCGGCGCCCATGTGACCGAAGGGTTGGGCGCCGGCTCACTGCCGGAAGTCGGCCGCGCAGCTGCAGAAGAATCGATCGACGAGATCATGGACCATCTGGCCGGTTCCCACATGTGCTTCGTCACCGCAGGCATGGGCGGCGGCACCGGCACAGGTGCTGCACCTGTTATTGCCAAGGTTGCTCGCGACGCTGGCATCCTGACAGTCGGAGTCGTGACGAAGCCGTTCACGTTCGAAGGCAATCGCCGCATGAAGACCGCTGATGCCGGTATCGAGGCGCTTCGCGAGGCGGCCGATACGGTGATCGTCATCCCGAACCAGAACCTTTTCCGCATCGCCGATGCAAAGACCACCTTCGCCGATGCCTTCATGACCGCCGACCGCGTGCTTTATGCCGGTGTTGGCTGCATCACCGACCTGATTGTCAAGGAAGGCCTGATCAATCTCGATTTCGCTGACGTGAAGTCCGTCATGCGCGGCATGGGCCGGGCAATGATGGGCACCGGCGAGGCTTCGGGTGAGGGGCGCGCGATGAAGGCCGCGGAGGCTGCCATTGCCAACCCGCTGCTCGACGATATTTCCATGAAGGGTGCCAGGGGCGTGCTGATCTCGATTTCCGGCGGCTCCGACATGACGCTCTTCGAAGTGGACGAGGCGGCAAGCCGTATCCGCGACGAGGTCCAGGATGAAGCCGATATCGTTGTTGGAGCGATCTTTGATCGCAACCTGGACGGTAAGTTCCGCGTCTCCGTAGTGGCGACGGGCCTCGACGGCGTGGCCGCTGGAACGCAGGCCCGTCCTAGCGTCGCGCTCGGCCAGGACATCCACACGCGTACACTCCAGTAAGTCTCCTATCGCCTGCGCGTCCGATCGGGCGCGCAGGCTTGTCCTGATCCACGCAGTTTTCGGCGTAGTCATTCGCTGGAAATGTCAGGCGGCGGCCCTAAATCCGCTCTCGCCCATTCAGGCGTCCCCGACAGCATCAGGAAAATCATATGTCTCAGGACAAGTCTCCCGTCTGGCTCATCACCGGCTGCTCAACCGGCTTCGGCCGTGAGCTTGCGAAACTCACCATTGCCCGCGGCTGGCCGACGGTCGTGACGGGCGCGCGACAAGGCGCGCGTTGCCGATCTGGCAACCGCTCATGAAGCGAACACGCTGGCGCTGGATCTCGATGTGACCGATCCGACTCAGGTCAAAGCGGCAGTCGCGGCCGCCGAGCAGCGTTTCGACCGCATCGACGTGCTGGTCAACAATGCCGGCTATGGCTACCAGTCAACGGTAGAGGAGGCGGAAGAGCAGGAAATCCGCGATCAGTTCGAGGCGAACGTCTTTGGCCTGTTTGCGATAACCCGCGCTGTCCTGCCCGGTATGCGGCGGCGCCGGCATGGCCACATCATCAACATCACCTCGGTTGCCGGCTTTATCGGCTTTCCTGGCTCCGGCTTCTATGCCGCTAGCAAGCACGCGGTGGAGGGTTTTTCCGATGCACTTCACGCCGAGGGCAGGCCGCTCGGCATCAAGGTGACCTGCGTCGCGCCCGGTCCGTTCCGCACCGATTGGGCGGGCCGGTCACTCCGGCAGACGAAGAGCACAATTCCGGACTACGCCGAAACCGCGGCAGCCCGCATGCGGCAAACAGCTGAATACAGCGGCAAGCAAGCCGGCGATCCCGTGCGCGCTGGCGAGGCGATGATCCGGATCACGGAAGTGGAGAACCCACCGCGGCATGTCGTGCTTGGCGAACTTGGCTACAACAACGTCACCAACAAGCTGCGCGAACGGCTGGCGCAGATCGAGGAATGGCGCGAAACGAGCCTGGGAGCCGATTTCCCGAAAGAGTAAGGTCGTCAAGGCGTGCCAGAGCGCTCCCTCGAAGCACTGCGTCCGCGACGGGTGCATGACGTTACGCAACTGGTATGGTGGAGGAACATTGAATGGTGAAGATCGCCTATTGTATCGCCGGCGTGCTGATCCTTATCGGGCTGGTCTGGATGGGGCAGGGTAGCGGCTATTTTCCCTACCCGGCGGAAAGCTTTATGATCAACCAGACGTCATGGGTCTATTGGGGCGCGCTGGCTGTCGTCGTCGGACTTGTTGTGATTGTGGTGACGAGGAACGCGCGGCACCGGTCGCACTGAATTCAGCGGCACTGCGAACTGGCCCGGAGTGCAACATACGTCGTCAAGCGCGGCAGCCAACGACTGGGGCACCGAACGGATGGTCATGCAAGCGGCTTGCATGTCGTCACTAACTGGTGATTTCGGGGTGACTACTGCCGCCATAAAACAGTTCGCCGGCGAAAGAAGGCCCTAGCCATGTTTCCGCCGGCGAAGATTGTAACGAGTAAATAGCGGTTTATACGCGGCGCGCGCGAGCGTCCGCCATGTCGGGCCGTGTGCCGTCAGGAGCGCGAAGGCCGTAATGCTTGCTTGCGAATACCCATTCCACATTCCCGGGTTCGAACGGGCGGCGCGGGTTTCTCAGTGCCATCCGGCGCTCGGAGAGGCTGCGCGGCAGGGTGTCGATCATATCATTGACGAAGGTTTCAACGCTGTCTTTCCAGCGAGGCGAGATCGAAACATCGACGCCGCCAAAGCGATGAAAGTCGGGATGTTTCCGGGAATAGCATGCGCCGAGCATCCACGCATGCTGCTGCTTCAAAAAGCGTTCTTTGATAGTCATTCCTAGTCTTTTTCCTTGGCGTCATCGACGACATCGGCCTCGGGGCGGTCGCCTCCGTTCGACCGTTCCGTTGTCCAGCTGCCGTCTGCACGCTGATATGTAATGTCCGCATCCTGGCCACCGAGCTTTTGTCGCTCCGCGGCATGTTTAGCCGCTGCCAATGCTTCTTCGTGAGTTGGGAAAGTTTCCGACCAGACATCGTCCAGGCGGTAGGCCCAGGCGCCATCATGTTCGGCGACGTGGTAGGTAATCGACATCGATCGTTCCTTCAAGGACTTTTCGCAGGAATTTGCGTAGAGGCTCCATGCAGATTGAAAGGCCGAAACGCGGCTCGCCATATGCTTGTTCCGTCGCGGTCTGGCCTGTGTGAGGCTGGATTCAAAGCGAATGGCGACCTTGCGCAAGCGCGGAACGCTTCATAGGCTTGGGGCGTTGATGGATTCGTTCAACGCCTCTTCATAGGAAACTCATGCGCGCTCAGTCGAAGCCGTTCGTCGTCGAAGTCAAATCCTCCCGCCGCCCAGAACGTCGCCAGTCAGCGTCGATCTGGGGCAACCTCGATCTTGCAGCCGTTGCCGAGGAGATTGCGGAAGAACTGCCGCAGCCATCTGCCGCGCTCGAGGAAACCGCCGAGGCGCGATAATTCGGCGATCCTAAGCCGGCAGAAATCGGTAGGAGGCATCCTTGCGCTCGGCATATCCGACGGCCGGATAGGTCCAGTGATAGCCGAGCATCTTGAGCTTTTCGCTCGCGGCGCGATCGAGCAGCATCTGGCGGTTTTTCAGCGCGATCTCAGGTTCGGTGTCGAAGCCGAAATGCCAGGCGGGATGCTCGAAGAAAATCACGTCGTTGGTACAGGCGTCGCCTGTGATCAGCAGGCCGCCGTCGCCCGCCAGTTCGATCGAGACATGGCCCGGCGTATGGCCGCGGGTTTCCAAAATCCGCATTCCGGGAATGATCTCCTGATCCGGGCGCAAGAGCGTCAGCCGGTCCTTGACCGAAAACAGGTCACGTTGCGCGCCTCGCGCAAAATCATGAAGCGCCGACGGCATGTGCATCTCAAAGTCCTTGTGGGTCCAGAAGTCCCACTCGGCTTCGCTGACAAAATACTGGGCGTTCGGATAAAGCACCTTTCCATCGGCCGTCGTCGTCGCACCGGAGTGGTCCGGATGGGCATGGGTGAAAACCACCTTGGTGATCGCTTCGGGCGCGATCCCAAGCGATTGCAGGTTTGCGGCCAATTTGCCCGCGCTGGCCTGGAAGCGGTTACCCGAGCCAGTGTCGATAAGGATCAGGTCGTCGCCATGGCGGATCAGCGGGATGTTGGCCTGGACCGGAGCGGCCGCCGAACTTCCGCCCAGCCGAGGCATGATCGCCTTGCGCTCGTCAGGCGTGGCGTCGGGCAACAAGATCTCGACTGGGAGCGTGAGAAAACCGTCGCTGACGACCGTGATGTCGAACGTGCCATGCTTGAAGCGGTGGAAGTCGGCTGCGACGGCGCTACGTGACGCGAGCATCGCTGCTGCCGCGGCCGTCAACTTCAGCAGATCGCGGCGGGACCAGCCGTCCGAAATGGTATCTCGCGTTATCACAAGCGCCTCCCTTGAAGAGAAAATCCGGCGTGCCGCAGGCGGGGCGAAGAGGACCCGCCTGCGAGTGTTGTCTTGCCTCCGTTCCATCAGAAGGCCGGCGGTCGAGCCAACATCTCAGTCCAGGAAGAATTCCAGCAGATCGGCGTTGATCACATCCGGATGCGTCGTGCACATGCCGTGCGGGAGGCCGGCATAGGTCTTCAGTATGCCGTGCTTCAAGAGCTTGACGGACAGCGGTGCGGAGTCGGCATAGGGAACGATCTGATCGTCGTCGCCGTGCATGACGAGCGTCGGCACCGTGATCTGCTTCAGATCCTCGGTGAAATCAGTTTCGGAGAAGGCCTTGATGCAATCGTAATGCGCTTTTGCACCACCCATCATGCCTTGCCGCCACCAGTTCTCGATAACACCCTGGCTGACCTTGGCACCCGGGCGGTTATAGCCATAGAACGGGCCTGCGGGCACGTCGAGGAAGAACTGCGCGCGGTTGGCGACGAGCGCGGCACGGAAACCATCGAAGACCTCGAGCGGCAGGCCACCGGGGTTCTTGTCCGACTTGACCATGATCGGCGGCACGGCGCCGATCAGCACCGCCTTGGCGACGCGTCCGGGCTTTGCGCGGGCGACGTAGTGGGCAACCTCACCGCCGCCGGTCGAATGGCCGACATGGATTGCATTCTTGAGATCGAGCGCATCTGTGAGGGCCGCGACGTCGGCGGCATAGGTGTCCATCTCGTTGCCCTGCCACGTCTGGCTGGAACGGCCATGGCCGCGCCGGTCGTGGGCAATCACGCGATAGCCCTTGTCCAGAAAGAACATCATCTGCGCGTCCCAATCGTCAGCGCTGAGCGGCCAGCCGTGATGGAAAACAATAGGCTGGGCGGTGGCTGGACCCCAATCCTTGTAGAAGATTTCGGTTCCGTCCGTGGTCTTGATGAATGGCATGATGAAGTCCTCTTTCTGGATGTGATTGCTTTGGTGGTAAAGGCACGCAAGCATCCTGCCGGTGCCCATATTGTCGGGCGTCGGGCAAAGCCTGACTCGCGTCGCCGCCCCTCTACGTCCTCGTCATGACGCGACGTTAGCGGCGCTGCGAGACAACGGTAATTTGACCAAAATCAAGAAGAAGGGAAGATGCCATGTTGAAGAATGGCAGTGATGCTTGCGTGTATAACACCCCTGCGGACGGATAGCGCCGGTAACGCGCCCGTATAGAAGCAACTCGGTTTCGAGGGCTGGTCTGGCGTGGAGCCCTCGAATTGGGCCTCAACATTAAGCTGGGCCCTGGTTATGCCGTTGGGCCTGGCGTTGACTTACTGAGGCGTTGGGCAGTTCGAGAGCGGGTGATGCCGAACCTGGGGCAGGCCGCCTGCAGACGCTCAATTCCCTTCGCAGTCGGTGGCCCGAAGACTTCGTCAGGTCCGTCTTCCTTGATAAACTGATCGAAGAGAGCAGGGGTGTCGATCAGGACGTGCCTGCAATGATTGTCGCTCGGGTTCATAAGCTGGTGCGGAATGCCGCGTGGGAAGAAGGCGCTTTCGCCGGCGGTCACTTGCCGAGGTTGCCGTTGATCACAGCAGAAGAGCGGCCAAGGGCCGCTCTTTGACTTTTGTCTTCGCGTCAAGTTCCCGACCTGGGTCGGACAACGTTCCGGCGGGTGAGGGGTGAAAGCTATCATCATCACCAACCGCCGGAATTGCCGGTTATCAGCTGCAGCCGCTCGTCGCGCCGCAGGTGTCGCACTTCTCGCAGGTGCCGTTGCGGACCATCGTGAAGTTCTGGCATTCGGAGCACATGTTGCCCGTGTAGCCCTGCATGATGGAGCGGGCGCGGCGTTCGGCTTCGACCTTCTTGGCCTCCGTCTTGGCCGATGCCGCGTCGGCGGCGGCCTTGTCGGAGAAGAGGGCGGTTGCCTGCTGCTGGGTCTCGGTTGCGATCTCCTCGGCCACTTCCTCGGCGATCTCTTCGGCCAGTTCCTTTGCCCGCTCCTCGTAGTCGCGCTTGAAGGCGACGATTTCAGAGGAGGAGACGGCAAGCGTCGGCTCGATCTTGCGGGCGGCAGCACCCGCAAAGGAGGTCACCGTGGCGCCGGAGGAAGCGCGCGCCGGGGCTGCCGTCGCGGCACCCTTCGGCTCCCCGCCTGCCTGACGCTCGTTGCCCGTTACCAGGGTCGGCTTGTAGCCGCGGGTCCAACCGGTTGAGACGAGGTTCGTCTTGCCTTCCTGGATCCCCTTGCCGAGCGCCGTGTTGGAGAAGTCGGACGTATCGACATGCGCCAGATCGTGGCGGCCGAGGTAGGAGACGGCGAGTTCGCGGAACACGTAGTCGAGGATCGACGTGGCGTTCTTGATCGCGTCGTTGCCGATGACGATGCCGGCCGGTTCGAACTTGGTGAAGGTGAAGGCCTCCACATACTCTTCGAGCGGCACGCCGTATTGCAGGCCGAGCGAGATGGCGATCGCGAAGTTGTTCATCATCGCACGGAAGGCCGCACCTTCCTTGTGCATGTCGATGAAGATCTCGCCGAGACGGCCGTCGCCGAATTCGCCGGTGCGCAGGTACACCTTGTGTCCGCCGACGGCGGCCTTCTGGGTGTAACCCTGGCGGCGGTTCGGGAGCTTCTCCCGCTCGCGGGTGACGCGTTCGACGACACGCTCGATGATCTTCTCGGTGATGGTGACGGCCTGGGCGGCGACCGGCTGCTGCAGCAGATCGTCCAGTGCGTCCTCATCGCTTTCGTCTTCGATCAGCGAGGCGTTCAGCGGCTGCGACAGCTTGGAGCCATCGCGGTAGAGAGCGTTTGCCTTCAGGCCGAGCTTCCATGAGAGCATGTAGGCGCTCTTGCAATCGTCGACCGTCGCGTCGTTCGGCATGTTGATCGTCTTGGAGATCGCACCCGAGATGAACGGCTGGGCAGCAGCCATCATGCGGATGTGGCTGTCGACCGAGAGGTAACGCTTGCCGATCTTGCCGCAAGGGTTGGCGCAATCGAAGACGGCGAGGTGTTCGTTCTTCAGGAACGGTGCGCCTTCCAGCGTCATCGCGCCGCAGACGTGAACGTTGGCAGCTTCGATGTCCTTCTTGGCAAAGCCGAGGTACTCGAGCAGGTTGAAGCTCATGTCGGCAAGCTGTTCGTCGGAAACCTTCAGCGTCGTCTTCATGAAGTCGGCGCCGAGCGTCCACTGGTTGAAGACGAACTTGATGTCGAAGGCCGACTTCAGCGCGGCGTTGACGGCTTCCACCTTATCGTCGGTGAAGCCCTTGGCCTTCAGCGTCGAGGGGTTGATGGCCGGCGCCTGGTTCAGATTGCCGTGGCCGACAGCGTAGGCTTCGATCTCGGCGATCTGGCTCTCGGAGTAGCCGAGCGTGCGCAGGGCTTCCGGAACGGCGCGGTTGATGATCTTGAAGTAGCCGCCGCCGGCGAGCTTCTTGAATTTCACCAGTGCGAAGTCAGGCTCGATACCGGTTGTGTCGCAATCCATGACGAGGCCGATCGTGCCGGTCGGCGCGATGACGGTTGCCTGGGCGTTGCGGTAGCCGTGCTTTTCGCCGAGTTCGAGAGCCTTGTCCCAGGCGCTCTTGGCATGAGCCGCCAGATCCTGGTCGGGGTTCTCGGAGTGGACGAGCGCGACCGGGTTGATCGACAGGCCTTCATAGCCAGACGTCTCGCCGTAAGCGGCGCGGCGATGGTTGCGGATGACGCGCAGCATGTTTTCGCGGTTCGGCGCGAACATCGGGAACGGTCCGAGCTCGGAGGCGATCTCAGCCGAGGTGGCGTAGGAAATGCCGGTCATGATCGCGGTCAGGGAGCCGGCAATGGCACGGGCTTCGTCGCTGTCATAGGGAATGCCGGAAGACATCAGCAGGCCGCCGATGTTGGCGTAGCCGAGGCCGATCGTGCGATATTCGTAAGAGAGCTCGGCAATCCGCTTCGACGGGAACTGCGCCATCATCACGGAGATTTCGAGAACAACGCTCCACAGGCGAACCGCATGCTCGTAGTCTGATATGTTGATGCGCTTGGTGGCGGCATCCTTGAACTGCATGAGGTTCAGCGAGGCAAGGTTGCAGGCCGTGTCATCGAGGAACATGTATTCCGAGCACGGGTTGGATGCGCGGATCGGGCCGGCGGCCGGGCTGGTGTGCCAGTCGTTCATCGTCGTGTTGAAGTGCAGGCCCGGATCGGCCGAGGCCCATGCGGCGTAGGAGATCGATTCCCACAGGTCGCGCGCCTTCAAGGTCTTCATGACCTTGCCGTCCTTGCGGGCCTTCAGTTCCCAGTCGCCGTCGTTTTCAACTGCGTGCAGGAAGTCGTCCTTGATCGAGACGGAGTTGTTGGAGTTCTGGCCGGATACGGTCAGGTAAGCTTCGCTATCCCAGTCCGTGTCGTAGGTCTTGAATTCCATGTCCTTGTAGCCCTGGCGGGCAAACTGGATGACGCGACCGATGTAATTCTCAGGAACCTGGTCCTTCTTGGCAGCGCGGATTTCGCGCTTCAGGGCAGGGTTCTTGTTCGGGTCGAAGCAGTCGCCATTGTCGGCTTCGCAGTTGACGCAAGCCTTCATGATTGCCTTGAGGTGCTTGGCGACAACTTTGGAACCGGTGACGAGAGCAGCAACCTTCTGCTCTTCCTTCACCTTCCAGTTGATATACTCCTCGATATCAGGGTGATCGATGTCGACGACCACCATCTTGGCCGCACGGCGCGTCGTGCCGCCCGACTTGATTGCGCCGGCAGCCCGATCGCCGATCTTCAGGAAGCTCATCAGGCCGGAAGAACGGCCGCCGCCGGACAGCTTTTCGCCTTCGCCACGCAGGTAGGAGAAATTGGAGCCGGTGCCGGAGCCGTACTTGAAGAGGCGGGCTTCGCGGACCCACAGGTCCATGATGCCGCCTTCGTTGACAAGATCGTCTTCAACGGACTGGATGAAGCAGGCGTGCGGCTGCGGATGTTCGTAGGCCGACTTCGACTTCGTCAGCTTGCCGGTAAAGGGGTCGACATAGAAGTGGCCCTGGCCGGGGCCGTCGATGCCATAGGCCCAGTGCATGCCGGTGTTGAACCACTGCGGGGAATTCGGGGCAACACGCTGGGTGGCAAGCATGTAGGCAAGTTCGTCCTTGAAGGCGAGGGCGTCTTCCTCGGACGAGAAGTAGCCGCCCTTCCAGCCCCAGTAGGTCCAGGTGCCGGCAAGACGGTCGAAGACCTGGCGCGCGTCGGTTTCGGAACCGTACTGCTGGTCCTTCGCAACATCCTTCAAGGCAGCGTCATCGGCAACCGAACGCCACAGGAAGGAAGGAACCTCGTTTTCCTCGACCTTCTTCAGCTTGGCGGGAACGCCGGCCTTGCGGAAATACTTCTGCGCCAGGATGTCGGCGGCGACCTGGGAGAACTGCGCCGGAACGTCGATGTTCTCGAGGCGGAATACGATCGACCCGTCTGGGTTCTTGATCTCGCTCGTCGCCTTGCGGAATTCGATGTCCGCGTAAGCGCTTTGTCCTGCCTTCGTGAAACGGCGTTCTATGCGCATTTCTCTAACCTCTAGCTTGCGCGCCCCGTCCCCGTCGACCAAGGCGCAAGTTTCCACCTCCGGCGGCGCCGTGAGGAGCGCAGCCAGTTCTCGTTTCCGTATTTTCACAGGAGTGTCATCCGGAGATGCTTCTCCCGTATCTTGTAGTGATCGTGGCTGCAAACACTAAATATAGTATTAACAGCTTATTATCGCCAGCCCCGGATGTCACTTTTTCGGAAGATAAAAATCGCGCACGAAACCCCTCATGGCGGTCGCCCTTCATGGACACAACACCCTGATTCTACGCTCGATTTTTGGAGGGAACCGGCCTCGTTAATTCCGGTCCAACTGCCGTCGCAACATCGGAACCTATTAAGTTTGAATCGGGCGATTCCGTCAAGAGGTTGTTTTTAATGAAGCGTTCACCACAACATATTGTGGATCGGGCTGTGGAGAATGGGGAAAAGAAAGTCGTCCAAGAAATTCAATGGGTTGCGAGCTTTCGTCGTCCCGGAGCGTAAAAAATCTAAGAAAAGTTGCGACCGTGTTGATTTGGTTGCAGCTTTTGCCGGCCAAATGCGGCAGCCGATTCGTTGACGCTAAATTCAATCACAATGCGTCGATCGCAATCGTCACTGTTGCGATGCCTATAGGCTGTCCGTTTTCATCCTTGATGACGAAACTTGCCTGCGTTTCTAGCAATTGTGTCTGCTCGTCGCGCTCGGCGCGATCGATGAATATGTCGTCGGACTGTCTTCCGAATGTTTTCAGGAACTTGTCTTCGTCGCCCTGCCAATAGTCGCTGGTTATCGTGCCCTGGCCGACATTTAGTCCGTGGCGATCGGTCACGAAGAATTCAACGATGGCGCCCTGCGAATCATCCTGCTTGGATTTGAGGTATCGCGACACCGGTTTGTTGAGCAGTTGCCTCACCATCTGCCAACCGCCGGCCAGAACTTCGGACCGATAGGTGTTATCCAGCACCTGGATGTCCATGTCGCTGATTTTGCTGAATTTGGTATTCTGAGCTTCGATCGCCTTCCTGACGATCGCGACATTCACCATCGGCTTGACTGTTGTCTCGACATATTTCCGCACGACCGACACATAGGCCGGCTCCGCCGAAGCGGTCAAAGGCGAGAGACAGAGACACAAACCGAAAGCCGCCGCTATCTCGACATAGCCCCAACGCGTCATGTTCATTCCAAAGGTCGCGCCCCGCGACTTTACCTCTAATGCAAGTCCGCAACGCGACACCGTTGCCGCGTGGGAATTGCTTTGAAGGATAAGGTCAGCGCGGGCGACGCGATAGCGGAATCCGATGGGTTAGTTAAACAAAGATTTGTACAATCTGAAATTGTCGCCAATCTGTTGGGTTGCGCCGTGGATGGCGCTCAGCCGCGGCCGGCCTTGGAGATCGGTTCCTGATAGGTGAACCCCATGTCCCACGGGAAGTAGATCCAGGTGTCCTGGCTGACTTCCGTAACGAAGGTATCGATCGTCGGCACTCCCTGGGGCTTCGCATAAACGCAGGCGAAGTGTGCTTTGGGAAGGATCGAACGAACTTCGGAGGCGGTCTTGCCCGTATCGGTAAGATCGTCGATGACAAGGACGGATTCGCCTTGGTCAGCGGTCAGCTCTGGCGCAATGCCCTTCAGGAGCATCATTTCGCCCTGGTTCACGTAGTCGTGGTAGGAGGCGACGCAGACAGTTTCGATCAGCCGGATGTTGAGTTCGCGCGAGATGATTGCTGCGGGTACGAGACCGCCGCGCGTGATGCAGACGATCGCCTTGAAATCGCGCTTGAGCCCAGCGAGACGCCAAGCGAGCGCCCGCGCGTCGCGGTGGAACTGGTCCCAGGAAACGGGAAAGGCTTTATCGGGAAGAGACATGGGTTTGCTCCGCGGCATGAATGATGACACGCCGTTTGTCGGCGGCCGGACAAGGCATTCCGCGATCGGCCAAACGCAAATCGCCCAGCCCAGACTGCGCGAGAGGAGGACCGAAGCCGGAGCTCGTCATCGGTCGCCGCAATTAACGGATTCCGTGGGCAAAACGCAAGCCTTTCACGATTCCTATCGCGACAGCAGCGTCAAGGCCGTCATCGACTGCAGCAGCGTTCTCGTGGTGCCGCCGAAGATCAACTGCCAGAGACGCGAATGAGTGTAAGCGCCCATGACGAGCAGGTCGATGCTGCTGTCGGAGAGGCGATTTTCGATGACGGCCGACGCGGACTTATCAACGCTTTGCGCTGTTGCCAAAGTTACCTTGACGCCGTGACGGGAAAGAGCCGCAGCGATGTCGGCGCCTGCGACGGCCGCAGACTGGAGTGCATTGTCGACTGGATCGACGGAGAAAATCTCGACTTCGTCGGCGGCCCTCAGGATGGGCAAGGCATCGAACGCCGCACGCGCGGCCTCCCTTGAGCCGTTCCATGCGACGAGGACACGCTTGATCGGTTTCGGCTGGCGCATCACAAAAGGAATCATCAAAACCGGGCGACCGCTTTCGAAGAGATAGTTGTCGATGTCTACGTGACTGTCGGACGGCTTCACCGGATCGGCCTGCGAGGCGATGAGCAAGTCGGCGCTTCGGGCACTTTCGATCAACGGCGCCGAGCCGTAGCCGGTGGATGAGGCGAAGCTGCGCCATTCATGGGAAATACCTTCAGCCTGCGCCTTCTTGCGGAAGATGCGTTCGATTTCGAGCGTTTGGGCACGCGCCATGTCCTGCAGTGCCTGCACGGCGACCGGGTCGGGTATCTCCATCGGTGCTACGAGCGGCACGACCGCGACGGTCTCTGCATGAAGTCCGATAACGTAGGCATTGGTCTGTGCGGCAATGGCAAACGCAAAATCGGCCACGGCGGTGGCGTTATCGACGGTATCGAGAATGGCAAGTATGGTTTTGTAGGACATCGGCAATTCTCCTTAGGCGGATGAAATCGACTAATTTTCAACGAGAATGCGCCGGCGAGGGCGCCGGTTCTTTGATGCATATCAACGGCGAGCCGGGATCTCCTCCATGCTACGCCTCTGCCGAGCGGTTTTCAGCCACCTCCTTTGATTGGCGGATGGACTCGATCATAGCGCGCACATCATCTCCCGCTGCATCGACCGCATCCTGTGAGCGTCCGCGGACGACGATTTCCGTTGAGAACGCCTGGCCAATATAGCGGGGATAGGAGCCGATGCTCGTCTCCGGATGAGCTTTCTGGATGGCAGCAAGCGGTGTGCCGATGTCGCCTTCCCCGTAAGGGCAGGAGATACCGAGCGAGAGCACTCGCGTGCCGGTCCGCAATGTCGGGATGACCGCGTCGACCATGGCCTGGAAGACCTGCGGCACGCCAGCCATGACATGAACGTTGCCGATCACGAACCCGGGTGCGGTCGAGACCGGGTTGGGGATATGGCGCGCCCGTTTGGGCATGCGAGCCATTCTCTTTCGGGCTTCCGTAAACTCAAGCCCGCGGCGCGCGTACATCTCGCCGAGCAGGTTCATTGCATCAGCATCGTATTCGCAAGGCACCCCGAACGCTGCGGATACGGCATCGGCGGTGATGTCGTCATGGGTCGGTCCGATACCTCCCGAGGTGAAGATGTAATCGTATTTTGTGCGCAGCGCGTTGAGTGCCTCGACGATCGCATTCTCCTCGTCGCCGACGATGCGCACTTCCTTGAGGTCGATGCCGGAAAGCGTCAGCATGTCAGCCAGGTGACCGATATTCTTGTCCTTGGTGCGGCCGGATAACAGTTCGTCGCCAATGGCAAGCATGGCGGCGGTGACAATCGTCTCATTGGTCATTGGAAATTTCCGAGCATTTGCGTTCCCACATAGGTAGTGCCCTTCTCCAGTCTTGCAAACCGTGTCGCTGCCGCCAACTTGCGAAATGGCTGCAAGCAAGTTTTCGTCTATGACCATTGAACAGTGCGTTCTGCCCTACGGGGCTATGTTCGACACACACCGCTGCTACAACTCCGCACGTTCACGAATTCAAACGCAATTGATGGAGTTAGATAAATGGCTAAGGTACTCGTGCTCTACTACTCGGCTTACGGCCACATCGAAACCATGGCATATGCCGTCGCCGAAGGCGCAAAGTCGGCCGGCGCGGACGTCACCGTCAAGCGCGTTCCGGAACTGGTTCCTACCGAGGTTGCCAAGGCGTCGCACTACAAGATGGACCAGTCTGCCCCGATCGCCACGGTCGACGAACTTGCCGATTACGACGCGATCATCGTCGGTGCGGGTACGCGCTTCGGAACCGTTGCTTCGCAGATGCGCAATTTCTGGGATCAGACGGGCGGCCTCTGGTTCACCGGCAAGCTGGTCGGAAAGGTGGGCTCTGTGTTCACGTCCTCGGCCACGCAGCACGGCGGCCAGGAATCCACCATCCTCGGCTTCATCCCCACTTTCCTGCACCAGGGCATGGTCGTTGCCGGTCTTCCCTATGCCTTCCAGGGCCAGATGGGCGTTGATGAAATCAAGGGCGGTTCGCCCTACGGCGCATCCACCATTACTGATGGCGACGGATCCCGCCAGCCTTCCGCGATCGAGCTTGAGGCAGCCAAGTATCAGGGCGCTCACGTCGCCAAGATCGCTGCAAAGCTCGGCTAAATCAGTCCTCACTAGCAGGCGCGGCCATTGGGTCACGCCTGCTTATACCGGGCAACGAACTTGCCAATTCAGCCGTAGAGGTTGTGCAGCTTTGCTGCGAAGAAAAGAAGCGGTATTCCGACGACCGCAATCGCGATCATGTACGCCGTTCCTGCCCTGAACAATTTGAGACGTCGAGCTCTCGTGCCATCCCAATCGTAAACCATTGCCATACTCCCACAAGACTAGCTTACAACTATGCGCAGCCCCAACCGCGGTCCTTCTGGCGCGCGCATACAAGCACATTCGCAAGAGATGATAAAGGCCAATGGACGTTGCTGCCGGAAGTCGGTGCCCTCGGGCATGATAGTGCGAGCGACGGGATCGAAGCCACGTGCCCTATAGCAAGGGGCAGGCCAGCCGCACTTGAGTGCTTCACGGTGAGGGGCCTCAGTCATCTGTTTTCGCTATGACCTCAAAAAATCTATCTATTTGATGAATGTCAATTTTGTTTCTAGGGTCCTTCCAACATCGGATGGTTCTTTCGAGTGAGGACGCGCGAGTGGTTCGGGCGATGAAAGAGCAACCGGTGCCTATCGGAGGATGATCGGCAAAATCTGGAATAACTGCCGCTGTCGAAGCGTTGCTTCGGCGAACGGGTTTCCATTGCCTGCAGCCTTCATCTGAAGCGACATCGGCATTTTTCAATCCTGTTGGACGATGCCCTACTCGAACTTTGCCGGGTTTCCCGGCCAGGACATTTGGAGTTGACTATGGAAGTCACGATTGTTGGTGGTGGGATCGGGGGGCTGGCGCTTGCTCTGATGCTGCACGAAAAAGGGATCCCATCCCGTGTTTACGAGGCCGCGCCCGAGCTGAAGGCGCTCGGCGTCGGCATCAATCTTCTGCCGCATGCCTCCCGCGAACTGTGCCAGCTCGGCCTCGAGGAAGAGCTTGCGAAGGTCGCCATCACGACCCGCGAGTCCGGTTTCTACAACCGCCACGGCCAGCATATCTTCACCGAATCGACGGGTCGGCATGCCGGCTACGAATGGCCGCAATTCTCCATCCATCGCGGCGACCTGCACATGGTCCTCGTCGAGGCCTTCAAGCAGCGCATCGGCGCTGACCGCCTGATGACCGGCTGGTCCTGCACCGGCTTCGACCAGGACGACAGCGGCGTGACCCTGCATTTCGTCGATCCGCGCGACGGTTCGGCCCGGCCGTCCGTCAAGGCCGAAATGGTCGTCAGCGCCGAGGGAATCCACTCCAGGATCCGCAAGCAGCTCTATCCGAACGAAGGTCCGCCGCGCTATTCCGGCATCAACATGTGGCGCGGCGTCACGCGCTGGAAGCCGTTCCTGACCGGCGCCAGCATGGTGCGCGTCGGCTGGCTCAACACCGCCAAGGTGCTGATCTACCCGATCCGCGACGATATCGACGCCGAAGGCAATCAGCTCATCAACTGGGTCGTCGACATCGAAACCGACAAGTACAAGTCTCAGCGCGACTGGAACAAGCCGGGTCGCCTCGAAGACTTCTTCGACGTCGTCAAGGACTGGAAATTCGACTGGCTCGATTGCCCGGCGATGTTCAAGGCCGCCGATGCGATCCTCGAATATCCAATGGTCGACCAGGACCCGCTGGACCAGTGGACCTTCGGTCGCCTGACGTTGCTCGGCGATGCCGCCCATCCGATGTATCCGCGCGGCGCGAATGGCTCGGCCCAGGCGATCCTCGATTGCCGCGCGCTGACCGACGCGCTCGTCCGTGAAGGCGATCCGATCAAGGCCATGCATTCCTATGAGGCGATCCGCCGCCCGGCAACCGCCAAGGTCGTGCTGACAAACCGCGCCAATCCGCCGGATGCGATCCTGCGCGAAGTCTTCTTGCGCACCGAGGACAAGCCGTTCGATCATATTGACGACGTCATTAGCCGTGAAGATCTCGAGCAGCTCTCCACAAACTATCAGCGCATTGCCGGTTATCATAAGGATAACCTCGCTGTACCGGCCGGGTCCTGACGGACCCGGAGGAAAGACGTCGGTTGGGAGGCCTTCATGTCATTGCAGGAAAGTACTTACACCAAGATGGCGCAAAACCATGGACCCCTTGCGAGGATCAACGCGAAATGGCTGGTCATCGCGGCCGTGATCCTCGCCGTCGCGTGGCTCGCCCTCGTGCCGCTCGTCTTTCTGATCTGGCAGAGCTTCATGACCCCGGCGGCAGGCGATGTGCCTGCCGTCTTCACCCTCGATAATTACACAAAGGCCTTCAGCGATAGCCGCATCCTGCCGCTGTTCCGCAATTCGGTGATTTTCGCGACCGGCACGGCCTGTCTGTCGCTGACGATCGGCACGCTCTTCGCGTGGCTGAACGAGCGAACGAACACACCCTTCAAGATGCTCTTCTATGCGGCTTCGATCGTGCCGCTCGTCATCCCGTCGATCCTCTTCACCGTCTCCTGGATCATGATGGCGAGCCCGCAGATCGGCCTCTTCAATCTCATCCTGAAAAATACCTTCGGCATCGCCGGGCCGGTTTTCAACATCTACTCGATGGGCGGGATGATCTGGGTCGAGGGCCTGCATTATTCGCCGGTCGCCTTCCTGCTGATGTCGGCGGCCTTCCGCGCCATGGACCCTTCGCTCGAGGAATCGGCGCTGATGTCCGGTGCTTCGATCTGGCAGATCCTCTTCCGGATCACGCTGAGGCTTGTCTGGCCGGCGCTGGTCGCAGCCTTCTTCATCATGTTCACGCGCTCGATCGAATCCTTCGAGGTCCCTGCGCTGCTCGGCACTCCCGTCGGCATCGAGGTCTTCACCTCGTCGATTTATGACGCGATCCGCGAATATCCGAGCAATGTCGGCCTCGCTTCGTCCTATGCGATCCTTCTTCTGGTGATTGCCTCCTTCGGCATTTATTTCCAGTCGCGGCTGTCGACCAAGGGCAGCAAATATTCAACAGTCACCGGAAAGGGTTTTCGCCCGCGGCCGTTCGATCTTGGCCCGTGGCGCGTTCCTGCCGCCGTCCTGATCGTCGTCTACATGGTGCTGGTGATTATCCTGCCGTTCCTGGTGCTTCTCTGGTCGTCCCTGAACAAATATTACAGCGTGCCCTCCTGGAGCGCGATGCACCGGCTTTCCTTGAATGCCTATGTGACCGTCATCAACTATCCGGCTGTCGGCCAGGCGGTCTGGAACAGTGCGATCCTTGCCTTCAGCGCGGCGACCGGCCTGATGCTGTTGACAGCGGTGATCTCATGGATCGTCATTCGCACCAAGCTGCCGGGCCGCTGGCTGCTCGACAACCTTGCCTCGCTGCCGATGGTCTTCCCCGGTCTCGTGCTCGGCCTGTCGATTATGATTTTCTATCTTTATCTGGATATCGGCGTGTACGGCACGACCTGGATCATCCTGATCGCCTATCTCACCCGCTTCATGCCCTACGGCATTCGCTACAACACGACGTCGATGCTGCAGATCCACAAGGATCTTGAGGAATCCGCCGCCATGAGCGGTGCCTCCTGGGGCCAGAGCTTCTGGCGCATCGTCCTACCGCTCCTGAAGCCAGGCCTGGTGGCGGGCTGGATCTACATCGTAGTCGTCTCGATCCGTGAACTGTCGAGCTCGGTCCTTCTCTACAGCCCCGGCTCTGAGGTGGTCTCGGTGGTGATCTGGGAGCTCTGGCAGAACGGCCAGTATGTCGAACTCTCGGCCTTCGGCGTGATGATGATCCTGGTGTTGTTCACGATCGTCATGCTGGCCCAGTGGGTCGGCAAACGCTTCGGCGTCAAGGAGGCTTGAGGAGAAGCCTCGAGGATTGGCATGGGAGGAGAAAATGCCTGAATTCATGAAGAATGTGCAGCGGCTCTGGCGCTGTGGGATGCTATTGGGAACCATTGCTGCCGCCGCCTTGGCCACTGGGGCCCACGCCCAGTCCAGCATCGACCAGATCGCCGGCTATACCGGCGCTGATCGGATGGACAAGCTGGTCGCCGCCGCAAAGCAGGAGGGCGCTCTAACGCTCTACACCGTCACCCCCGTCGAGGACGTGACCGTCATTACCAAGGCATTCGAAGCCAAGTACGGCATACCGGTGACCTTGTGGCGTGGCAGTTCCGAAGACGTCCTGCGGCGTGCCGTCGGCGAGTTGAAGGCCAGACGTCATGATGTTGATGTTATCGAGACGAACGGACCGGAACTCGAGGCGCTTCATCGTGAAAAGCTACTGCAACCGATCCGGTCGCCGCTCTTTGCGGACATCTTTCCGGATGCCGTGCCGCCTCATCACGAATGGATCGGCAGCCGGCTGAACATCATCACCGCGGCCTACAACACGAATGCAGTCAGCGAAGCGGACCTTCCGAAGACATGGGAGGAACTGCTTGATCCGAAATGGGCCGGCAAGCTCGGCGTCGAGGCCGTTGCCTATGACTGGCTCGCGACGGCCGCCGGAACCTTTCCGTCCAAAGAAAAGGGGATGGAATTCTTCCGCAAGCTATCGCAGACCGATCATCCGGGACTCTACAACGGCCATCCCCTGCTGACCAATCTCGTTGTTTCCAGCGAGGTGCCGCTCGGCCTGACGGTCTATCTCTACAAGGTCGCGCAAATGGAAAAGGACGGTGCTCCGATCAAGCGGTTCATGATCGGCCCGGCTATTGCCCGCATCAATGGCCTCGGCGTGGCGCGGACAGCGCCCCATCCAAATGCCGCGATCCTGTATCAGGATTTCACCCTCACTGAAGGACAGAAGATCCTGGCGGAGAGACAGTTTACGCCGACCAATATCAAGATCGCGCCGCTGCCTGAAGGCATGCAGGTCAAGGTGATCAATCCGGGTGCCGCCCTTGATAACCTGGGCGATTGGCGCGGCGAATTCGAAAAGACGTTCAAGTAATTCCATCGGCGATCAAACCGAATACTCGGGAGGAGAAAATGTTGCGATCGTTTAAAATGACTTCGGCCATCCGCTTGCTTGGCGGAATGGCGCTGCTGGGAGCCGTTGCCACAGGCTCTGCTTATGCGCAGTCGAGCCTTGCTGACCTCGCCAATTACAACGGCCCCGACCGCTTGGAGAAGCTAGCGGAGGCGGCCAAGGCGGAAGGCGAGCTGACGCTCTATACGGCAACGCCGGTCGAGGACGTCGCCGCCATCACCGATGCCTTCACCGCCAAATACGGTATCAAGGTCACCACCTGGCGCGGCAGCTCGGAGGACGTGCTGCGCCGTGCCGTCACCGAGATCAAGGCCGGTCGCTATGATGCCGACATCATTGAGACGAACGGGCCGGAACTCGAGGCCCTGCATCGCGAGAAGGTTTTCGAGCCGGTCAATTCGGCCACCCTGGCCGATATCTTCCCGCAGGCCGTCCCTGCCCACAAGGAGTGGGTCGGCAGCCGCCTGAACATCATCACTGCCTCCTACAACACGCAGCTCGTTTCCGACGCCGACGTGCCGAAGGGCTGGGATGATCTGCTCGATCCCAAGTGGTCCGGCAAGATCGGTCTCGAAGCCGAAGCCTATGACTGGCTGGCGACGATCGACCAGAGCTTCCCGAGCGAGCAGCAGGGTCTAGACTTCTTCCAGAAGCTTGCCAAGACCAACGGCATTTCGCTCCGCAAGGGTCATACGCTGCTGACCAACCTTGTCGTCTCCGGCGAAGTGCCGGTGTCGCTGACGAATTACCTCTACAAGGTCGACCAGATGAACAAGGACGGCGCGCCGATCCAGAAGCTGAAGCTCGGTCCCTCCGTCGCCCGTGTCAACGGCCTCGGTGTTGCCAAGACGGCGACGCATCCCGCCGCCGCGCTGCTCTTCCAGGAATTCACGCTGACCGACGGCCAGAAGATTCTCGCCGATCGCGGCTTCACGCCCACGAATGTTAAGCTGGTGCCGCTGCCGGAAGGCCTGAACGTCCAGGTCGTCGACGGGGCGAAGATGCTGGATCAGCTCGCCAAGTGGCGCGATACCTTCAATGCGACAGTAAAATGAACGGGCAGGGCGCCAGCGCCGGCCTGATAGAAATTATCGGATCGATGATCCGACCGGCAGGGAATGTGAGGAGAATACCATGCTGAGTGTGCAGGGTCTGAGCACGGAATATGCGGATGGCAAGGGCAAGGTCGTCAAGGCTGCCCAGGACGTGTCCTTCGAGGTGCCGCAGGGCAAGCTCTTTACGCTGCTCGGTCCCTCGGGCTGCGGCAAGACCACGACCCTGCGTTCGATCGCGGGCCTCGAACGTCCCGTCAAGGGCGCGATCACCGTCGATGGCAAGCCGGTCTTCGCCGCCGGCAAGGGCATCTTCATGGCGCCCAACCATCGCAATTTCGGCATGGTCTTCCAGAGCTACGCTATCTGGCCGCATATGAGCGTCTTCGAGAACGCCGCCTTCCCATTGCACGTCGGCAAGACGAAATTCTCCAAGAAGCAGATCGAGGAGAAAGTCGAACGCGTGCTGAACGCCGTCGCTCTTGGCGACTACGCCGGCCGCGAAGCGACCAGGCTTTCCGGCGGTCAGCAGCAGCGCCTGGCGCTCGCCCGCGCCCTCATCATGGAGCCGCGCCTGCTGCTTCTCGACGAGCCGCTGTCGAACCTCGACGCCAAGCTGCGCGAGATGATGCGCTTCGAGCTGAAGCGGCTGCAGCGCGAACTTAACCTGACAACGCTCTACGTCACGCATGATCAGCAGGAGGCTTTGGCGCTGTCGCACCAGATCGCGGTGATGAATGCCGGCAAGGTCGTCCAGCTCGGCACGCCGCGCGAAATCTACGAGGCGCCCGCCGCCCGCTTCGTCGCCGACTTCATCGGCTCCAGCAACTTCCTTGAGGGCAAGGTGCTCGGTCGCGGCCAGGAGACCGGCAGCTGGGCCGTCGAGACGCCGGCCGGCAAGATCGATGTCAGCGCCGAAGAGGCGCTTGACCTCAAGGACAATCTGACGGTCGCCGTGCGCCCGGAGAACATCCATCTCGTCGAACCGGACAAGGGCGAGAGCCTTTCGGGCAATGTCCTCGACGGCATCGTCGACAGCAAGGTCTTCCTCGGCGAATGCGTCGACTACATCGTCAATGTCGGCAAGGCGAAGCTTCTGGCGCGCGTCCATCCGAGCGTCAGGACGCCGATCGGCGGGCGGATCCTCGTCAATATCAAGCCCGCGAAAGTCAACGTTATCCTGCGCTGAATGCCAGCGCCTGTTTCCAGTGCCATATCCCAGGACAATGCCATGAGCCGCAAGCAGCTTTCTATCGCCACGACCGACTATGACCATTTCCGCGATCTGCGGCTCGGGACAGTGGTGCCCGAAGGCATCGACCTCACCTGGTCAATGCTAAGCCATCACGAGATCTTCGCCCGCTTCACCTTCAATCGCGAGTGGGACGTCAGCGAGCTTTCCTTCGCCAAGTTCATGGCGCAGGTGAGCCGGCCCGACAGCGACATCATCGGCCTGCCGGTCATCTGTTCGCGGCTCTTCCGCTTCAGCTCGTTCTACGTCAACAAGGCGAGCAACATCAAAAGCGTGGCCGACCTTAAGGGCAAGCGCGTCGGCTCGCCGGAATGGGCTCATTCGGCGGCCGTCTACATGCGCGGCTGGATGCATAACGAAGGCGGCGTCAAGCTGCAGGACGTCCACTGGTATCAGGCCGGCGCCAATGCGCCGGGCCGCGAGGAGAAGGTCGATCTTGCCTTGCCGGAAGGCGTAACGCTGACGCGCGTCGCCGACAAGTCGCTGTCGGAGATGCTGGCCTCCGGCGAGATCGACTGTGCCATCATCGCCCGCCCGCCGACCTGCTTCCTCGAAGAGGACCCGCGCGTCGAACGCCTCTTCCCGAATTTCCTGGAGATCGAGGAGGATTATTACCAGGAGAGCGGCGTCTGGCCGATCATGCACATCATCGCCATGAAGAAGCATCTTCTCGACGAGAGCCCCTGGATCGCCCGCAATCTCTACAACGCCTTCGAGGAATCCAAGCGCCGCAGCCTGGAACGGCTCTTCGATCCGGCGGTCTCGCGCTATCCGCTTGCCTGGCTGCCGACCTATGCGCGGCGCATGCGCGACATCTTCGGCAGCGATCCGTTCCCGTTCGGTATCGAGAAGAACCGCAAGACTTTCGAGCAGATGCTGCTCTATACCCACCAGCAGGGCATCGCGAGCCGCCTGATGACGCCGGACGAGATCTTCCCGGCGGGCATCATGACCAAGTTTGTCGTCTGAGGCTGCCATGAGCGAACTTGCCAGCGATCTCGCCGAACTCGTCACCGCCAATCACATCCTCGCCCGCGAGGACGTGCTCGATGCCTTCGGCCATGTCAGCCTTCGCTCGCCGCAGGCCGACGGCGAATACTTCATCTCCCGCTCGCGCAGCCCCGAGCTGGTCGTGGTCGAGGATCTGCAGCGCTACGATCTCGACTCGAAGCTTCTCGGCGACGACGAGCGACGTGGCTATATCGAACGCGTCATCCATGGCGGCATCTACAAAGCGCGGCCGGACGTCAAGGCCGTCGCGCATTTCCACTCGCCGGCGATCATGCCCTTCTGTGTCGCCGATATCGTCTGGAAACCAGTGACACATCTCGGCGCGACGATCGGTACCGACGTCGCTCTCTGGGACAGCCAGGCGGAATTCGGCGATACCGACATGCTGGTTTCCACCGCCGATCAGGCAGCATCGCTTGCCTGGGCGCTCGCAAACAGCAATGCCGTCTTCCTGCGCGGTCACGGCGCAGTCGTCGTCGGCGGTACGTTGCGCGAGCTCGCCATGCGCACGATCCAGCTCTGCCGCAACGGTGATGTGCTGCTGCGATCGCTGCCCTTCGGCGGCGTGACGCCGCTGACGGCGGGTGAAATCGCGCTTTCTGGCGCGAAGAACCTCGAACCGCCGGTGCTCGCCCGCGCCTGGGATTACTGGGCGACGAGGGCCGGACACTGAAGCCACGCGATCTGCGGCTGGCGATTTAGTGATTTGCAAGCCGCGGCTTTCCTGCCAGACTGAAAGCTTGCCGCCGGAATCGCGCCCGGATACCAGGGGATGGCGACCTTCACGGAACGTGGAAGACCAGAGCCCGAGACCGGAAGCGTCTTGCGGTTGTCAGCCCATGGCCGTGGAGGAGATGGCCCCTTGCGAATTCGCCAAATCGAATCCTTTGTCAGCGTCTGCGAAATCGGCAGCATCACGCAGGCCGCCGCCGCGCTGAACATCGTACAGCCGGCGCTCGGCGCACAGATCAACGCACTGGAGCAGGAGCTCGGCGTGCAGTTGCTGGAGCGCGGCCCGCGCGGCACGACGACGACGCCGGCCGGCCAGTATTTCCTCGAAGAGGCCAAGGAAATCCTCGATCGACTGGCCACCATCCGCCGTACGATCAAGCAGTTTGACCCAGCACAGGAAGAGCACATCTCGATCGGTCTCACCTCCAGCCTCTCGGCGCTGCTCGCCGGTCCGCTGGCACAGGAGTTCGGCCGTCAGAACTGGTCCGCCAAGGTCCAGATCGTCGAGGAGATGAGCCACCTGCTCGGCGAGCGCGTCGCCCGCGGCGATCTCGATTTCGCACTCGCTTTCAATGTCGAGCCGCGCAAGGGTATCAAGCAAACGGCCGTCCTCCGGGAATCCGTCTTCTTCATCACTGGCCGAAAATCCGAGTTCGGTCAGGATGGACCGATCAACTTGATCGAGCTTGCCAAAGCGACCTTTGTCATTCCGACCGAGAAGGGCCAAATCATCAATCTCTTGAGACATGCGATGGAATTCTTCCACCTTCCGCTGAAGGTTGCCTACCAGATCGAATCCATGGATGCGATCAAGGGTCTGATCCTCGAAGGCAACGCCTGCGCCGTGCTGCCCTATGGCACCGTGGCGCGCGAAGTGGAGGCGGGCACGCTGATCGCCCGGCGCATAGTCAATCCGCCGCTCGTGCGTACGCTCTATCTGATCCAGCCCTCTGGCCGGCCAAAGCCCGCACATGCCGGCTCGGCGCTGCACATCATCCAGGGCTTCATCAGCCATCTTGCCAAGAACGAGGCCTTCGAGATCGTTGAGCAGGAAGTAGCGCCAGCTGTGTAAGCTGTCTTGCGTGCATAACACGAAATCGTGGCTGATTTCGCCCTATGCGAGCTCGGGCTCACCGAATGCGCGGAGACGATCACTGCGCTTGCCACGACGCGGTCAACGCGAGAAAAAGAGCCCTGCTGTCGCGGTCGCAGGGCAGGCGCGCGTGCATATAGGGAACTCTCGGTCGCGGACTTTGTTCCCATTGTCCTGTCCCCCAAAAGCCCGCCAGCACACGCGGGGCACTTGGAAATTGAAAGTTGCGAAACGAGAGGCAGGAAGAAAATCGCTGTTCCTCCAGGTCAAGCGAGCGACCTCTCTATTGGTTCCCTCACCGAGATCCACCACCGTCGCCGGCCTTCATCCCGACACACAAGCGCTCGCGGCGGGCAGCACCTTCAGCTTCTTCCCTGCTCGAGATTGGCATCATGAAACCTTTTGATTTTTAAGCCGTTGTCGCGCGTATGTCAGACGCTGAATTCGATCAGAAATCGGTCGACGGCTCCGAGCAGTACAGTGCCGAGAGATCGCGCCAAGAGAAGGCATCGACTGACGAGGGCGCGCTGCCCCCAGAAGTCGTTGAACCCGACCCAGAGCTGACGCCCGAGGAGGCCGAGCGGGCGCGCAAGAGATATTTGCTGACGCGCTTCTGGATCAGCGCGCGCGGTTACTGGGGCCGCGGCGGGGAATGGCTCGCGTGGCCGTGCTCAATTGGGCTGCACGCCTTAATCGTCACGAATGTCGGCTTCCAGTATGGAATCAATATCTGGAATCGCGCAATCTTTGACGCAATTGAGCAACGCAATGCCCATACCGTATATTTCCTCAGCGCCGTGTTCCTGCCCCTCGCGCTCGGAAGCGTCGCTCTTGTCGTAACACAAGTATCCCTCCGTATGCTGATCCAGCGCCGCTGGCGTTCCTGGCTAACGACCGCGCTCATCGGGCGCTGGCTCGCCAACGGCCGTTACTATCAGTTGAATCTCATCGGCGGTGACCACAAGAACCCGGAAGCCCGCATTTCCGAGGATTTGCGAATTGCGACCGAGTCACCCGTCGACTTCATCGCTGGTGTCGTTTCCGCATTTCTGTCGGCCTCGACTTTCATCGTGGTGCTCTGGACGATCGGCGGGGCCTTGACCCTGACAATTGCAGGGTCGACCGTCACTGTTCCTGGTTTCCTTGTCATTACCGCGGTTCTCTATGCGGCTATCACGTCCAGCTCGATGGCCGTCATCGGTCGCCATTTCGTCCACGTTTCCGAGGTCAAGAATCAGGCGGAAGCCGAATTTCGCTACACGCTGACGCACGTGCGGGAAAATGGCGAAAGTATTGCCTTGCTGGGCGGCGAGGAGGAGGAGCGTAACGATCTCGACAAGACGTTTACCAATGTCCTCCGCCAGTGGGCGCTCCTTGCACGCCAACACATGCGCACAACGCTCGTGTCCCAGGGGTCGAGCCTGCTTGCGCCAGTCGTTCCCCTTCTCCTTTGCGCTCCAAAGTATCTCGAAGGCAGCATGACGCTTGGACAGGTGATGCAGGCTGCCTCTGCCTTCGCCATCGTTCAGAGCGCGTTTGGATGGCTGGTCGACAATTATCCGCGTCTTGCCGATTGGCACGCCTGTGCACGGCGCGTCGCTTCGCTGATGATGTCGCTCGACGGGTTGGAGCGCGCCGAACAGAGCGACGCCTTGGGACGCATCCAGCACGGTGAAACTGAAGGCGATGCGATGCTCAGCCTCAATGACCTCTCGGTGTCGCTTGACGACGGTACCGCCGTCGTCAAGGAGACCCAGGTCACGGTCGAACCAGGCGAGCGGGTCCTCGTGGCCGGAGAGTCCGGTTCGGGCAAGAGCACGCTGGTGCGGGCCATCGCAGGCCTTTGGCCGTGGGGTGACGGCAGCGTCAATTTTCGTAGCGACAGACGACTGTTCATGTTGCCGCAGCGGCCTTACATCCCCTCCGGGACGCTTCGCCGGGCGGTTGCCTATCCCGGCGCCGCCGATAGCTGGCCGCTCGATAAGATCAAAGCGGCTCTCGACAAGGTGGGACTCGACTATCTGAACGACAGGATCGAGGAAGAGGCGCCATGGGACCAGACGCTGTCGGGTGGTGAAAAACAGAGGCTCGCATTTGCGCGCCTCCTGCTACACAGTCCGGATACGATCGTGCTGGATGAGGCAACGTCGGCACTCGATGAGAAAAGCCAGGACAAGATGATGGAGATGATCATCCATGAATTGCCGCAGATCACGATCATAAGCGTAGCGCATCGAGCTGAGCTGGAAGCCTTCCACAGCCGCAAAATTACATTGGAACGGCGGGAGGGCGGCGCAAAGCTTGTCAGTGATATTGATCTTCTCCAGCGCAAGAGAAAGCGGAATTTGCTTTCGCGCCTTGTCGAAAACCGGCACTCCCGGCCGAAAGGCAGTACGTCGCCCGGATAGCAAGGGCAGGGATCATCCAAGATAAGCTCGCTGAGCGGGAACTCGCGTCTGTGACCCGATATGACAAGAATGCCTTGTGGCACCAGTTCAACTTGACGGCATCCCGAAACCTCATTTTGCCGGCATGGCCGTTGAGTGCGGCGTGGTGGAGCGGCCAGGTTATCTTCGTTGCAACAAGTTGGCCGAAGCCGTAGATCGCTCAACGCGCAGACCAACGGCCCGCCCATGCCTGCACTGATCCTTACCGGTTGCCTCATCGACGCTTCGGGAACACTTGGCGGTGAAGCCCGTTACTTCCTCATCCACAACAGGAGGAAATACAATGGATTGGAATCGCGTTGAAGGAAACTGGAAGCAGATGAAAGGCAAGGTCAAGGAGCAGTGGGGCAAGCTTACGAATGACGACCTTGATCAGATCGCCGGTAAGCGCGAACAACTGGAGGGCAAGATCCAGGAGCGCTACGGCATCGAACGCGACCGAGTTCGCCGCGACATCGATGAGTGGTACGGAAACCAGACCTGGCACTAGATCTTAGCAGGCCCGGGGCTTCCGGGCCTTTTCTTTCTGAACTCTCCAGTCTTTGCCAACGCCTCGACCGTTTTCGCCTCGTTTGGCGAGCGCGAGTTGCCGACGGCAATCGACGGTGAAGCTCGGCCATGCCGACCAAGGGCCCAGCCTGATGCGATGACCGTCCGAGAGGGGCTAGGCTGTACCGGACTTCAACGATCTCCGTTATCCGAATTCCGCATACAGCGTCGGCGCGTCTACTCGCGCTACGCCCGCAATCGGTCGGATGTCGGCGTCGCCACGATGTTCGGCTTCCTCGGCGTCCTCTGCCTGCTCGTGCTGGTCACGATCCTGTCCTACGGCGTGCTGTTGCGCCCTGATCTCGCCGCCCTTTGCAATCCTTCGATGGCGGGCGTGCTGCAGGCCGTGGTTGGCCCGTGGGGCGCCGTCTTCGTCAGCATCGGCCTGCTGATTTCGGTCGCTGGGGCATATCTCTCGTGGGTGCTCCTCGCGGCGGAAACGACACCATGCCGCGCTTTCTTTCTCACGAAAACAAGAGCGGCGTTCCTTCGATGGCCCTGTAGCTTACCAACGCCGTCGTCCAGATCTTTCTCGTGTTGACGCTGTTTTGCAGAATACGCTTTCCATCTGGCGCTTGAGTTGACGAGCTCGATGATCCTGGTCCCCTATATCCTGGTCGCGGCCTACGGGCTCCGCCTGGCCCTGACCGGTGAAACTTACGATCGCGACCCTGAGGGTCACACGGGCGATCTTCTGCGGGCTTCCATCGCCGTGCTGACGACTGCCAGGGCGCTGATCTAGATGGTGTAACGGGCGGAGCTCGGCCAGCGAGGTTTGAAAGGCTGGTGGTCGTCCCTCACAATGATGGTTTCGCGGAGTCAGGAGTGGCCTGCTCCATAGCATCACGGAGAGACGACCATGAAGCAGTATGCCGGAATCGATGTCTCGTTGGAATATTCAAGTGTGTGCGTGGTGGATGCAGATGGCCGCATCGTGCGTGAAGCAAAGGTACTGAGCGAGCCCGATGCGCTGATCGCCTGGTTTGCCGAGCACGGCGTGGCCATGGAGCGGAT
>NZ_AZNV01000013.1:0-142413 GCF_000510625.1 Rhizobium sp. IBUN
CAACGACAACCGCAAGCGCGCCATGGGCCGCAAGGTCATCGCCGCCTGCGACGGCAATGTCCGCGGCAAGAAGATTGCAGTCCTCGGCCTGACCTTCAAGCCGAACACCGACGACATGCGCGACGCGCCATCGATCACCATCATCCAGGCCTTGCTGGATGGCGGCGCCAACGTTCANGCCTATGATCCAGAAGGCATGGAAATGGCGAAGGAGGTTATCGGCCCCATCACCTACGGCCGCGACCCGTACGAGATTGCAGAAGGCGCGGATGCCATCGTCATCGTCACGGAATGGGACGAGTTCCGAGCGCTTGATCTCAAGCGGATGAAGTCGCTGGTGAAGACCCCGACCATCGTTGACCTGCGCAACATCTATCCCGTCGCCGAAGTCACCAAGCATGGCTTCAGCTATTTCGCCATCGGAAAGAAGAACGAGAAGAAGTAGAGATGCGCTATTTCATCACCGGCACTGCTGGCTTCATCGGCTTTCATCTTGCCCGCCGCTTGCTGCAGGATGGCCACGAAGTCGTCGGCTTCGACGGCATGACGCACTACTACAACATCAAGCTCAAGCACATGCGCAATGCGGCGCTGGCGCAGTTTCCGGCCTTCCGCCCGGTGACAGCGATGCTCGAAGATCGCAAAGCCCTGGAAGAGGCCGTGGCCAGCGCGGCGCCTGATGTGATGGTGCATCTCGCAGCACAGGCCGGCGTCCGCTACAGCCTGGAAAACCCGAAAGCCTATCTCACGTCGAACCTCGAAGGCTCCTGGAACATCCTCGATATCGCCAAGGATGTTGGCGTCAACCATCTCATGCTGGCCTCGACATCGTCGATCTACGGCGCCAATCCGTCCATTCCCTTCCGTGAGACAGACCGGGCCGACGAGCCGCTGACCTTTTATGCGGCGACGAAGAAGTCAATGGAACTGATGGCGCACAGCTACGCGCATCTCCACAAGATCCCGACAACCGCCTTCCGTTTCTTCACCGTCTACGGCCCCTGGGGCCGTCCCGACATGGCCCTCTTCAAGTTCGTCAAGAACATGCTGGAGGATCAACCGATCGAGATCTACGGCGAAGGCCGGATGAGCCGCGACTTCACCTATATCGATGACCTCGTGGAGGCGATCGTCCGCCTGTCGTCCGTCGCCCCGTCGGAGGCCAACCGCGTAGCCGACGAACGGGTAGAGACGCTCTCGCATCAGGCGCCATTCCGCGTCGTCAATATCGGCGGCGGCCAGCCGGAGAACCTGATGACCTTCGTCGAGACGGTCGAAAAGGCCCTCGGCCAGCCGGCAAAGCGCAAGATGCTGCCGATGCAGAAGGGCGATGTGCCACGCACCTTCGCGAGCCCCGATCTGCTGGCGGCTTTGACAGGCTACAAGCCGGAGACGACACTGGATGTCGGTGTGAAGGCTTTCGTCGACTGGTATCTGGAAGCACGCGGCGAACTCGAGCCTTAGGAGGCCCCACCGTTAGGCTAGCGTCGGAGGTGGGCCGCCTGCGTCGCCTTCTTCGAAGCGAAAATATCATCGATCTCTGATGCCGGCAGCGGATGGCCGAGCGCAAAACCTTGCAGCGTATGACAGCCGAGCTTGGCAAGCGCCACGGCATGGTTTTCCGTCTCGACGCCCTCTGCGATCACATCGACGCCGAGGGCCTTGCCAATCTCGACAATCGATTTGACGACACGGCGCTGCTCGGAGGAGGTATCCACCTCGCTTACCAGTTGCCGATCGATTTTCAGCCGAGCCGGGCGCAACCGCACGAGACCGATCAGCGACGCGTGGCCCGAGCCGAAATCATCGATCTCGATTTCGATACCCATCTGCTTGATGCGGTCAACCGTCTGCAGAAGCTCGTCGTCGCAGTCGTCCAGAAAGATCGTCTCGACCAATTCGAAAACCAGGGCGCCACGCGGTATCTCGAGTGTCTCCAGATCATCAATCAACTGCGGATCGTAAAGGCGCTGCCCCGAAATGTTGACCGAGACCCGTGGCAGGGTTGTGCCGTGCTGCTCCCATGTCACACGGTCGGCGAGCACGCGTCGCAGGATCGAAGCATCGATCTCCGAAGACAAGCCGAACTCATCGGCGATCTTCAGGAATATGCCAGGCGAGAGGGTGCCGCGCTCGCTGTGATGCCAGCGCGCCAGGGCCTCGATGCCAACGATGTCGCGGGTGTGGGCATCGAGCTGCAATTGGTAGAATGGAATGATATCACCCTGCTCCAGTGCAAGCTTCAGCTCTTCGGCAAGACGCCGCTTGCCCATCAGATCGTCCTTGAGCTGCTGCGAGAAGAACTCGATACGATCGCGGCCCGATGTCTTTGCCTGATAGACCGCGATATCGGACTCGGCGAGCAGATTGGAGCCGGAGCGATCTGCCGACCAGGAAATGCCAATCGACGCTCCACTTTGCAGCATTTCGTGGCCGAAACGGACCTTCTTCTTCAAGCGCCGCTGCACCTCACGCGCCATGCGGTTCAGTTCCGTCAGCCCTCCGAAATTGACGAGCAGGATAACGAATTCGTCGCCACCGATGCGTGCCACCATCGTAGCTTTCGGAATGGCGGCCTCGATCCGCAAAGCTGCGGCACGCAATACGGTGTCGCCCGCCGCATGGCCATGGCTGTCGTTGATCTGCTTGAACTCGTCAAGGTCGAGATGCAGGACTGCGAGCGTCGAGACTGAGGCATCCTCGGCCAGTTCCGCCAGGCGCTTGTCGAAAAGCCGGCGGTTGGGAAGGCCCGTCAAATAATCGTGTTCCGCAGCATACTCGATGTGGGCACTGCTCTCCTCCAAAGCGAGGGCCCGTGCCTCCGCGACGGCGCGCTGACGCGCCGCTTCGTTGGCAAGAAGCACGTCCGAAGTGACGTCCCACTCCGCGCCGATGAAAGAGGGTGACCCTTCCTCGCTGACATAGAAATGAGCCCGCGAGCGGATGTGCCGTATCTCGCCGTTCGGCCAGACGATCCGAAACTCCGAATTATACTGCCCGCGTCTGGCAATGGCGTCCTCGAACTCCAGTTCGGCACGCTCGCGGTCGTCGGGGTGAATCGCATCCGACCAGATTGCAGCGGCCACCGGCCCGCTGCCTCTTCCGGTCTGGTAGATCCGGTGCATCTGAACGTCCCAGGAGATTTCATGCCGATCGAGGTTGTGCTCCCAAACACCGATCTGTGACGCGTCGAGTGCAAGCTCAAGGCGCCGCAGGATGTCCTGAAACTCTCGTTCGGACCGTGTGGGACTGCTCGATGCCAACGCCGTTCAAGCCTCATGCAGCTTCGAGTAACAGTATGGTGTCAGGCCTCCAAGGAGGAAGCCCATTATGGGTGCAGAACCAACCTTTTGGCGAGAGATTAATTAGGATGCACTAAAAATCCATCAACAATTGCAAGCCGAATGCGTCATCGATCTTCTCAGAGACTCGAGTGTCTAGGCAATTCAGCCTTTCGACGAACGGCGGTTCTTTTCTTCAAGCTGCAGCAGCAGGCCACTGTGATCGGTCTCACCGCCACCATGTTCGACAAACTCGGCGAACTCGGCACGGACCGCCTCCGTCAGAGGCAGCGCCAAAGCGAGACCTTCCGCCGTTGCGACGATATTGTTTAGGTCCTTGAGCTGCAATTTCGAAGGGCCGGCGGTCCCAAAATCGCGATTGACCATCCGCTGGCCGTGAACGTCGAGAATGCGGCTTTCGGCGAAGCCTCCCCGGATCGCCCGGCGGAACGCCTCGCGTGAACCGCCCCCCGCCTCGAAGAGCAGCATCGCTTCGGCAACGGCGCCGATCGTGATGGCGACGATCTGCTGGTTCCCGAGCTTCGCGAGCTGACCGCAACCGCTTGGTCCAACATGCGTCACGCGGCCAAGTGGTGCAAAGACGTCGGCCAGTTCTTCGACCAAAGCGCCATCGCCGCCTGCCATGATCGCAAGTGTACCAGCAGCCGCCCCCAACACACCGCCGGAGACCGGCGCATCGAGATGGCGGATGCCACGCCCGGCGAGCTTTAACGCATGCTGCCGGGCCGCGTCAGGGGTAATGGAACTGGAATCGATGACCACCGCGCCGGCATCAAGCGCCTCCGCAGCACCTTGCGTGAACAGCACGTCCTCCACTGCCTTTCCGTCGGTCAGCATGGTGAACACGACCGATGCCCCTTTGACGGCGGCAGCGGGCGTATCCGCCAGGACCGCGCCATCCGGAACGAGGCCTTCCGCCTTCTCGCGATTGCGGTTCCAGACCGTGACGGCAAAGCCGGACTGCAACAGCATGCGAGCCATCGGCGCGCCCATCAGCCCGGTTCCCAGAAACGCAATGCTGCGTGATTTGCCGATAGTCATAGCTGTCCTCCCAATTCATCCTCGATGTGCACTCGAATAATGTCCTCGAACGAAGCATCGGCGACAAAACCCAGCTCCTTCGCGCGCTCGGCCTCGAATGCCTGTGGCCAACCCGATACGATCTTCATGACCAGCTCGTCGGGTTCGCGTCGGATCAGGCTGACGACCTTCTCCCCTGCGATCTTGCGCAACGCCTCGATCTGCTCTCCGACGGTAGCGCTGACACCGGGCATCGTCAGGCTGCGGCGCGCGCCGAGCGGCTGCAGGTCGATGCTGGCGGCATGGACCAGAAACCCGACGGCCGAACGCGGCGACGCGTGCCAATGGCGGACAGTTTCCGGCACCGGCAGGGTCGCCTCCTGCCCGGCCAACGGCTCACGAACGATGCCGGAGAAGAAGCCGGAAGCAGCCTTGTTCGGCTTGCCGGGACGGATGCAGATCGTCGGCAACCGGATTCCGATGCCGTCGATGAAGCCGCGGCGCGTGTAATCCGCCAACAGCAATTCACCCATCGCCTTTTGCGTGCCGTAGCTTGTCAGGGGCGTGAGATTGAAATCATCAGGAATGACCTCGGGGAAAGGCGCTCCAAAGACCGCAATGGACGAGGTGAAGACGACACAAGGCCGGTACCCGTCTTGCAGATGAGCGGCGCGGATCGCCTCAAGAAGCGCGCGCGTGCCTTCGAGATTGATGCCGTAGCCTTTTTCGAAATCCAGCTCAGCCTCGCCGGATACGATCGCGGCCAGATGAAACACGACATCCGGGCGCGAGGCGACAATCCGTGCGGCCTGCCCTGGAGCGGAAACGTCGACCGCGCTCGTCTCCACACGCCTTGTAAAGCCTTCAGGGGCAGCCGGCGTGATGACGTCGACAAGCGATAGACGATTGATGGCCTGACCCGCCAGCCGCCCGTCCGCAACGAGCCGCGCGGTCAACTTGCGCCCGATCATTCCCGCTGCGCCGATAATCGCGATATGCATTGGCCGCCTCCATCAAAGCTTGCAGCGTGCGACTCCCCTCGCCCGTGCATGCCCTTCGAGACATAACCGTCTGGCCGGCTCATGAAAACAGGAAAGGCGGAGCAATGCTCCGCCTTTCCACGTCTCGCCGCTGAGTGGGGGTTATTCGGCAGCGAGCCGGATGATTTCGGCTTCCTCCGCGTCGTGCTCGTGCTCCTTGTGCTGGATCAGCGGGCGATTGCCCGAGAGCTTGCGGACCAGCACGTAGAAGACGGGCGTCATGAAGATGCCGAAGAAGGTGACGCCGATCATGCCTGAGAACACCGCCACACCCATGGCGGCGCGCATCTCGGCACCGGCACCGGTCGAGACGACGAGCGGCACGACACCCATGATGAAGGCCATCGAGGTCATCAGGATCGGGCGCAGACGCAGGCGGCTTGCCTCGATGGCAGCCTGGACCGGAGTCCGCCCTTCGAATTCCAGCTCGCGGGCGAATTCCACGATCAGGATCGCGTTCTTCGCCGAGAGGCCGACAAGGACGACCAGACCGATCTGCGTGAAGATGTTGTTGTCTCCACCGGTCAGCCAGACGCCCGTCAACGCCGCCAGCACGCCCATCGGCACGATCATGATGATCGCGATCGGCAGCGCCAGGCTCTCATACTGGGCAGCGAGCACCAGGAACACGAGCAGCAGCGCCAGCGGGAAGACGATCACGCCGGAGTTGCCCGCCAGGATCTGCTGATAGGTCAGATCCGTCCATTCGAAGCTGATGCCCTTCGGCAAGGTCTCGTCGGCGATCTTTTCGATCGCTGCCTGAGCCTGGCCGGAGGAGAAGCCCGGAGCAGGACCGCCGTTGATATCGGCGGAGAGGAAACCGTTATAACGGTTGGTCCGCTCCGGCCCGGTTGTCGCGTTCACCTTCAGGAGCGCAGACAGCGGGATCATCTGGCCCGATGCCGAACGAACCTTCAGCTTGCCAATATCCTCGGGCTGCGCCCGGAACTTGGCATCGGCCTGGACGCGCACGCTGTAGGTACGGCCGAAGGCGTTGAAGTCGTTGACATAGAGCGAACCGAGATAGATCTGCAGCGTCTCGAACACGTCGGTTACCGGGACGCCAAGCTGTTCCGCCTTCTCACGGTCGAGATCGGCATAGAGCTGCGGAACATTGATCTGATAGGCGGAGAAAATGCCCGTCAGCTCAGGCGTCTGGTAGGCCTTGGCGATTATCGCCTTGTTGGCTTCGTCGAGCACCTGATAGCCGAGACCGGCGCGGTCTTCGAGCTGCATCTTGAAGCCGCCCGTCGTGCCGAGACCATTGACCGGCGGCGGCGGGAACATCGCGATGAAGGCATCCTGGATCGCCCCGAACTTCTGGTTCAGGGACATGGCGATCGCGCCGCCCGAAAGCGCCGGCGACTTGCGTTCCTCGAAGTCCTTCAGCGTCACGAAGACGATGCCAGCGTTCGAGGAATTGGTGAAGCCGTTGATCGACAGGCCCGGGAAGGCGATCGCATGCGCAACGCCAGGCTCTGCCATGGCGATGTCGCTCATCCGCTTGATGACGTCTTCGGTGCGGTCGAGGCTCGCGGCATCCGGCAGCTGGGCAAAGCCGATCAGATACTGCTTGTCCTGCGCCGGCACGAAACCGCCCGGCACCGCATTGAAGAGGCCGTAGGTGGCGCCGGCCAGCACCAGATACACCAGCATGACGATGCTCTTGCGCGACACGAGACCGCCGACGCCCTTGCCATAACCCCGCGAGGCGGCACCGAACGCCCTGTTGAAGCCACGGAAGAACCAGCCGAAGGCCGCATCCATGGCGCGCGTCAGCCAGTCACGCTTGGCGTGGTGATCCTGCAGCAAGAGCGAGGCCAGGGCCGGAGACAACGTCAGCGAGTTGAAGGCCGAAATGACAGTCGAGATCGCGATCGTCAGCGCGAACTGGCGATAGAACTGTCCGGACAGACCGGTGATGAAGGCGAGCGGCACGAAGACCGCGACGAGCACCAGCGCGATCGCGATGATCGGGCCCGAGACTTCCTTCATCGCCTTGTAGGTGGCAGCCCGCGGGCTGAGACCGTTCTCGATGTTTCGTTCGACGTTTTCGACAACGACGATCGCGTCGTCCACCACGATACCGATCGCCAGTACAAGGCCGAACAGGCTGAGCGCGTTGATCGAGAAGCCGAAGACATACATCACCGCGAAGGTGCCGATGATCGAGACCGGAACGGCAATCAGCGGAATGATCGAGGCGCGCCATGTCTGCAGGAACAGAATGACGACGATGACGACGAGCGCGATGGCTTCGAGCAGCGTGTCGACGACCTTCTCGATCGATGAACGGACGAACTTCGTCGTGTCATAGACGATCTCGTAGCTGACACCGTCAGGCATGGCGGTCTTCAGCTCTTCCATCGTCTTCTGGACTTCGTCCGAGATGGTGATGGCATTGGACCCCGGAGACTGGAAGACCGGGATGGCGACTGCCGGCTTGCCATCGAGGATCGAGCGCAGCGAGTAATCGGCCGCACCGAGCTCGATGCGGGCGACGTCGCGCAGGCGGGTGATCTCGCCGTTCGTGCCGGTCTTGACGATGATGTTGCCGAACTGCTCAGGCGTCTGCAGACGGCCCTGCGCATTGACGTTGAGCTGCAGGTCTACACCCGACAGGCTCGGCGACGCGCCGATGGTGCCGGCTGCGGCCTGGACGTTCTGGCCACGGATCGCATTGGTGACGTCGCTGGCGGCAAGGCCGTGCTCGGCCGCCTTCTGCGGGTCGATCCAGACGCGCATGGAATAGTCGCCGGAACCAAACACCTGCACCTGGCCGACGCCGTCGATGCGCGCCAGCCGGTCCTTGATGTTGAGGACGCCGTAGTTGCGCAGATAGGTGATGTCGTAGCGGTTGTCAGGCGAGATCAGGTTGACGACCATCATCAGATCGGGAGAGCTCTTGACCGTCGTGATGCCGATGGTCTTCACCTCTTCCGGCAGGCGCGGCTCGGCCTGCGACACGCGGTTCTGAACCAGCTGCTGTGCCTTGTCGGGGTCGGTGCCGAGCTTGAAGGTGACCGTCAGCGTCATGACGCCGTCCGATGTCGCCTGGCTCGACATGTAGAGCATGCCCTCGACGCCGTTGATCTGCTCTTCGAGCGGAGTGGCGACCGTCTGGGCGATGACCTCAGGGTTGGCGCCCGGATAGGTGGCGCGCACGACGATCGATGGCGGAACGACTTCCGGATATTCGGAAATCGGCAGTGCACGCAGGCCAAGCAGACCGGCGACCACGATGAGGACCGACAGGACTCCGGCAAACACCGGACGGTCGACAAAGAATCTGGAGAAATTCATTTCAAAGCCCTCTCCGGGATGAAATCGGATGCAACGACCCTCTCCGGCGGTTGGGAGACCGCCGGTGGGTCAGGTCGTTTCGGAATTAACGCGGAGCGCCGAGACGCTCCGCATGCTTCGGCTTACTGAGCCGTCGCCACTTTCTCTTCCGCCTGCGGCGCAACCACTGCGCCGGGACGGATACGCTGCAGGCCGTTGACGACGATCTTGTCGCCGACAACAAGACCGCTTTCGACGATGCGCTGGCCATCCGCAGACGGGCCGAGCTGCACCGGCCGATAGCTGACCTTGTTTTCGGCATCGACGACGAACACGAACTTCTTGTCCTGGTCGGTGCCGATTGCACGGTCGCTGACCAGGATCTTGTTTTCGGCTTTCGGCTCGCCCATGCGGACGCGAACGAACTGGCCTGGGATCAGCTTGCCGCCGGGATTGTCGAAGACGGCGCGAACGCCGATCGTACCGCTGGCCGCGTCGACCTGGTTGTCGATCAGCTGCAGCTTGCCCTTGATCGGCGTGCCCTGATCGGCGAGCGTACCAACCTCGACCGGGATCTGCTCGACAGCGGGAACGGCGCCATCGCCAGCCGGCAACTCGGAAAGCGCCTTGGTGACCATCTCCTCGCTGGCGTTGAAGCTTGCGTAGATCGGATCGACCGACACCAGCGTCGTCAGGGCGGGAGATGAACTGCCTTCGGCAACAAGATTACCGACGGTAATCTCGATCTTGCCGACGCGGCCGGCGACCGGTGCGCGGACCTCGGTGTAGCCGAGCTCAAGCTGTGCGGAACGAAGAGCAGCCTGAGCGGTGCGAAGACCGGCCTGAGCCTCGGTGAAGGCATTCTGCCGTTGGTCGAAATCGCTCTGCGAAATCGTCTTGTTGTCGGAGAGCCTGCGGCCACGCTCCAGCTCGATCTGAGCAAGATTGACCTTGGCCTCGGCAGAGGCAGTCTGTCCTTCAGCCTGCGAAACCGCCGCCTGGTAGGGCTCCGGATCGATGGTGAAGAGCAGATCGCCGGCCTTTACCAGCGCGCCTTCGCGGAAGTGCACGGACTGGACAGCGCCGGCCACACGTGAACGGACCTGCACGCGGTCGACGGCTTCAAGCCGTCCCGAGAACTCCTGCCATGTCGTGACGTCGCGGCTGGCGACGACGGCCACCGTCACCGGCACAGCGGGAGCCTGCGCAGGTGCGGAAGCCGCCGTGGCAGTCGTGCTCATCGGCAGTTCGAAAAACATGGCTGCGGCCGAAACGGACGCAACAAGTCCCAAGCCGGCGCCCACAAGGGCCCAGCGCTTCTTACTGGACGTCATTGGTACTCTCCTTACGGCCGTCTCTCAGTGGCCGAATTCAATCAGTTCGTCTTCAATGCAATAGATTGGCTGCTAATATCCCGAACGAAGCTTTCGAATTGGTCCGTGATCGTCTGTTGCCAATTCGGTGCCTGTTCGCATTTCCCGCCATAAAGCATCGGCCAGCCTGCCCCGGCGGGAAGGACATTCCGGCGAACTGGCACACCAGCCTGTTTGAGGCGATCGGCATAACCGAGCGTCTCGTCGCGAAGCGGATCATCCTCCGCCGTCAGAACGAGTGCCGGCGCGACCCCCGAAATGCGGGAACACAGACACGGCGCGGCATAGGGATGACAGCCGCCGCCGCTGAGATAATGGCTCCAGCCCTCGGCCCAGCGCTGACGCATGCCTATGCCATCCGCCTTGCGGATCGACGACGTGCCCATGAAAGGATCAAGCAGCGGCGAAATCAGAACCTGGCCATTGAGCGCATCCGCATAATGGTCGCGCGCCTTGAAGGCGACGCCGGCAGCAATATTGCCGCCCGCCTCTTCGCCAGCCACGATCAGCAGCGAATTGCGGTCGCCAATACCGGACGCACGCTTGTTGGCGAGATAGGAAAAGATCGAGTAACCCACTTCGAGCGGCTTAGGAAAGACGTTGCCAAGCGGCGCATTATAGTCAGGTACAGCGACAATCGCGCCAGCCTTCGCCAGGCTTTCGGCAACCACGCTGTCCTTGACGCCCGACTGCAGAAATGCGCCGCCGTGGAAAAACAGTACGATGGGTGAACCCTTGCCGAACTCGGCACCCTGATAGACGCGCGCGGAAACGGGCCCGGTGGCCACCTTCTCCAACACTATGTCTTTCACTTGCACCGCCATAGCTCCGGCTCGCGTTTGACCCACATAACGTATTGCGAGCCGAGATGGCTTGCAATTTGTGAAGAAAAGATATTGTTATTCCATTGTCGGAATAAGAAGCCATAGAGCGATTACACTGTTCCGAATTTCGAACAATACCGCAGTGCAATCTGCTTAGGTGATTTTCCGATGGACCAGCTCTCGGCAATGCGCGCCTTCATCCGCGTCGTAGAGACGGGCAATTTCACACGGGCCGCCGACACGCTCGCCATGCCCAAGGCGACGGTGACCAATCTCATTCAGGGGCTTGAAGCACATCTGCATACCAAGCTTCTCAACCGCACCACACGACGCGTCATGGTGACGACCGACGGCGCGCTCTACTACGAGCGGGCGGCGCAGATCGTCTCCGAGCTCGAGGAACTCGACGGCAGCCTTTCGAACTCGCAAGGCCTGCCGACCGGCCGCTTGCGCGTCGAAATGGCCGGCGCTTTCGCCGACTGGATTGTCGTCCCGGCGCTTTGCGATTTTTACCAGAAGTATCCGGACATCAGGGTAGACCTGGGTGTGGGCGACCGCACCGTCGACTACCTCGCGGAGAACGTCGACTGCGCGCTTCGCGCCGGCACGCCGGCCGACCAGTCGCTGATCGCAAGACGTGTCTCGGAGGTCGAAATGCTCACCTGCGCGGCACCGCTCTACATCGAGAAATTCGGCATTCCGACTCGCCCCGAGGAGCTGGAAAACGACCATTATTCAGTGAGTTACTTCCGCGCTCAGACGAACCGGACACTTCCCTTCGAATTCCGCAAGGACAATGAGGAACTGGAGATCAATCCGCGCTACCTGCTGTCGGTCAATGACAGCCGAACCTTCGTCAATGCGGCGCTGAACGGGCTCGGTATTGCCCAACTGCCGCGCTTCATGATCCGCGATGCGCTGGCCAAGGGCGACCTGGTGGAGATCTTGCCGGAATGGAGCCGCGAACCGCTGCCGCTCTATATCGTCTATCCGCCGAACCGCCACCTCAGCAACAAGGTCCGTGTCTTCGTCGACTGGCTGGTGAAATTGCTCTCGGATGCCAAGCTGAATGATGCCTGACGCAATTGCGGCCCGGAAGGTGTCCCTTCGACGGGCCGCAACAGTCGATCATCGAATTCCTTTCAGACCCTGCCGCGTCACCAGGGAAATGGCTCGGCCGGTATCTGAGGTGGCGCCCGAGTTGGAGGTCTTCCCAGTCGCCTTTACGCAAAATATAAGCCTGCTTTTTGCCGTTTGTTAAGTACTGATTTATGCACAGCAGGTTCGCAAAACCGGAACAATGGCCGGTATCACGGTTTAGTGAACGGCCGGTTTGAGAAGATCCTCCAAGCCGATCCGCCGGAACATTTCGGCGCCAACCCGATCAGCGACGCCAACGACGATCTCGGCACCGTCCTCTGACGGATCGATATGCGTGCGGAACGGACGCGTGCCGAACGGCATGAGGATAGCCTTGGCATTGCCATCGCANCCGTGCCCGCATCGGCATCGGCGGCGGCGGGCCAAACCCGCCGCGGGGAGCCGGAGGTCAGATGATGCCACCGTTGGCACGCAACACCTGGCCGTTGATCCAGGCGCCGTCGGGACCTGCAAGGAACGAGACGGAGGCGGCGATATCTTCGGGCGTGCCCAGGCGCTCCAGCGGGTTCATCTTGGCCATGCGGGCGATCAGTTCCTCCGATTTCCCATCAAGGAAAAGGTCGGTTGCTGTCGGCCCGGGAGCCACGGCGTTGACGGTGATGTTACGGCCGCGCATTTCCTTCGACATGATCGCCGTCAGGGCTTCGACGGCGGCCTTGGTCGCGGCGTAGACGCCGTAAGTTTCCAGCTTCAGGCCGATGATACTCGTTGACAGATTGATGATGCGACCACCGTTGCGGAGGCGCTTTGCGGCTTCGCGCAATGTATTGAACGTGCCCTTCAGGTTCACGCTGACATGGCGATCGAAATGGGCATCGTCAGCATCGGCAATCGACGAAAGCTGCATGATACCGGCATTGTTGACGAGCACATCGATGCCGCCGAAGGCTGCTTCTGCCGCATCGAACATCCGGCTGACAGCCTCGGCATTGCTGACGTCGGCCTGCGCCGTCAGAGCCTTGCCGCCGTCGCGCTCGATCTTCTGCACAAGCTCCTCGGCGAGTGCGACGTTTCCTGAGTAGTTGACGATGACGGTAAACCGTCTCTGGCCAGACGCTCCGCGATTGCGGCGCCGATGCCTCTCGATGCACCAGTAACCAGCGCAACCTTGTTCTCATTGCCCATTGCCTCTCTCCTTCTTTCGTTGTGCTCAGCACGTTTCTGATGGGGAGAAGATGCCGCTTTTCAGTTTGCGGATAATCAATGATTATCTGGCATCACTATCCGAATAACGCGAACAAATAAGATGGACAGATTCGATGCTATGCGGGTCTTCTCCCGCGTCGTGGAGCGCCGGAGCTTCACACTTGCCGCAGAGGACACCGGCCTGCCGCGCTCCACGGTGACGGATGCCGTCAAACAACTCGAAGCACGCCTCGGCGTGCGGCTGCTGCAGCGAACCACGCGCCATGTCAGCCCGACGCTGGACGGCGAAGCCTATTACCAACGCTGTCTTTCGATCCTCGCCGACATCGAAGACGCGGAAGGCGCCTTTGCCGACGCCATGCCGAAAGGCATGCTGCGTGTGGATGTGCATGGCACGCTTGCCCGGCATTTTGTGCTGCCGAGCCTTCCGCATTTCCTCGAAACTTATCCTGATATCGAGTTCTACATGAGCGAAGGCGACCGGCTGGTCGACCTCGTTCGCGAGGGCATCGATTGCGTGTTACGCGTCGGCACGCCCCAGGACAGCGACATGGTAGCAAGACGCGTCGCCATGTTGGAGGAAGTTACCCTTGCAGCTCCCGCCTATGTCGAGAAACATGGCCTCCCCGAACATCCGGACAGGCTCGATGGCCACCGCATGGTCGGTTTCCGCTCGACGGCGACGGGCGGCGTGCTACCACTGGAATTCATCGTCGGCGGCAGCATCCGTAATGTCACCCTACCCGCGACGGTGACGGTGAACGCCGCCGAGAGCTTCATGTCGGCTGCCAGGCTCGGCATCGGCTTGATACAGGTGCCACGTTATCACGCCGAAGCGGATCTCGCGGCCGGCACGCTCATTCAAGTCCTGCCGGATTTCCCGCTGACCGAAACACCGGTCTCCCTGCTCTATCCGCGCAACCGGCAGCTCTCGCCCCGCGTTCGCGTTTTCATCGACTGGCTGGTGAAGGTCTTTGCTCGACAATCCTAGCGAAAAGCGTTTCACTTACAGTGACTGTCAGAGCTGGAGAATTTTCATGACCATCACAGACGTCACCGTGCATCCGAAGGACGGCTGTTTTGTCGTCATCTTCACGGATCAGTCCGGCAACAACATATCGGTCACGCTCTATGCCGCCGCCTCTCCCGGGCTAACGAGCGATAATGCGATTACCCGCGCGAGGGCATTGCTCGCAACAACACTGCAGAGTTCGCAAGCCGATGGCACACGCGGCAAGGATGCCGCGCTTCTCGAAGAAGAACTGGAAGAAGGCCTCGAGGATACCTTTCCGGCAAGCGATCCCGTCTCGGTGACCGGATCCTCCATTTCTGCTCATGACCCAAAGGTCGGTCATTAGTGCCTCATGGACCGGAAGCCTGAAACAGATGACACATGGCGTCGGTGCGATCGGCGCCACTCCCCTCGCCGGCCCTGATCTCACGCGCTTTTTCGAGCGCGATGCGATTGCCGTCGCCCGGGATCTGCTGGGCTCCCATCTGCGCGTCGGCGATGTCGGCGGCCGCATAACCGAGACTGAAGCCTACTTCCCTGACGACGAAGCCTCGCACGCCTTCCGCGGCCCCACGCCGCGCAACCGCGCCATGTTCGGTCGACCTGGCAATGTCTACATTTATCGCATCTACGGGATACACTGGTGCCTGAATTTCGTGTGCACCCCCGGCTCGGCCGTGCTGATCCGCGCAATCGAGCCGGAAGCCGGCATCGCGACGATGATCGAACGCCGCAGCAACCATGCGCTGACGCAGCTCTGCAGCGGCCCCGGCAAGCTCTGCCAAGCGCTCGGCGTCGATCTCTCCCTGAACGACAGGTTGCTCGACCGGTCGCCCTTCTCGATCGCTCCTTCGGCTCCCGTCGAAATTGTCGCCGGCCAGCGGATCGGCATAACGAAAAATGCCGAAGCGCCATGGCGCTTCGGCATCTCAGGATCTCGCTATCTCAGCAAACCGTTCCGCTGAGGCTCATTCCATGACGGCGCTGTGATCCATGGCAGGTGCCACTTTCGGCTTGCGCAGCAGCAGCGCGAGCGGAATGACCGCCAGCGACATGAGCATCAGCAGCTTGAAGTCGTCTATATAGGCGATGATCGTCGACTGCAGGGTGATCACTTCGTTGAGAGCCGCACGACCGGCCGCAGTCAGCGGATTCAGCCCCTGTGCCGCCGTCGCCTCGAAGGCCCGGTTGAACGGCGTCACATAGGCAGCGATGCTCTCGTGGTTCACCTGGGCGTTCTCGACGAGAAGCGCCGAAACGATCGAAATGCCGACGCTCGAGCCGATGTTGCGCGACAGGTTGTAGAGGCCGGTGCCGTCGCCGCGCATGTGGGCGGGCAGCGTCGAAAAGGCGATCGTCGTCAGCGGCACGAACAGGAAGCCGAGCCCGGCGCCCTGAATGAAGCCGACGGACACGATCGTCCACTGCGAGACATCGGGCGTCCAACCGGTCATGTCATACATCGCCCAGGCCGTCAGCCCGAGTCCGGTCACCAAGAGCAGCCGCGAGTCAACTTTCCCGATCAGCTTGCCGACGATAAACATGCAAAGCATCGTGCCGAGCCCACGCGGCCCCATGACGATGCCCGCGGTGATGACGGGATATCCCATCAGCGTCTGCAGATAGGGCGTCATCAGCGCCAGCGAGGCGAGGTAGGTGATGCCGATAACGAAGATGAAGAGCATGCTCACCGAGAAGTTCCGATCGAGGAACAGCTTCGGATTCACGAACGACTTTTCGGCCGTCAGCGTATGCACGATCAACAGATAGAAGGCAGCGGCACAGACGATCGCCTCGATCATGATCTCGCCGGATGCGAACCAGTTCAGCTGTTCGCCGCGATCGAGAAAGAGCTGCAGCGACGCGATGCCGAGACTCATCATCCCGAACCCGAACAAGTCGAGCTTCGCCAGCGCATCGAGCTTCGTCTCCGTGACGTAGATCACGATGCCGGCAAACGCCAGCGCGCCGATCGGCACGTTGATGTAGAACACCCAACGCCAGCTGATATTATCGGTCAGCCAGCCGCCGATGACGGGTCCCAGGACCGGCCCGACCATGACCGAGACGCCAAATAAGGCCATGGCCGAGCCTCGCTCCTCGGCAGTGTAGATGTCGAGGAGGATGCCCTGAGAGAGGGGAACCAGAGACGCGCCGAACAGGCCCTGCAACAGGCGGAAGGCAACAATCTGGTTCAGCGATTGCGCAAGGCCGCAAAGAACGGAAGCCGCGACGAAGCCGGCGATTGCCGCCAAAAGCACCCGCTTGCGACCGAACTTGGCGGCCAGAAAGCCTGATGGCGGCGTCATGATCGCGGCCGCCACGATGTAGGAGGTCAGGACCCAGTTGATCTGGTCGGCGCTCGCCGAGACGCTGCCCTGGATATAGGGCAGCGCGACGTTGGCGATCGTCGTGTCCAGCGCCTGCATGATCACTGCCAGGATGACGCAAGCCGTGATCGCGCCCCTGTTGGCAACCAGGGTGGCCGGTGATGATGCAGCGTTACTCATGGTCCTTGCCGCCAGAGCGGCCCAAAAGCTTGGAAACGAAATCCGGAAGGCCACGGGCGCGGCCCGTATCGACATCGACGACGGTGCTCATGCCGACGCGAAGCGGCGGCTTGCCTGCCGCGTGATCGATGCTGACGCGCATCGGAATGCGCTGCACGACCTTGACCCAGTTGCCCGTCGTGTTCTGCGCCGGCAGCAGCGAGAAGCTGGAGCCGGAGGCCGGGCTGATGCTCTCGACCTTGCCCTTCCACTCCACGCCCGGATAGGTGTCGACATAGATCGTCACCGGCTGGCCCGGCTTCACATAGGTCAGTTCCGTTTCCTTCGGGCTCGCGGAAATCCAGAGGTTATTGTCCGAAACCAGCGAGAAGGCCTGCGTGGACGCCTGCAGGTAGGAGCCCGGCTGCAGCGAGTTGACGTTCGTCACGATACCATCGAACGGCGCCTTGACGACGCTGTGGTCGAGTTCGCGCTGTGCGTCGTCCACCTTCGCCTTGGCTTCGAGATAGAGCGGGTTCTGCTCAACCGGCTGATCGGCATTGCCGCCGAGCTGGGCCAATGTTGCTGCCGCTTCGGCCTTTGCGACGGCGACCTTCTGATGGCCCGCATCGAGATTGTGCTTGGCCTGATCATAAGCAGTGCGCGTCGCGGCCGAGCTGTTCAGCAGGTTCTGCTGACGGTCGAACTCGGTCTGATAGTACGGAATATCAGCTTCGGCCTGCGTGATCTCGGCAAGCGACTGCTGATAGCTGGCCTTCAGATTGAGGATCTGGTTTCGGACGGCGCCGAGCTGCGCCTCCGCACCGTCGAGAGCAATCTTGAAGGAATCCTGCCGCAGGCTGAAGAGCACCTGGCCCTTCTTCACGGCTTCGTTCTCATGCACGTTAATCTGGTCGACGATACCGGAAACGTCTGTCGTCAGCCCCACCATGTCAGCCTGGACATAGGCATTGTCGGTCGACATGATCTGTCCGCCATTGACGTAGTAGTAGCCGCCAACGACGAGCGCGACGGGCAGCAGCGTGAACAGAACGGGGCGCGTGAGACTGCGCCGGCGGCGGACCTGAGTGCCGCCAGGCGCAGCCACAGCAGTAGCGGGCGCTGAATTGGATGAAGGCGCCTCGGCTACCGTTTCCTCACGAGGAGAAACATCGTTTTCTTCAACTGGGTTCTTGGCATTTGCGTCTGTAACGACGCGCAGGGAGGACTTCTCAGCCATGTTTTGTCTCATTCTCGGCTACCGGGGATCGGCAGGCCTGCACCAGGTTCGTCTTCATTTCGGTTAGAATGTCGAACAGCTGATCGCGCTGCTCGGAAGGGATGCCGGCGAATGCCTCGCCGCGTGTCAGATCACCAAGCTCGCGCATCTCGGCCAGAAGCGGATGGGCTTCCTCGCGCACATAGAGAAGCCAGATACGGCGATCGGTCGGATGCTGCCGGCGCTCGATGAGACCGCGATCGGCGAGTTTGTCGAGAATGCGGACAAGCGTGATTGGCTCGATTTCCAGGATCTCGGCTAATCCGCTCCGGTGGATCCCCTCATTGCTGCGCAGATAAGCTATGGTCTGCCACTGCGACCGCGTCAGCCCAAGGCAGCGCGCACGCTGCTCAAACCGCTTGCGAAGCAACCGTGCGACGTCGTGCAATAGGAAGCCGAGGGTAGGATTGCTGTTCATGGGAACCAGTGCCGATAATTCATAAGCACACTTATAATACGCTCAGATATATTAAGCGTGTGCATAGCACAATAGGCGCTTCTCCAGATTCCGCATCTGCGGCCAAAATGCCGCATGAGAATACGCGCAGAGATTTCTGAGGGCTTTCGCAAATTGCAACCGTGTGGCATTTGCAATTTCGAGCGGCAGCCGTTTAAAGTAGAAATCCAGAGGGTTACCGGCGGCCGACCCATTTTTCTCGATGGTAGGGCCGGAACGCGGCCGAACGCCGTGATCGTGAATTTACAATGGCATAGGTGAATGAGGGCAGAGCCTTTGTTCAGAGACATCAAGACATGAATCGCATCACATCAGCATAAGCGACGGCAGCGTTTGCGGCCGTCCGGATAAGGAAACCGCCATGCCTTCCTCCCTTCGACGACTGCTGACTATTGGCACCCTGACTTTCCTGCCGTTCGCTTCGGCGGTGGCGCAGCAGCCAGGCTCTCCCCCTCCCGTCTCTGTCGCCAAACCTGTCGTGCGCGATGTCGTCGACAACGATGAGTTCATTGGACGCTTCGAGCCGGTCGATCAGGTATCGGTGCGCTCGCGCATTGGCGGCTACCTTCAGGAGGTTCACTTCACCGACGGCGCGCTCGTCAAGCAGGGTGACCTGCTCTTCGTCATCGACCAGAGGCCATTCGTCACTGCCCTGAACGAGGCGAATGCGGCACTGGAGGTGGCCAAGTCGACGCTCGTCTATGCCGAAGCGCAATTCAAGCGGGCCGAGAGCCTTGCGACGAGTGGTAGCCAGTCGATATCGATCCTTGACGACCGCCGGCGCGAATGGGTTTCGGCACAGGCAAACGTCCGTGGAGCGCAAGCAACGGCCGATCGCGCGGCACTCGACCTCGAATATACTAAGATCACAGCGCCGATCAGCGGCCGCATCGACCGCCGGCTGATCTCCGTCGGCAACCTTGTTCAGGCTGACCAATCGATTCTGACGACCATTGTCTCGGTGGATCCCATCGACTTCTATTTCGACGTCGATGAACGCCGCCTTCTCAACTTCGCGCAGACTGCCCGCGACCGCGGGGTCGATCTGCAGCAAGGCGGTGGCGGCGTGGAGGTCGAGGTCAGGATCACGGATTCGACCGAGAAGCCATTCAAGGGCAAGCTGGACTTCGCTGAAAACAGGATCGACAGCGAGACCGGCACGAAGCGCATACGCGCGCGCTTCGACAATCCGAACTACGTGCTCCAGCCGGGGCTGTTCGGTCGCGTTTCTGTCGAGGCATCAAATGTTTACAAGGCGATCCTTGTCCCCGACGAAGCAATCGGGTCCGACCAGAACCAGCGCGTCGTCTATGTCGTTGGAGAGGATGGGACGGTCACTGCAAAGCCCGTCCGCCCGGGCCCGCGCCTCTACGGCTATCGCGTCATCCGCGAGGGCATGGACGGCAACGAGACGATCGTCATCAATGGCCTGCTGCGAGCCCGCCCCGGCTCCAAGGTCACGCCGCAGGTCGTCGAGCTACCGCAAAGCCGCGAGGAGATTGCGCCAGAAGCCGCCGGCCTGGAGCTCAGCCGATGAGATTTGCACACTTCTTCGTCGACCGCCCGATCTTCGCGTCGGTGCTCTCTATTGTGCTGCTGATTGTCGGCGGCATTGCCTATTTCCAGTTGCCCGTGGCGCAATACCCGGAGATTGCACCGCCGACCATCGTCATCCGCACCTCCTATCCCGGCGCTGACGCCGAGACGATCGCCAACACCGTGGCGACGCCGATCGAGCAAGAGGTCAACGGCGTCGAGGACATGCTCTACATGTCTTCCTACTCGACGGCCGATGGCTCCATGGCGCTGACCGTGACTTTCAAGCTCGGCACGGACCTCGACAAGGCGCAAGTGCTTGTCCAGAATCGCGTTGCCATCGCCGAGCCACGCCTTCCCGAAGAAGTGCGGCGCATTGGCATCACGACGGCAAAAAGCTCGCCCGACCTGATGATGGTGGTGCATCTGCTGTCGCCGAATTCCCGATACGACCAGCTTTATGTCTCCAACTACGCACGCACCCGTATCCGCGACACGCTGGTTCGTCTTGACGGCGTTGGCGACGTCATCCTGTTCGGTGAACGCGAGTATTCGCTGCGCATCTGGCTCGACCCGCAGAAACTGTCGGCTTATGGCATGACCGCCAGCGATGTCGTCGACGCGCTGCGCGAACAAAACGTGCAGGTCTCCGGCGGCTCGATCGGCGGGCCGCCGGCCGCCGGCACCAACGCCTTCCAATATACGGTGACGACGCAAGGACGTTTTTCGGATGCCCGACAGTTCCGATACGTCATCGTCAAAGCGACCTCCGAGGGGCGTCTCGTCCAGTTGCAGGATATCGCCCGCATCGAACTCGGCGCCAAGGACTATGTCACCAATAGCTATCTGAACGGCAAGCCGGCGGTCGCGCTCGGCATTTTCGCGCGTCCCGGCACCAACGCGCTTGCAGCCGCGGCCGAAATCAAGAAGACGATGGACACAGTCGCCCAGGATTTCCCGCAGGGCCTTAGCTACGACATCGTCTACAACCCGACCGAATTCATCGCGGAGTCGATCAACGAGGTCTACAAGACGATCGCTGAAGCCGCCCTCCTCGTCGCCATCGTGGTTCTCATCTTCCTACAGTCGTGGCGAACGGCAATCATCCCCATCGTTGCCATCCCGGTCTCGCTGATCGGCACCTTCGCGTTTCTGCTTGCCTTCGGGTTTTCGCTCAACATGTTGACGCTGTTTGGCCTCGTACTGGCGATCGGCATCGTCGTCGACGACGCCATCGTCGTGGTCGAAAATGTCGAGCGCAACCTGGCAAAGGGAATGACGCCGCGAGAGGCGGCGCATGTGACGATGAACGAGGTCGGAACGGCAGTCGTCGCCATCTCTCTCGTGCTGATTGCCGTGTTTGTCCCAACGGCCTTTATCCCCGGCATATCAGGCCAGTTTTATCGTCAGTTCGCCGTGACGATCGCGGTCGCAACCGCGATCTCGGCATTGAATTCCCTGACCCTCTCGCCAGCGCTCGCCGCACTGGTGCTCAAGCCACACGAGGAGCACGAGAAGCGGCGCAATCCGATCGCGCGTTTCGGAAGCGCGCTTGCGAATGGATTCAACAATGGGTTCGACAGGCTCAGTGCCGGCTATTCATGGATCGTCCGTCATACGGTGCAGACAGTCGCAGCACTCTGCGTCGCACTGCTGATCTTTATCGGCCTGCTCGGCGCCACATATTATATGAGCAGGATCGTTCCCGGCGGCTTCGTCCCGGTCATGGACCAGGGGTACGCCATCGTCGTCGTGCAACTCCCTGACGGTGCAGCGCTTTCACGCACCGACGCGGTCGTCGAGCGCGCTTCGGAGATCATCCGCAACACGCCTGGCGTCAAGAATGCTGTTGCCTTCTCGGGCTTCAGCGGCGCAACGTTTACCAACGCTTCCAACGCCGGCGTGGTCTTTGCCGCCTTCGACACCTTCGAAAACCGTTTGGAGCATGGCGAGACGGCCACGAAGATCATCGGCCAGCTCTATGGGAGCCTGCAGGCGATCCAGGAAGCCTTCATCATCGCCATTCCGCCGCCGCCGATCTCGGGCATCGGCAATGCCGGCGGCTTCAAGATCCAGCTGATGGATCGCGAGAGCTCCGATATGCGCCGCGTCCTCGGCGTTGCCTATCAGCTGATGGGCATGGCGAACCAGACCGAGGGTCTGACGGGTGTCTTCACGACGTTTTCCGCCAACAGTCCACAATATTTCCTCGAAATCGACCGCGACAAGGCGCGCACGCTGAACGTGCCGATCACCAACATATTCGACACGCTGTCGATCAATCTCGGCACATCCTATGTCAACGATTTCAATGCCTTCGGGCGTGTCTACCAAGTGCGCGCGCAAGCCGACCAGCAGTATCGCGTCGAGCGTGACGACATCCTCGCCCTCAAGGTAAGATCTGCGACGGGTGCACTCGTCCCGCTTGGCACGCTGGTCGACATCCGTGATACCAGCGGCCCATCCCTCGTCCAGCATTACAATATGTATGTGTCCGTCCCCGTGCAGGGTAATGCCGCCCCTGGCGTTTCGACGGGCACCGCACTCGACAAGATGGAAGGCCTCGCCAAGCAGATCCTGCCGGCAGGAACGACCTTCGAGTGGACGGAAATCGCCTTCCAGGAGAGGAACACCGGCAATACCGCAATCTACATCTTCGCCCTGTCGGTGGTCTTCGTGTTCCTGGCCCTGTCGGCGCAATATGAAAGCTGGGTTCTGCCGCTAGCCATCATCCTCATCGTCCCCCTTGCGATCCTGGGAGCCTTGCTTGGGGTCCATCTGCGCGGAATGGACAACAACATCCTGACGCAGATCGGCTTGATCGTTCTGATCGGGCTGGCGGCCAAGAACGCCATCCTGATCGTGGAATTCGCGAGACAGGCACAGGACGAAGGCAAGTCGGCAACCGAGGCCGCCATCGAGGCCAGTCACCTGCGGCTGCGGCCGATTCTGATGACGGCCTTCGCGTTCATCTTCGGTGTCGTGCCGCTAATGATCGCCACCGGCCCCGGCGCCGAAATGCGCCAATCGCTCGGAACGGCCGTTTTCTCAGGGATGCTCGGCGTAACGATTTTCGGCCTGTTCCTGACGCCCGTCTTTTACGTCGTGTTGCGCGGGCGCCGGCGAAAGCCTGTTGCGCAGGCCGAGCCCGCCCCGCCCTCCGAGGAGGCTGCCACTGAGACTTCTTCATGAAGGGCGCCGCTCGACCGCGCTCGGTTTGAACAGGTCTGACGAAAAGATCTTCCGGAGCGGCTTCTCGACAAACTCGTAGGCTGCCGTTCCGAGGATCGTGCCGCCAATGACGGCAATTACGATCGTCGGCGTTGCCGACAGCCCGGCCGCGCCGGCAGCCTTGACGATCACGGAGATTGCCAGCGTGTGCCAGAGGTATATCGAATAGGATGCATCGCCGAGATAGGTGAGAAGCGGTACGCGGCCAATGCTGCCGTCCGCCTCGAGCGACACCATGCCGTAGACCAAAGCGATGGCCAGCGGCCCACAGATCGTTTCATTGAAATCGGCTCCGATCAGAAAGATCATGGCGAAGCCGACGAGTGATGCGCCAACGAATGCAAGGCCGAGACTGGTGCCTGCAATCCAGCGCCGGATCCACAATTCGGCGAGCAGCACTCCCCCGAGGAATTCGAGGATGATCGACCGGGTATAGGTGTTCAGCACGGGCGATGCAGGCTTGAACACCAGGCCGATCAGGAAGAAGCTCCCGAAAATGGCCGTCAGATAGACCAGTCTCCAGCGACGCGGCAGGAAGAGCGCGCCGGCAAACAGTATGTAGAAGAACATCTCGAAATTCAGCGTCCAGCCTTGGACGAGGACCGGCCAGATCTCGCCAGTGCTCGGCGAGTGGGCAGGAATGAAGAAAAGCGAGGACAAGATATGGGCGCCGGTCAGCTTCAGGTTTGGAAACAGACCGACGAGGGCGCCGGCGATCATCACGCTCGTGACCAGCCAGTAGGAAGGCGCAATGCGGCGAATGCGATCAAGCAGGAACCCCTGTGGCGTCATTGGGCGGCGGTCGCTGATGACCCACATGATGAAACCGCTGATGACGAAGAAAACATCGACGCCGGCGGCACCAATGGCGAAATGCTCACCGGTTCTTTCGGCCGCGTGGAAGACCACGACGGCAAGTGCCGCGAAGGCGCGCAGATATTGGATGCCGTAAAGTGTCTTCATCCGTTTCCTCGGAGAACCGGTCCAAGCCCGGTCGAAAATGCAATGACGTTATTGAGTGACAGGCTCAGGCGACGCGTGGTGTTGCCATGAGCTCACCGCTGGCTGGCGGCGCGCTGTCGCCAGCTTTCCGGCGGCGAAATAGAAAAGAAACGTCCCGACGTTGTACGGTGTCAGAATATCGATCTCGACGAAGGAGCGGATCGTCAGCAGCACGGCTATCGAGAACAGCAGATAGGATTCGTCGTTCCTGAAATCCTCGATGACGCGGCGCAAGTGCCCCCACAAAATTCGCAACAGCATTCCTGCAAGAACGACCACGCCCGCGAGGCCCAGCTCGACGGCCGTTTCGATGTAGGTGTTGTGGAAGTGGAAGCCGCTCCGCGATCCGATGAAGAACTCTTCCCACAGGCGCTCCGGCTCCGAGAAGCCCTGAACCCAATAGGCCTGGTAGCCGATGCCGAAGACCGGATTCTGCTTTGCCGCCTCGATCCCCTGCTGCCAGAGATAGGTACGCCCGGTCAGCGTGGAATCCTTGCCGAAGATGCCGAGAACGGCATCGACCGCGCCGAGATAGACGCCAGCAACGGCGAGAATGATGACGGCGACGCCACCGCCGACGACCAGCAGCTTGCGGTGGTCGGGGGTCAGTGCGAGCACGACACGCAGCCCCATCATGAGGGCAATCACGACGGCAGTCGTCAAAACGGACGTCGCAGACTGGCAGGCGATGAGGCAGTAGGCCGATAGCAGCCCGACTATTCCCGACGCCGCCATCCAGAGGCGTCTCTCACCGAAGATAAAGACGGCCGCGAAGGAAACGATCAACCCAAGCGACGCATAGAAGCCAAGCTGGTTCTTCGAGGCGAAGGCCCCAACGAAACTGAAGGTGCCGTCCAGCGGGTCGTACTCGTAGTAGCCGAACAGCAGCGAATAGACGAGAACGATCCCCACACCGGCGATCATGCCCACCGTCAGGCTTCTGACGTCCACCACGCGGACTGCAATCAGGGCACAGATGACCTGAGTCAGGTACTGGATGCTGGCACGCAGCGAAATGCTCGGAACCGCCGACCAGAAGACCGACAGGAAGGCAAGTGCTGCGAAGGCATAGATCCAGAGATAGCGACCATGGCTGCCGAGCACCTTCTTGTAGTCCACGGCAATCAGCGGCAACCAGAGCGCATAGTAAAGCAGGATCGCCACCTGCCCGAACTTAATCGAGTAGGCGAAGCAAAAAAGTGACAGCGCCACGGCAGGGATGGCGAAATTCGCATTCCTGCCTGGCTGAATGAGCACAGATTTTGCGATCCGCATTGCGGCCTCGTTATCTCATTGCCAATCCGGCGGTGACCTTGATCAGGTCGCCGGGCTGCAGTGCCGTATTTTCCTGAACCGGAATCTCCTTCGCCTTGCCGTCGACATCGCGGACGATCGAGTAGGCGATGCTCGCAGCCCCGGTGCTGGTGTCAAAACGGGCGGCATCGGTGGATTGCGTCAATGCCTCCGCCATCAGCGAATTGCTGGTTTCGAGCTTAAGATGGAGTTCGTCTAGTTGAGCTTCGGCATTCTGAAGTTCCTGGGCAAGCTGCGCATCCCAGTCGTTCCGAAGCGTGATCTCGTCCTGATCGGCCTTGCTGATATCCTGCTTGGCCTTCAGCGAATTGGTGTCGATATCGAGAAGCGTCGCCTCGGTATCGGCAGCGCGCTGCTCGGCGGCCATCTTGCGGGCGCTGAGTGCCAGACCCTTCTCCGCAAGATCCTCGACCTTGTCGCGGTCCGCGGTCGCAAGCTGCAATTGCCGAGTCTGCGTTTCGCTCTTTTTGGCGAGGGTCTCGACCTCGCTTTGCAGCAGTTGCTTGAGGTCAGCAAGAGCCTGAAGCTGCAGCGTCAGCCGCTTCTTGCGCGTGTTCATGAGAGCCGTTTCGCTGTCAAGCAGGGGCTTCGCCTCCGGCTTGTCTTGCAGCTCCTTCGGCATTTCGATCGTATCCTGGTTCGCGATCTCCGCGCGCAACCGCGCCTGCTTCACCAGCAGGCGTGCCCGGTCGGCCATGTAGACGACCGCGTCACCCTTGGCGTTGATGAAGTCGCGGGCGAAGCGTTGCCCGGCGTCCGCGCGGCGCAGGCCACCCGCGAGGCTCACGGCCTTGACGATCGTGAGATTGGGCGCGAACGGATATTCACCGGGCTTTTCAACGTCACCGGAGAGATAGACCGGCCGGAATTCCGACAGTTCCACCGAGGCAGAAGGTCGGTCTTTCAGAGCAAATTGCTTCTGCAGCGCCGAACCGATCTCCTGGGCGATCGCATCCGTCGTCTTGCCTGATGCGGGCATGTCACCGACGAAAGGCAGGGAAATGCTTCCTGAAGGCCCGACCGTATAGTCCCCACTGATAACCGACCAGTCGCGGATGCTGCCATCCGCGGTCTGCCACTCGGCCACCCGAATCCTCAGCTTGTCCATCATTCCGAGACGGTAGTCGTCTGCACTGGCAAGCGATGAGGACGCCAATAAAGCAGCAAGTCCGGCTGCGACAACAATACCGGATCTTGGCGAACGAAATCGTCCGGCCTTGCCGTCAAGAAAGCGTCTTTCCATGAACCTTCCCCGTGTCTCAGCACGACAAGCCGCAAGGCGTCGCCGCGCAGTACTGTTTTGGGTTTTGAGATGCGGCTTAGTAGCTGCCGCGTTGAGCGCATACCGCCGGGATTGTGCGTGCGATGATCACGACATCCCGAACCAGCGACCAGTTTTCGACATAGTGCGTGTCGAAGGCGACGCGGGTGGCGTAAGAAACGTCATTGCGTCCGCTGATCTGCCAGAGGCCTGTCAGGCCAGGGCGAGCTTGCAGATAATAGACGGCCGCATTCTCGTATTTTTCGAGTTCGTCTCGAACAACGGGACGCGGACCGACGACGCTCATTTCGCCGCGGATGATATTGAAGAGCTGGGGCAGCTCATCAAGGCTCAATTTGCGTAGAACGGCACCAACGGCAGTAACCCGGGGGTCATCCTGCAGCTTGCGCGTTTCACGCCACTCTTCCATGGCCTTCGGATTGTTTCGCAGGTGCTCCTGCAGAACCTTGTCACCATTGGTGACCATTGTCCGAAACTTCAGGCAACGGAACTCCTGGCCATTGTGGCCGATGCGGCGATGTCCGTAGAAGATCGGCCCCCTGTCGGAGAGCTTCACAAGCAACATCACCATCAAAAAAAGCGGGCTCAGAAAGATGAGCCCGAGGCAGGCGGCGGACACATCGAATGCCCGTTTTGCGATCCCGCCAGTCGGCGGAAACACGCTCTGATGAACTGCGCCATAAAATGGCGAACTGTCCGATCTCGTCGCAGACTTCATAGAGGTAACTCCACTTATGTTTGCCGTTTGGTCGGGTAGGCTCAGGCCGCTTAGCTGGCCCTGACGAATTCGAAGTGTATGAGGTGATTTTGTTTTTTTAAGCCACAATTTTACGACTGACGCTTTACGACGTGTTTTTCCGGCCGCCGTTCAGATTTTTTGTTTTTAAGAATCCGCTGAAATAGTCATACAATTCTCTGGCGATCTCGAAATAATCTATGCGTGTACCAATAAAAGTCTGGGCCATTGCTATCGGAGCCAAAGATACTGAAGTCTAGGTCGTTCCGGCATGGTGGGAGCAATTGGTGGTTTGCACTGGCGGCTTCTCGCAAAGCAATGGATTCTATTTGTCGAAAGAGTTCTCTATTGCATTGCACCATCAGTTTTGCACTGCACTAGCAAACCGATTAAAATTAAAAACTTTGTAATAAAAGTTGAACGCACAACCCCTCCAACGCACCCGTTGTGACCGACATTGTGGCACTAATGCTTACGTGCATTGCCAAATTAGGCGCAACCAAAGATCGATGTAATCTTCTTTAATCATCTTTCGCAAAAGCCCGCGAAGGGTGACAGCGCGTGGCATTTTTACCAATAGCCGGAAGAAACCTTTAAGATCGTCGCTGTACTACGCATCTCGCAGGCGCAAAAAACGTCTCCAGACCTTCAGTTGAAACAGGAAGTCCTGTAAAACATTATCCTAGGAAGGATCCTGGTGGCGCTTTCGTCTTCGATAATTGTTCGTTGAAGAAGCTCCGATGGAGGAGGCAACAGATGTATGCACCTCGCGTTATCTTCAGCATGCTCGGCGCATTGGCCGTATTTGCTGTGGCGACGTATTGGCTGAGCGGTTCCCTCGCTGGCACCGCGATCAAGACCGCAATTTGCGCCGTCCTGCTTCAGGCCGGCTACTTTGGCGGCGTGCTTTACCTTGTCTGGAAGGAATCCAGGAGCCGCACGATTCGCCCCGCCGTAAAGCGCGAAGAAGCGGAAAAAATGCCTGTGTCGCCCTTCAAGGGCTCTGAGCCGTTCAATCGCTAAGCATCGCAATTCGTACTGCGGCCGTGCCTGTCCGGCATGGAAGGCATCCTCGCCCCGTAACATCATTTGAACGGCCGCCCGTTGTCCGCCACATTTTGACGTCCTAGTTGTTGAGCGAAAACAACGGAGGCTACGCGTGGCAGAAACGGCAAGCATTTGCGTCATCATCGCAGCCAAGAACGCGGCGGACACGATAGAAACCGCCGTGAGATCGGCGCTTCGGGAGCCCGAAGTGACCGAAGTGGTGGTCGTCGATGACGGCTCCAGCGACGGCACGGCAGGGGCCGCGAGACGTGCGGACGACACCAGCGGAAGGCTGAATGTCGTCAGATTCGATCAGAACAAGGGCCCCTCTGCCGCCCGCAACCACGCCATCGACATCTCTTCGGCACCCCTGATCGCAATCCTCGATGCGGACGACTTCTTCTTCGAGGGCCGCTTTCGCCAGATGCTTGTGGAGGACGACTGGGAGTTCGTTGCCGACAACATCGCCTTTGTCGATGCCGATACAGCAAGCCAGGCGCCCCAGCGCCTACAGCAATTTGCCGCAAGCCCGCTCTTCCTCGACCTGCCCACCTTTGTCGACGGCAACATTTCCAAGCGTGGCGTTCGGCGCGGCGAGATTGGCTTCCTTAAGCCGATCATGCGACGCGCCTTCCTGGACAAGCATGGCCTGCGTTACCGTGAGGAGATGCGGCTTGGAGAGGATTACGACCTCTACATCAGGGCGCTGGCGCTCGGCGCGCGCTACAAGGTGATCCACAGCTGCGGCTACGGGGCGGTCGTGCGCGGAAATTCGCTCAGCGGTCGACACCGCACCGAAGATCTTCGTCGCCTCTACGAGGCCGATCGCGTGCTGCTGGCATCGTCAAGATTGCCGCCTGAGGCCGCCGAGGCTGTGCGTCGGCACGAGCGGCACGTGCGCGGCAAATATGAGCTGCGGCGGTTCCTCGACATCAAATCACAATCGGGCCCGCTGGCGGCCATCGCCTATATCGCAACGCATCCAACCGCCTTCCCGCCCATTGCGACGGGCATCCTGATGGACAAGACCGAGCGCCTGCGAAATCCGGGTGGCGTTTCCGTCACCGCGCAAGGCGATGGCTTGCGATATCTTCTGAGCGCCCCAGCCAAGTAGCCGGGTTCGACTATCTGGAAAACTTGGCCGCCGCCAGCTGCAGCGCGCTCTGAAGCAATCGGGGATCGCGTGCCGCCCAGCGTGCGAGCAGCCGGAAATCCGGCTTCTTGCGGCGACGCAGAAGGCCGATCTGGCTCCAGATCGCCTGCTTTCGGGCGGTGTTCTTGTGCTCCTTGATCGTCTCCACCTCCCGCGGTCGGCGAGAGAAGCGGCTCTCCAGCTGGTCGAGCGCCATCCAGGTGATGAACTGCTGCTTGAGAAACTCCGGCGAGGCGTTGTCGACACCGTGGAAGATGTTGATGCCCTCGCCGCGCAGCGCCCCAGGCTCGCCGCAGAGCAGCACCTGTTTCGCGGCGATGATGCAATCGCAAAAGAACAGAACGTCCTCGGCCGCCAAGCGCAGGGCCGCGTCGAAACGAACCTTCTCGAACAGCGGCTGGCCGATGACCATGCAGGACATGTGCAGGAAGGCCCAGTTCTTCAGCATGACGCCCGCGAGGTCAGGCACGTCGAGGATTAGCGGCTTGCTCAGGAGACGCCGCGCCCCCTCCTCTTTCTCGAGAGCGGCGATACCAAAATGGTAGTCGAACTCCTCGCCCCCTTCGATGGACGCCCAGTAGCAGTCGCCACCGAAAGCCTCCATCGCCTTGGCTGCATTGACCAAATGATCGGGCGTCCAGACATCGTCGGAGTCGAGAAAGGCAACATATCGCGTCGCCTCCGGCACATGATCGAGTCCCGTGTTCCGGGCACCGCCCGGTCCGGCATTCGGCTGGGCGATCACCGTGACACGCGCCCTATCCTCCTCCGACAGCGACGCTAGGTCCGCATGAGGAGAGCGTGGCGACTGGTCGTCGACGACGATGACATCAACATCCTTGAAGCTTTGCGAGAAGACCGACGCCAGGGCGCGGCTGAGAATGCCGTCCTGACGCTGGTAGAAGGGGATGATGATCGTGAAGGTCGCCATACGCTCTCCTTGAGATACGCGAAGTGATGTTTTCCGCCCCTGACGCATCTAGGGGTGAATGAAAGCGCAGCAAGTCTGCTGCACTGCAAAATGATGACGTTCATTTCGGCCGAAGTTTGTCAAAGCGGGTGATCTGAGCGGGTCGTCCCAAACTGTATCGCAACGAAACGGCCGTTCAGTCCCAAGCCGCAATTCGGCCACGATCGGAGCAATTCGTCAGCCTCGCGTTGTAACAATCGTTCACTAGTCAACAAAAACTTTCAGGCCCCGCGGCGCATAAAGAACCCAGAAATCGATGAATATCATCATGTTATGAAATGCACTGCTCACGTTGACGTTGAGCTCGATTCGGCAGACCCCTGCGTAGGCGTTTTCCCATACTGAGCCAGGACAGAACGACTGTTACGAAGTGGGACCGCCGATCACTTTTTGCTGCAGTGCCATATTTTCTTCCGGGAATCCGCCCTAGCTTTCTCGGCGCGGGCTCGAGTCTGCTCTGATTGAAAACGGTCGCAAGGGGAGGTGCGGCCCAAAAGGGGTGACTGATAACGTGAATGTTGATGCGAATGTATCGTCGCGGATCAATCTGATGCGCATCGTGCTCATTTCGGGCATTGTGTTTGTTCACATACCGTTCGATGCCGCCAGCAGTCCCTACGACGGGACCTACGGCGCATTTGACTGGATTCGGGTTTTCCTGACGGAGGCGCTCTTTCGCGTCGGCGTTCCCTGCCTGAGCGCGATCTCGGGCTATCTGCTGTTTCGCGGCGGACAGGAAAACTTCAGCTACAGGAAAACCGTGCGCACGAAAGTGCAGACGGTGTTCCTGCCATTCCTGCTCTGGAACTGCGCGTTCATTGCAGCGATCATTCTTGCGACCAGTGTCGGCATCGGTGACGGCTATCTGCCTGATCCGCTGAACGCGTCCGGCCGCGATCTCATGACGCAAGTGCTGGCAGTGGAGAATTTTCCTGACAATGTGCCGCTCTACTTCCTCCGCGATCTCTTCGTCTGCATCCTGCTGTCACCGATCCTCGCGTGGCTGATCAGCCGTGCGCCGATTTTGACGTTGACCGCCTTGCTGGTGATCGCGCTGATTCCGGAGCTGTCGATCTACATCGTTCTCAAGCGCTCGATCCTCTTCAGCTTCAGTCTCGGCATCTTCATTGCCCTGCAGCAGTTCGACTTGAAGGCTCTCGATCGCTTTGCGCCGGTTGGCGTCTTTCTCTTGCTCGCTGCCTCGGCGCTCCTCGCAACGGCGATCTTCTTCACGGGCCCGTCCTTGCCGGACTGGGTGCAATTGTTTCGCAACGCGCTAGCGATCGTCGGCGCTCTTGGCTTCTGGCTGCTATCGGCGCCGCTGATCAAGACGCAACTCGGCCAACGGCTCGCGAAAACGGGAAGCCTGAGCTTCTGGATCTTCTGCGCCCACTATCCGCTACTCGTCTTTTTCTGGATCCTATGGGGCAAGTCGGACCTGAGCTTCTACCCGCTCTTCTTCGTTCTGTCTTTCGCGCTGCTGTTTCCGTTTCTCACGTTCTCGAACGGGCTCTGCCGGAAGAATTTTCCGCGGCTCTACGCAATCCTGACGGGTGGCAGAACCAAACGGTCCGCAAAACCGACGTCGCCGCACGACGTCTCCCCCGAACTTGCTACACAGCAAAGGTGACACATGACGACCCAAATCGCCCATGCGCGAAAACTTTGCCTCGGCCTGATCGCCATTACGGCAGCCTGCGCTTCAGCGCTGCCGGCTTCAGCACAGCAGGCATCCGGAAAGTCCTTCATCGACGATTTCGACAAGATCAACCATGGCTTCTGGTACGTTTCTGACGGCTGGAACAACGGCGCCCACCAGAATTGCACCTGGTCGAAGAACAACGCGAAGGCCGAGGACGGCGCCCTTCAGCTTTCGTTCGCCGACGGAAAATCGAACGACCGCAACTACTTGTGTGGTGAGATCCAGACGACCAAGCGTTACAGCTACGGCACCTACGAAGCCCGCATCAAGGCTGGAACAGGCTCGGGGCTGAACTCCGCTTTCTTCACCTATATCGGTCCAGCCGACAAGCAGAAGCACGATGAGATCGACTTCGAAGTGCTGGGCAAGAACACCGGCGAGGTGCAGGTGAACCAGTATGTGCAGGCCAAGGGTGGCAACGAGAAACTCGTTCCGGTTGGCAACAAAGCCGATGAGGGCTTCAATGACTATGCCTTTATCTGGGAAAAGGATCGACTGCGTTACTACCTGAACGGCAAGCTTGTTCAGGACGTTACTGATCCGTCGAAGATACCGTCCAACCCGCAGAAGATCTTCTTCAGCCTATGGGGTTCCGACACACTTTCGAACTGGATGGGGCGCTTCAACTACACGAAGCCAACCACTCTCAGCGTTGACCGCGTGGCCTTCACCGCGCTCGGCGACAAGTGCCAGTTCCCTGAATCGATCGCATGCACGCTCAACTGACCAGCGCGGGCCAAGCCCATACAGCAAAAGGAACGTCGATGCTCAAAGTGCTCTACCTCGTGCACGACCTGGCAGATCCGGCCGTCAGACGGCGGGTGCTGATGCTGCGCGAGGGCGGCGCCGAGGTCGTGCTTGCCGGTTTCCGCCGCGGCGAGAACCGGCTTGCGGAAGTGCATGGCGTCACGCCGATCGAGCTTGGACGCACGGCCGATGCCAAATTTGCGCAGCGCATGAGCGCCGTCGCAAAGGCGATGACCGGCCTCAAGGCTCTGTTGAAGAACGTAGAGAAGCCCGATCTCATCATCGGCCGCAATCTGGAGGCACTGGCCGTCGCGCACAAAGCCAACACGCTTTTCGGTGGCAGCGTTCCCGTTGTCTACGAATGCCTGGATATCCATCGCCTTCTGCTGCGCGACGACGTGGTCGGCAAGGCGATCCGCCGCGCAGAGGCGCATTTCGGCAGGAATGCCAAGCTCATTCTGACCAGCTCTCCGGCTTTCATCGAGAACTATTTCAATCCTCGCTCCGGCGTCAAAGCCGAGATGCTTCTGATCGAGAACAAGGTCATCGCCCTTGACGAAGCCGCTATCGAGCCGGCATTTGGCCGTCCCCTGAAGCAACCGGGCGAGCCGTGGAAGATCGGCTGGTTCGGTGCGCTTCGCTGCCGCAAGTCGCTCGGCCTTCTTGCCGAATTCTCGCGCCGCATGGAAGGCAAGCTCGAGATCGTTCTGCGTGGTCGCCCCGCCTACTCGGAGTTCGAGGATTTCGATGCCTTCGTGCGCGACGAGCCCTATCTTCGTTTCGAAGGCCCCTATCGCAATCCCGAGGATTTGCGGGCGATCTACGACGACGTCCATTTCTCCTGGGCGATCGATTTCTTCGAGGAAGGCCTCAATTCGAGCTGGCTCCTGCCGAACCGGCTCTATGAGGGATGCCTGTATGGCGCCGTGCCGATCGCCCTCGAAGGCACGGAGACCGCACGCTTCCTCCAGTCCCGCGACATCGGCCTTGAGCTTTCCGAAGCCAACGTTTCGCAGCTCGCAGAGTTGTTCGAAACCATGACAGGCGAGCGGCACCGCGCATTGAGCGAGGCCGTCGCCGCCAAGGATCGCAAGACCTGGCTTGCCGACCGCAGCGATTGCGCGGCCCTCGTCACAAGCCTTTCCCGCCTTGTCCCGGCAAACGCAGAGAGGGGCGGTGCCGGCGCAATCATTCCAACAAGCGTGTCTCCAGAAGGGTGGACAACCATGAAGCCTGATGTCGGTGCCAGCGTCTCCAGTCTGATCATAATTCCCTGCCTGAACGAAGAGAAGCATATCGAGGCGTTGCTCGCCAAATTGAGCCTCGAAATCGATCACATGGATGCCCGGATCGTCGTCGCCGACGGCGGCAGCACGGATGCGACACGCGACATCGTCGCCCGCATCAGCGCTGCCGATCCGCGGATCGTGCTCTTGCACAATCCCCGACGGATCCAGAGTGCGGCGGTCAATCTCGCGGTTCAGACCTTTGGCCGTGACTACGACTACCTGATCCGGATCGACGCACACGGCGATTACCCCGCCGATTACTGCCGACGCCTCGTTCAGGAGGCCGTGCTCACCCAGGCGGACTCCGTCGTGGTCGCCATGGAAACGGTCGGCTTCGGCGTCTTCCAGAAGGCAACTGCCTTTGCTCAGAATTCCAAACTCGGGAATGGCGGTTCCAAGCATCGCGAGGGCGCCAAGGGGCATTGGACCAATCACGGCCATCACGCGCTGATGCGCATCGCGGCCTTCGACGCGGTCGGCGGCTACGATGAAACCTTCAGCCACAACGAGGATGCGGAGCTCGACTATCGCCTGAAGCAGGCGGGCTTCGGCATCTGGATGACCGACAAGACGCGAATGACCTACTATCCGCGCTCGACCATTTCGACGTTGTTCCGCCAATATCTTGGCTATGGCAGAGGTCGCGCGAAGAACATCCTGAAGCACGGCAGCATGCCTAATCTTCGGCAGATGCTCCCGCTTCTCGTCGTTCCGGTCTTTATCGGCGCATTTCTTGCCGTTCTGAACTGGGCGGCCGTTATCCCATTCAGCCTCTGGGCCGTCGCATGCGTCGGCTACGGCTTCTGGATGGCCATCGGCCACAAGAATCCATACGGCCCGCTTGCCGCTGTTTCGGCAATGGTGATGCACTTCGCCTGGTCTGCCGGTTTCTGGATGGAGCTTCTGAGCTTCCGCGGCAGAAAGGTCTCTTCATGAACGACATGCCCCCCCTGCAGATCGATATCGGCATTTGCACTTACCGCAGAGCTTCGCTTGACGAAGCGCTGCTTTCGCTTGCGGTCCTCGCCGTGCCCGATGGAGCAACGCTGCGGATCATCGTCGCCGACAACGACAAGGTTCCGAGCGCCAAGGAACGGGTCGATGCGCTTCGTCCGACCATTCCGCATGAAATTGCCTATGTGCACTGCCCGGCATCGAACATTTCGATTGCCCGCAATGCATGCCTGGAAAATGCGACGGGCGATTTCCTTGCCTTCATCGACGATGATGAGGATGCCAGTGAGGAATGGCTGGTGGAATTGCTTGCCGTTGCCAAGAAGACCAAGGCGGATGCGGTGCTTGGCCCCGTCCGCAGCGTCTACTTATCCACGGCGCCGAACTGGATGCGCGAGGGCGACTTCCACTCGACGCTGCCCGTATGGGTCGGCGGTGAAATCCGCACCGGTTACACCTGCAATGTCCTTCTTCGCCTCGATTCGCCCCATGTGGTCGGGCGCCGCTTCAACCTTGCACTTGGGCGCACCGGCGGCGAGGACACGGAGTTCTTCAGCCATATGCATGCCGATGGCGGCGGGATTGCCTTTGCACCCGAGGCCTATGTTTATGAACCGGTGACCGAAAGCCGCGCTGGCGTGTCCTGGCTTGCCAAGCGCCGCTTCCGCTTCGGCCAGACGCATGGGCGGCTGCTCCAGGAAAAGAACGCTGGCCTGCAGCGGCTAAAGCAGATCGGCCTGGCTGCAGCCAAGGCGGCCTTCTGCTACGGCGCGGCGCTTGCCTGCGTCTTTTCTCCGGTTCCGCGGTATCGCTACGCCCTTCGCGGCCTCATGCATACCGGCGTGGTGAGTGGCCTTCTCGGCGTTCGTGAGATTCGTCAGTATGGAACAGCGGAGGCTGCATGACGCAAACCCAGCCCGACGTCAGCTTCATCGTCGCTGCCTACAATGCAGAGGAGACGATCGCCAAGGCGATCGACAGCGCTCTTGCACAAGAGGGCGTGTCGGTTGAGGTGATCGTCGCCGATGACTGCTCAACGGACGAGACGAGAACCATTGCGGAAAGTTACGCGAACAGGGGCGTGAAGCTCCTGGCGCTTAGGCGCAATGGTGGGCCGGCGGCAGCGCGCAATGCCGCGTTGTCGGCTGCAACCGGCCGGTGGCTTGCAGTGCTCGACTCCGACGACACGGTCGAGCCGCAGCGTTTGCAGCGCATGATCAAGCGCGCAGAGAATGCCGGTGCCCAGATTGCCGTCGACAATCTCCGTGTCATTCGCGCCGACGGCACGCCACCGGAGACGATGTTTACTCAGCAATCGTTGGCCGAGACGCCTGAGCTGACGCTTCCGGTATTCATACGATCGAATGCCCTGTTTCAGACATCGCATAACTTTGGTTATCTCAAGCCGATCTTTCAGCGCGACTTCATCGAACAGCAAGGACTTCGCTTCAATGAAGCCCTCAAGGTCGGTGAGGACTATCTGTTTCTCGCCTCGGCCATGGCGCTTGGTGGGCGCTGCGTGATCGAGCCGATCCCTGGCTACGACTATCAGATCCGTGAGGGATCGATTTCACGCGTTCTTGCCCTTCATCACATCGATGCCATGATCGAGGGTGATAAGGCCTTCCTTCGAGATCACACGCTGGATGCGGAGGCGGCGGCCGCACAGGAGTTTCGCGAACAAAGCCTCCGCCGGGGCCGCGCATTCCTCATCCTCGTACAGAACATCAAAGACCGGTCGATCTCCGGAGCGATCAAGACGGCCTGGAGCAATCCGGCGGCGTTGGCCCATCTCAGGATGCCAATCGCCATTCGGATCAATCGCGCACTCGCGCCGCTTCGCCACTTGGTAAGCCCTCGGACCGACCTTACAGCCATCGATGGCGTGACCCGCTCCCGCAAAGGATAGAGCCATGAACCAACGGAACCTGACCTTGCACAGCACTCTGCCCAAAGCGGCCGACGATTCCGATTCCTTCATCGACATCGATCGCCTGATTGCCATCCTGATCCGGCGCGCCGGATCAATCGCGCTCTGCGTTGCCGCAACCGTGACGCTCGCCGTCATCTTTCTGCTCCTTGCGACCCCGCAATATACGTCGATGACGCAGATCCTGCTCGATGACGACATCGCGAAATACGCGCAGGATCCGACGCCGGCCGCCAGCTCGCAGCAGGTCGATATGCAGATCGCCAGCGCCGTCGAAATTCTCAAGTCGAACGAACTTGCGCTTCGCGTCGTCGATGCCGAGAAACTTCAGGACAATTCGACAATCCTTGACCCTTCGAAGTCGCCAGTTGAGCTAGTCAAGTCCGGCGTGAAGCTGATCGTCAGCGCCTTGGCGCCCGGCGGTCCGCCGGTAACGGAAGACGATGCGCGCAACGGCCGCCGCCAGAAGGCGGCCGCCCTGCTGCAGGAGGCCGTGGCGGTATCGCGGGTCAATCGCAGCTCCGTTCTCGCGGTTTCCTTCCGTTCGACCGACAAGCTTCTGGCACAACGGATCACCAAGGCGTACGCCACCGCCTACCTGAACGATCAGCTGAACGCCAACTTCGACGCCACGGAAAGCGCCTCGGTGTGGCTGCAGCAGCGCCTTGCGGATCTTCGCGAGCGGTCGCAGCAGGCTGCCCTCGATGTCGCGAAGTTCAAGTCCGACAACGGCCTCACGTCGGCCAATGGCGAACTGATGTCGGAACAGCAGCTTGCCGACCTGAACAAGCAACTGATCGTCGCCCAGGCAGACAGTGCCAGCGCGTCGGCCCGCTACAGCCAGTTCAAATCGATCATCGACCTTGGTCCGGAGAGCGCTGTGAACAACGCCGCGATCTCGTCAGGCCAAGCGGATAATACCGTGATCAAGGATTTGCGCACGCGTTACGCCGCGGTGAACAAGCGCGAGCAGGAGGTTACAACCAACTTCGGGGAAGACCATCCGCAGGCCGTCGCTTTGCGTGCCGAAAAGCAGGACCTGACCCGCCAGATCTATCAGGAACTGCAGCAACTGACGGCTAGCTACCACAACGAATCCGAAGTCGCGCGCGTACGCGAGGCCTCGCTCCGCCAGAACATCGAACACCTGACTGGCAAGAATTCGGAGGCCGACAGGTCGCTCGTCCAACTCAACGATCTCGAGCAGCGCGCGACCGCCCTGAAGACCCTTTATGAATCCTACCTCGGCAAATACGAGGAAGCCTCGCAGCAACAGTCCTTCCCGATCGCCAAGGCTCGCGTCATCTCTGAAGCCGGCGTGCCGGCATCGCCGTCCAGCCCGAAAAAGACCATGACGCTTGGCCTCGCCATCGTTCTCGGCCTGATGGCCGGGGGTGGACTTACGGCGTTCCAGGAATTCCGTGAACGGTTCTTCCGTGTCGAAGGCGATGTCAGGACGATCCTTGGCCTCAAGTTCCTCGGCTACCTGCCGCTCATCGGCAAGGCGCCGCGGGAGGGTAAGATCTTCCGGCCGCGCACCAATCCGCCGGTCGAAGCCGCCGAAGCAGAGTCGGATGCAACCTTCGAACGCATCATGCGCGTCGTCCTCGAGGCGCCACGCTCGGTCTTCGCCGAAACGCTGCGCAACGCGAAGCTTGCAAGCGACGTCATGTTCCTGGGCAAGTCGGACCGCGTCATCGGAGTCGTCTCGGCGATGCCGGGAGAAGGCAAGTCGACCACGGCGGCCAATTTCGCAGCACTTCTCGCCTCCAGCGGCAAGCGCACGCTGCTGATTGACGCCGACCTGCGCAATCCGGGCCTGACCCGTATGCTGCGGAACCCACCGCAACAGGGTCTTGTCGAAGCAGTCCTCGGTGAGGTTCCGTGGGCGAGTGCCGTCAAGATCGATCCGATAACGAAGCTCGCGATCCTGCCGGTTCTGCCGAACGATCACCTTATGCACACGAGCGAACTGCTTGCTTCGCAGGGCATGTTCAATCTGATGGAAAATGCCCGCAAGATGTTCGACTACATCGTGGTCGACCTTGCACCGCTCGGCCCTGTTATCGACGCCAAGGCGTTTGCTCCGCAGGTAGACGGCTTCCTGTTTGTGACCGAATGGGGCTCGACACCGACATCAGTCGTGCGCGACCTTCTGAATTCCGAGCCGCAGATCAAGTCGAAGATTCTGGGTGTGATCCTCAACAAGACCGACATGACGGAACTCGGCAAGTTCACCAACTTCGGCGGCACTGAACGCTACCGCCACAAATATGTGAGCTACTACACCGAAGAGACGTCAAGGAAGCGGGAGCCCGCAGAAGCCGGCGCCTGATCACGTCTGGAAGAGATGCACGCGCCCTCTCCACAGTCTAGCAACCGTAAGTCTGCCGCTGTGGAAGGCGCCTGTATCAAGGTTGAGCCTCATCGGCAGGACCTCGGGCTCATCGTTCGGCGTATGGCCATGAACGATCACTTTCGGCAGCGGCCGGCTGCTCTCGAAAAAGCGATGGCGGATGAAAACGAGATCCTCGTCGCTTTGCGCATCGATCGGCAGCATCGGATCGATGCCGGCATGAACGAACAGAACATTCGGCGTGTCGACGAAGATCGGCAGGGATCGCAGGAAATCTATGTGCGGCTTCGGTATTGACTGCTTGATGTAGCCCACGAGCTTGGCGGCGTTCGGAAAAACCAGCGGCAGTTGTTCCGGATCGAGCCCGTAGGAGCGTAGCAGCGCATCCGACCCCATCCGCATCCAATCCGAGAAGGAAACCAGACCGTCGAGATAGTCGAGCATCGTGGTCTCGTGGTTCCCGGTCAGGCAGATGCGGTCGAAATTCGCCGCTGGAGGCATCATCAGGTGCGAGATCACCTGTGCCGATGAGGGGCCGCGATCAATGTAGTCACCGAGCGTGATGATAAGCTTGCGCCCCGGGATCACGGCAGCGTCGTCAATGATGGCCTGCTCCGCCTTCAGCAGCAGGTCGTACCTGCCATGAATGTCACCGATGGCGTAGATCGGAATGTCGCCGGGATCCAGTTTCAGCCGCTCATGGACTGTTGAAGGCATGTTGAACCTCTCATTGCGGACAGCGAAGCGTCGCACGCTTCGCATTAGTGCAATCAAGCGACAATAAAATTCAATCGCTCGTGCATTCGTAGAAAAACGCGCCTTATCATTGCACCCGCGATCCAGCAATCCTAGAGGCGCAACTGATAGGAGAAGCGATGGGAACCGTATCGCGGTTTCAAGACCGGACAAGACCAGCCGCGCACCGTATCGAAAGCGAGGAAGAGGCGATAGCCACCGCGCGCCGCCTTGCCGCGGACTTTGCGCTGCAGGCGAGCGAGCGTGACATCAACCGGGTGTTTCCTCGCGCGGAGCTCGACGCCCTTTTCCAGTCGGGACTGACGGCCGTGACCGTGCCGCCTGAGAACGAGGGGCTGGACGTCGGCAATGCGCTTCTCGGCGAGATCGTTGCCATAATCGCTGAAGGCGATTCTTCCATCGGGGAGTGCCTCGAACGCCATTTCACGGTGCTCGAGGAACTCCGGAGTGAACAGAATGAAGAGCGAAAGGCACTCTTCTTCGCTCACGTCCTTGCCGGCGATCATTTCGTCGCAGCAGCTTTTCCCGAAGCCGGTGCGGCTGTTCCCTCCGGCCTCCATTATCAATTAAGCGGCCGGAGCTTGCGTGCGCCCGGCATCCTCTTTGCCGATTGGATCGCTGTCGAAGCGACTGACACGCAAGGGCAATCGGTTCGCTTCTACCTTCCCCGCGAAGCCGCGGGCCTGCAGATCATCGATGACTGGGATGGTTTCGGGCAACGGACGAATGGCGCCGGAACCGCTGTCGCCCAAGGTGTCACCGGGAACGCCGAAGAGACGGACAATCAACGGCAACGCCACTCGACCAGTTCGGCGCTGGCCGCCCTACTCCATGCAGGCACGGACCTCGGCATTGCCCGGGCCGCGCTCGCCAACCTCCGGGAGGCGCCGCTCTCAGCCAGCATCGGCAAGCTTGCCCTTTCCGTGCAGGCGACTGCAGCGCTCCTGGAAAGCGCCGGCAACAAACTCGATTTTTCCCAGGTCGGCCCATCGACCGGCGCGGTCGAACTCGCGTTCTTCTCCGCTTCAGCTGCCAAGATCATGGCAAGCAGGACGGCCCTGGAAGTCGCCAACGCACTGTTCGAGCTGTCGGGCTCCGGCGCGACAAGCATCGGCCGGAATCTCGATCGACATTGGAGAAATGGGCGAATTCGCGCGAATGATGCGGCCGACGACGATCTTTACCGGGCGGCAGCAGAGCATTATTTTGGCGGTAGCTGATGCTGCTTAGTTGGCAACCGAGATAGCGACTTCCTCGTCCGCATCGTCCAGCTTGCTGCCCGACGCGACGAACTGCTCAAGCGTCATATTGTCAAGAATGTCTGCGATCGCATCGCGGACCTCGGTCATGGAGCGCCGCACCTGACAGTTTTCGGGATCGGAACAGTCGTCGCAGGCTTCGTAAGCTGTACGGCTCGCACAGCGAATAGGCGCCAAAGGCCCGTCAAGCGTGCGGATGACGTGGCCAATGCGAATTTCAGACGCCGGACGCGACAGCGAGTACCCGCCACCGGGGCCCTTTTTCGACCGAAGAATGCCGACATTTCGCAATTCGAGAAGAATCGTATCCAGGAATTTCTTCGGAATGTTGTTGCGCGAAGCAACGTCATTGATGAAGGCGGTTTCCCCCGGCGCAAGCCGCGCCAAGTCAACCAGCGCCTTCAGCCCATACTTTCCCTTTTTCGTCAGCATTTCTTGTTGCCTTACGCCCCCGTACTCTCCATCCCCATTATTCAGCAAATAACGCCAAAACCGTGAACACACAACAAATAGCTATTATTTATATAGTTTATATTCGCCTTCTGCTCGCCCCGGGAACGACTCCGGAAGGCGAAAGAGCTCGACCTTCTCCGAGAAGCCCTTGAGCGCGTGCCAGCCCACCGAGACGGCCTCGGCCTGAGCCTCGCACCGGAGTGCATCGGACATCAGGAGCGGGACGCGAAGATCTCCGCATGCCGTTTGGATGCGGCTGACCAGATTCACGTCGGGACCGATCAACGTGAAATCGAGGCGGCGACCGGATCCGATATTGCCGTAGCTGACTTCGCCATGGTGCAGGGCGATGCCGACGTTGAGAGCGATATCGCCGAACTCGAATTTATCGATCTCACGCAGAATGTCCTTGGCGGCGATCAATGCCGAAGCGCTACTGCGGGCCGGATCATAGCCAGGAAAGAACGCAAGGACGGCATCGCCCATAAATTTCAGAACTTCGCCGCCTTCGCGCGTGATGGCGGGAATGACCTTGTCGAAATAGGCGTTGAGCAACTCGAGCACGCTGTTGCTTGGCAGCCTGTTGGATATCTCCGTGAACCCGCGCAGATCGCAAAGCAGAAGAGCCGCCTCAATGGACTCGATCTCGCCCTGCCGGACTCGCCCGGCGAGGATGCGCTGCGCTGTGAGCGGACCGATATAGGTGTCGAGCAGGCTGAGTTCGACTTGACGCATCACCCGCAATTCGCAGGTGTTGCGCAACGCCGGGAGGATCCGCTCGAGAGCCTGGATTTCGGCAGGTGTAAAGCCGCCGGGCCGCCGGGTCCCGAAGGCAGCCGCGCTCACCGGCCCGTCGGCATTGCAAAGAGGCGCGATCATCAATTGCACGAGGCCACGGCCTGCAAAGATATCGATATCCTGCCAGCGGCCGTGCATGCTGTCACCCAGCCCGACAACCAGCGGCTCGCGGCTGTCCATGACCTTGCGCAAAGGACTGCTGGCAAAGGTCTGGCGCGCGCTGTGTTCGCGATCGTGGATCTCGACCGGATCGCCCGGAGCCCAGGCAAGCGTACGGCCAATCAGTTCCGGATGAAGCGTCATGAGATGAAGCGTCATGCGATCGATAGGCAGTCCGAGTGCCAGTAGGCGGCGGCCGAGGGTGGAGATCAGGCCGGGCTCATCGAGCGCATGGCATTCATCGCCGGAGAGCCACTCGATCAACGACAGCAGTGAGTTTGTATTGCCTGCTACGCGATCTGTCTTTGAGGGGCGGGTCTCGGTTTCGATTTGGAGGATGCGGTTCATGGCGTTTCTCCCTGGTGGCGGAGTGAGGCGCTAGTGAGCGCCGCCCCCGGACAGATGACCCGGCTTCTTCAGCAGCAGCGTTGCGAGCAGTGCGACGAGCAATGCGGCACCGAGCACGAAGAATGTGTCGCTGAAGGCCATGATGTTGGCCTGCTTGCGCAGCTTGAGCGCGATGGCGACGACGGCCTTGTTGGTGGCAACAGCCTGATCGCTGACACCGTGACTCATGAAGTAGGCGGTCAGTTTCGCGACACGATCCCGAGTGGCTTCTTCGAAGACCGAGATCGAATTCGTCAGGATATTCGAATGGAATTGCTCGCGCTTGCTCAGAAAGGTCTGCAGGCTTGCGATGCCGACGGCGCCTCCGAGGTTACGCATCATGTTGAAGAGCGCGGATGCGGAACCTGCATTTTCCTGTTCGATGCCCGCTGTTGCGACGGCCGAGAGCGGCGCGAAGACAAGCGCCTGCCCGACGGCGCGGATGACGTTTGGCCAGAAGAGCTGGTCACTCGCATAGTCGGCGGTCATGTAGACATTCATGAAATTCGAAGCGGCAAACAGCGCAAAACCGAAGGCGATCAGTAAGCGAACGTCAAAACGCTTCATCAGGCGGGGCACCAGCGGGATCAACAGCAGCTGCGGAATGCCCGTCCAGGCGAGGACCATGCCGATCTGCTCGGAATTGTAGCCCTGGATGCGAGACAGATAGATTGGAAGAACGAAGGCAGAGCCATAAAGGGCGATCCCAAGCAGGACGTTCGCCACAATCCCGAAGCCGAAGTTGCGACGGACGAGGAGCCTGAGGTTTAGCAGCGGATGGGCGGTCTTCAGCTCGATAATGAGGAACAGCGTCAACGACACGACAGCGATGATCGACAGGCGGACGATGAAATCAGACCCGAACCAGTCCTCCTTGTTCCCCTCTTCCAACACCGTCTGCAGGGCGGCAAGGCCGATTGCCATGGTGATGATGCCCGGCCAATCGCCCTTGGCGAGCAGACCGAGTTTCATCGGAGCGCGATCGAGCGACGCCCAGAGCATTCCCACCATGAGCAACCCGGGAACCAGATTGACGTAGAAGATGAACTCCCAGCCGTAGTTCTCGGTCAGATATCCGCCGATGGTAGGCCCGATGGCAGGAGCAAAGGTCGCCGAGAGGGCAAAGAGGGCCAGACCGATCGGCTGCTTGGGCTTTGGCAGAAGCGTGATGATGATGGTGAACGCCATGGGGATCAGCACGCCGCCCGCAAAGCCCTGAACGGCGCGCAGAACGATCATCTGCTGGAGGTTCGCAGCGAAAGCACAGGCGACGGAAAATAGCAGGAACAAAATGGCGTTGGTCAGGAGATACTTGCGGACGGAAAAGACCTGAGCAAGCCAACCGCTGAGAGGGATGACCACGATCTCCGCAATCAGGTAGGAGGTCGAAATCCAGCCACCGTCGTCCTTGCCCGCGCCGATCGCACCCTGGATATCCGCGAGCGAAGCGTTGACGATCTGGATATTGAGGACGGCCATGAACGCGCCGAGCGTCGAACCGACGACGGCGCTCCACATGCGAAAGGCGCTCATCGCAGCTGCGGGCTTCGGAGCCGCAGCGTCCACCAGACGCGGGCTGGAATTGTTTGCGACGATCTGAAGTGTAGCCATGACGTCTCTCCTTCCGGCTATGCGGAAACAATCTCATGACGAGGTTCGGCTGATAATTCGGGAAAGGAGGGAAGGATCATCCAGTCAGGCTGGATAATCCTTCCCGGTACCACCTACCTGACGGCCGCTTTGGTATCGATCTCAGGCTCGACGGACATTCCGGCGCGAAGCAAACCGCTCACTTTCTCGTCGTCGATGACGATCTTTACCGGGATGCGCTGGACGATCTTGGTGAAGTTGCCGGTCGCATTGTCAGGGGGTAGCAGTGAGAACTCCAGCCCGCTCGCCGGTGAAATGCTGTCGACATGGCCCTTGATTTCCACATCGGGGAAACTGTCCACCTTGACCTCGACAGGCTGCCCAGCGCGCACATGAGTGAGCTGTGTTTCCTTGAAGTTGGCAACGACATAGACGGAATGCAGCGGCACGACCGCCATCAACTGCGTCCCCGAGGTTACGAACTGTCCAACTCGAATGGTGCGGGCGCCGACGGTGCCGTCGACCGGAGCGACGATCTGTGTATAGGAAAGGTTGAGTTCAGCCTGATGCTGGGCGGCGGCGGCGCGCTCACGCTGCGCGACAGCCTGCTCGCGCTGTGTCTGAAGAACGGGCACCTTCTTTTCCGCGGCGACCAGCGCGGCCCGATCCCGTTCAAGTGCCGCCTGCGCCTGATCGCGAAGTGATTGGCTCTGTTCCGCCCGCGACTGCGTGCCGGCACCATTGGTGATCAGCCGTTGCGAACGGGCCGCATCGGAGCGAGCAAAATCCAGCGTCGCCAGTGATGCATCGATCGTCGCCCTGGCCTGGCCGATGATCGACTGCTGCAGTTCGATCTGCGCATCGAGATTTGTGATGGCTGCAGTTGCGGCCTTGACGTCGGCCTTGACCTGGGACAATGCGGCCTGATGGTCGCGATCGTCGATCTTGGCGAGCACCTGCCCAGCCTTGACTGCATCGTTATCACCGACAAGGACTGCGGCGACATAGCCCGAGACCTTCGGTGCAACGGTCGTATAGTCGGCCTTCACATAGGCATCATCAGTGGATTCGATGAAACGGCCAACCGTCCAATAGTGATGGCCGTAGTCCGCCACAAAGGCGACGCCGGCAAGAAACGCGGCAGCCAAGATCGTCCGCTTAACGAGCTTGCGACCCTTCTTGCCTTTGGCTTCGACGGCAGAGGCAACGTCCGCTGCCGGTGCAGCCGGGGCTTCGGTGACCCTTGCAACCTCGGGCTCGCCGGCCGCCTCGAAGGCTTCCTTGCGGGGTAATTCGACCATTGTCCTTCTCCACTGGTTTGCCTCGTCAGGCGAGGCTAAATTCGATGAGACAGACAATGCGTCGTTACGCGCGATCTGATAATCTGCTTAAATCGGGAAGGATCATCAACTCAGAGCGGATAATCTAGGGGGTGCAATGGATCGGCTGACGAGCCTCACAGTCTTTGGTCGCGTGGTGGAGTGCGGCGGCTTTTCAGCGGCCGCGCGCCGTCTCAACATGTCGGTGACGATGGTCGGCAACCACGTGCAGTCCCTCGAGGACAGGCTGGGCGTCAGGTTGCTCAACCGCACCACGCGCAAGGTCAGCCTCACGGAAACCGGCAAGTACTACTACGAACGCTCGGCTCAGATACTTGCCGATCTCGAGGAAGCCGACAGCACGGCCGGTGCAATGAGCTCGACACCGCGCGGCACGCTCAAGGTCTATACCAGCGCGGCCATCGTCCGCTTCCTGCTGCCCGTCGTCAGCGAGTATCTTGAGCTATATCCCTCGATCGCGCTCGACCTGAGTGTTGGGGAGAGGATGATCGATATGGTCGAGGAAGGTTACGACCTCGTGATCCGCACCGTGCCGCCACCGGATTCGAGCCTTGTTGTCAGGAAGTTGACGCCATGGCGCCATATCCTGGTCTGCTCGCCGAACTACCTTGAGAACCATCCGGCGCCACAGGTCCCGGCGGATTTGGCAAATCACAACTGCCTCCAATATACGTATTACCCCTACGGAGACGAATGGCGCTTCGAAGATGCAGATGGCGCCCAGATGAGTGTGAAGATTGGCGGCAACGTCGTATCCAACAGTGCCGAGACCCTGCGGCACCTCACGACGACGGGCCAGGGCATATTCCTGGCACCAAGTTTCGTTGTGTTTGATGACATCGCCTCCGGACGATTTGTCCGGGTCATGCGCGACTATCGCGCCGTCGAGTTCAGCATCAATGCCATCTATCCGAACCGCAACCACTTGCCGACGAAAGTTCGCCTGTTCATCGACCTCCTCGCGGAGCGCTTCGCGGAGCACCGGAAATGGATGACGTGAGGGCCTTGGTCAGTTCGTGTTCTGCGTCGGCGGCGGTGCGGTGCTGGGGCTGCTTGCCCCTGCCGGTGCTCTCGGTGCAGGGCTGCTGCCGCCGCCCGTCCAAACGCTGAACGCCAAGAGGACCGCGGCAATCACGGCGGACAGGCTGCGCCCTTCTCGGGACAGCGCCGTTTCCTGCGCTTCGTAAGCAGTTTGCCGATCGCTGGAGTGATTGTCCGGCCTGTTGTCATTGGCGGTCATCATTGCACCTCTGGCAACGAAACGCCGGCGGCGTTCGCCAAGTTCCAAGAGATCAGATCAGAGGATCCCGTCCTTCGGCAGCGGCGAGGTTCAGTTCGCGGGCGATGTCCTCCGCGTCCCTCTTGCTAAGGCCGACGAAATCCCTTCCGTCCGTTGCCGCCGGCAAGGACGTCAAGGTATCGACGATCGTCCACCTGCCACGCGGCTCCTGACGGATTTCGTAACGGGGAAGATCCTCGGATGGACAAGCTTCATCTGTCACGTTCTTACCGCTACCTCAGAGTGCTCCTGGGCCACATCTGGCGCGATGCATGGCTTTTGCAAGGCATCTCTGCCTACGCCTTTACATCCGGAACGTTCGCTTTCAATTCCTTGAGCCATATCCGGGCGTTGCCGTCCGACGGCGCGCGCCAATCTCCGCGGGGAGACAGGGAACCACCCGACGTCACCTTCGGGCCGTTCGGCGATGCCGACCGCTTGAACTGGCTGATCGTGAAGAACCGAAAGAGGAAGACCTCCATCCAGTGCTTGATGACAGGCAGATCGAAACTGCGGCGCTTGTCGGCGGGGAAATGCGGCGGCCAGACGCCGACCTCGGCGTCCCGCCAGGCATTGTAGGCAAGGAAGGCGATTTTCGATGGGCGAAGCCCGAAACGAGTCGTGTAGTAGAGTGCGAAGTCGTGCAGATCGTATGGGCCGATCTTGTCCTCCGTGCTCTGCATGACGCCATTTTCATCGGCAGGCACCAGTTCCGGCGAAATCAGCGTGCCAAGAACGCTTTCCAATGTCGCATTGGCTTCCTCGTTGAAATCCCCTGAGCGGATCACCCAGCGGATCAGGTGCTGGATCAAGGTCTTGGGCACCGATGCATTGACGTTGTAGTGGCTCATCTGGTCGCCAACGCCGTAGGTCGACCAGCCGAGGCCGATTTCCGACAGGTCTCCGGTTCCCAGCACCAGCGCGTTTCGCTGGTTTGCCACGCGGAACAGGAAGTCCGTGCGCAGGCCGGCCTGGACGTTTTCGAAGGTCGTATCGTAGACCGGCTCGCCGCCTGCGAAGGGATGCTTCAGATCCTTTAGCAACTGTAGCGCCAACGGCCTGATATCGACCTCCTCCGCCGTGACGCCCATGCTGCGCATCAAGGCCCAGGCGTTCGACCTGGTGGCCTCGCCCGTCGCAAATCCCGGCATGGTGAAGCAAAGAATATCCGAGCGCGGCCAGCCGAGCTGGTCGAAAGCACGCGCCGCGACGAGTAGCGCATGGGTGGAATCGAGCCCGCCCGAAATGCCAATGCAAAGCCGCTTGATGCCGGTCGAGCGCAGCCGCTTCATCAGTCCCTGCACCTGGATGTTGAACGTCTCGTAGCAATCCAGATCGAGGCGGCTTTCGTCAGCCGGCACGAAGGGGAAGCGCGCAACATGGCGTTTGAGGCCAATGTCGCCCTTCGGCTTCTTGAACTGGAACCCTACTCGCCGGAATTCGCGACCGGCGGTAAGAGTGAGCGTCGCCGCATCATTGAACGTGCCCGTTCGCAGCCGCTCCAGCCGCAGTCTCTCGACATCGATATCCGCAACGCACATCTGCGACGAAATTGGGAAGCGGTCGGTTTCGGCGAGCAGGCTGCCGAGCTCATAGATGCAGGCCTGGCCGTCCCAGGCGAGGTCCGTCGTCGATTCGCCGGGGCCGGCCGCCGAATAGACATAAGCCGACAAGCTGCGCGCCGATTGTGCCGAGCACAAAAGCTTGCGGGTCTCAGCCTTTCCGACCGTTATGTTGCTGGCCGAGAGATTTGCCAGAATCAATGCGCCGGCCAACGCGCCGAAATCGCTCGGCGGCGCCGGAGCCCAGAGGTCTTCGCAGATCTCGATATGGAAGATGAAATCGTCCATGTCCTCGGCGGCGAAGACGAGATCCGTGCCGAATGGCACCACCTCGCCGGCGGCACGAATGCTCTCGCCTCGTACGTCTCGTCCCGACGCGAACCAGCGCTTCTCGTAGAATTCGCGATAGTTCGGGAGATGCATCTTCGGAACGACGCCGAGAATACGACCAGCGTGAATGGCGACCGCGCAGTTATAGAGCCGACCGCCACTCTGCAGCGGCGCGCCGACAAGAAGTACCGGCGTCAGGTCGCGACTTGCCCGGACGATATCGCCGATTGCAGCATCCACACCCCTGAGAAGCGCATCCTGCCCCAAAAGGTCGTCGATCGCGTAGCTGGAAATCCCGAGTTCGGGGAACACCATGAGGCCAACACCTTCGGCGTGTCCCTGCCGCGCCAGTTCCAACGTTGCCTGCGCGTTGAAATCGGGATCGCCGATCTCGCAATTCGGGGTGCAGGCCGCGACACGGACAAAACCTTGATCGTAAACCGAATAGAAATTCACCAATGCCTCCAGCAGTCACGCGCCTTATGACTGACCATTACATCCAAATGCCTCCGGGCAAAACCTGATCTCGCCCACCCGGCAATCTTATTCGACATCGCTCATGCAAGCGGTAAATAGTATCGTTTAAAATGAATGACTTATCGACAGTTGTGACAATGTGAAAATCAACATCACTGCCCAGAATAAAATTACCAAACTGTCATAAAACTATGGAAGAGACAGCCTATATCGCTCGCGCGCACACTTCGATTTACCCTCTTCCAGAGCGATCAATGTCCAACTTTATCCGCGTCCGCGCCGGGCTGCTTCGGGAAACGCATCCCGGTGAGCGTCGCGTTGCGTTGACGCCGGAGGACGTGCGGCGGCTTTCCAAGCGTGTGTCGGTTCGTTTCGAGCGCGGTTGCGGTGTCGGCGCGGGCCACGTTGATGAGGCCTATGTCGTCGCCGGCGGCGAACCGGCCGAGTTCGCTGATATGGTGCCCTCCTCGGACATTTTCGTGAGCGTGCGGCAGCCGGCAACCACGCGGGTATTTCCAGCGACCGCGACCCTCGTTTTCCTTGGTTCGCACGCACCCCTGGCCACCCGTCTTCCCAGCGGACCGCGACCGCTCCACCTCGACATCGCCCGCCTCTCCTGTGTGCAGGGGGTCAAGGGCGCAGACATCTCATCGAGACAAGCGGCAATCACCGGCCACGCCGCCGTCCTAGAGGCCGCCAGGCAGTTCGGCATTTCGCACCCAATGTTGATGGTGGACGGCAGCTTCGTGCGGCCGGTGAGAATGGCTGCCTTGGGCGGCGATGCTGCAAGCCTGCAGGCATTGGCGACCGCCCGTCGCCTCGGCGCACTGACTCATGGCTTTGGCCTTGCCAAGGATTCGCAGGACAAGATCGAACGGCTCGGGGCCAGATTTCTCGGCACGACCCTAGCTCCGATGCCCTTCCCCCGCGCATTGCCGGAGCAACAACTGGCACGGCTTCGCCGAGAGCTTTCGGATCCCCTCTCGAAGATGCAATTGATCACCACAAACGCCGTGATACCCGGTCAAACTGCCCCTCTCCTCCTCGACGAAGACATGCTTTCGCGGCTGAGTCCAGGAACGGTCATTGTCGACCTTGCCGCAGAAAACGGCGGAAATTGCGCCCTGACGCGAGCCGACGAAGTCATCAACGTCTTCGGCGTGCGGATCATCGGCTCCACGACACTTGCGAGCCACGAGGCTGCCGAAGCGAGCCGGCATTTCAGTGAGGGTGTGAGAAACCTGCTGGAACACCTGATCGACACGGATGGTGTTCTTAGGCTCGATCCATCCGATCCCACCGCTGCCGCGCTGCTGAAAGAAGTGGCCAAAACGACGCGCGCGTCATCGTGATTCAGGCCCAGCGTTGACAAAAGGATGAGCCGCAGGGCGATACAAATGCTGCAATGCAACAATATTATCCGATGGCATCCATATCAAAAACCCTTTAAATACCAAACTGTTACAGGTTGAATTGGCAACCCTCTTCTTGCGCAGAAAGCGACAGTTGCGATTGCGCAACACGCCGATTTTGCTTTGCAGCAAAACCCAATTTTTGACTGTATCTATTATTGATACATTTAATGGGAAATGTAATTTGGCGCTGCGGACGTACCGCGTTTCCCGCAAGGGCTTGTACGAAACAATTTGGGGTAGGTAGAGCCGGTTTCGGCAGTGATGACCTGTGCCCAATCGACAAAAGATTGGACTGAGAATGAACATTAAGATGATCCTTATGAGCTCGGCGGCGGCCCTGGCTGCCTTTACGAGCGCCCAGGCTGCTGACGCCATCGTTGCTGCTGAGCCGGAACCAGTTGAATACGTCCGCGTTTGCGACGCTTACGGCAGCGGCTACTTCTACATCCCGGGCACCGAAACCTGCCTGAAGATCAGCGGTTACATCCGTTTCCAGGTTAACGCCGGCCCGAATGCCAGCGCAACCACTGGCAACGGTACCTATGTTGCGAATGACTCTGACTGGGACGCCTACACCCGTGGTCAGGTCCAGTTCACCGCCAAGAGCGACACCGAATACGGCCCGCTCACCGGTGTTATCGTCCTGCAGACGAATGCCGACAACTCTAAGTCGCAGGCATCTTTGCTTGACTCCGCTTACATCGACATCGCTGGCTTCCGCGCCGGTCTGTTCTACAGCTGGTGGGACGATGGTCTCTCGGGCGAAACGGACGACATCGGCAGCAAGGTCACGCTGCACAACTCCATCCGTTATCAGTACGAAGCTGAAAACTTCTACGCTGGCATCAGCGTTGACGAGCTGGAAGACGGCTACTTCAGCGCCGGTGAAAACCCCAATAACGTCGGCGTAGCAGTCGGTATCGGCGGCAAGGCTGGCATCTTCAGCTACCAGATCACGGCCGGCTACGACACCGATAACGAAGAAGGTGCCGTTCGCGCCATGGGTACCGTTGCCGTCGGCCCGGGCACCCTCGGCCTCGCAGCGATCTACTCCAGCGGCCCGAACTCCTACTATCAGAGCGCCGAATGGGTTGTCGCGGCTGAGTACGCCATCAAGGCGACCGACAAGCTGAAGATCACGCCGGCCGCTCAGTACTACGGCAACTACGGCATCGTCGCGGGCGACTTCGACGACAACAACGACGCCTGGAAGGTCGGTGTCACGGTTGATTATCAGATCGTCGACAACCTCTACGCCAAGGCAACCGTCAATTACTTCGACTCGGACAAGGCTGACGACGTCACGACGGGCTTCTTCCGCCTCCAGCGCGCATTCTAACTGAAAAAGCGGCGCCGCGTTTCCGCCTCTCTCCGTTGCTAAAGTCACAGGGAAAGGCGGCGCGGCGCTTTAAGAGTTTCTGATCAGATTGACCTCCGATCAGTTAGGAGGGGTGGCACGGGTTCCCTGCCCGGCCGCCCCTTTCCAGTTTGAGGATGAAATTATTCGGCGGGGTGGCGATCGCGCACGAGGCTAGCATCCGCCGAGTGCTGATGTCCGGCAGATTTCTCGGCCTCGAGCCGACGCAGCTCCGCCACACTGTCCTCGATGGTCACCGAACCAAGCATGTCGACGACAGCCTGCTCCGCTCGATCACACAGAAACTCCGAAAGGTCGCCGATATTCTCACCCACGAGTCCCTCATGCGGAATATCGTGCCGAGTCGCCCAGATCTTCTTGTCACCGGTCACGGCGGCATAGATCTGGCTGAGCAAAATCTGGTCACGTGGTCGTGCCAAACGAATGCCCCCCTTGCCGCCCTGGGAGGTAGCAAGAATTCCGTTCTCATTGAGCGGAAGCAACAGCTTGCGGACAAAGCTTGCACTTGTATCGAGCCCTTGTGCAAGTGATTGGCTCGTGGTGCGGAGATTGGCCTCTTCATTGACGGCAACGCTAATGACAATCTGTAAAGCGGTCGAAAAGCGCGTGTCGATCATGCTGAGCTGAGGCCTTGCGTCGGAAGCCGGAGAGCACAGATATTTACCGCTAAAACTCATTGTCAAGAACGCGTGGTTGAAATCACGGCAACTTGACTAAAGCCTCGACAGGCGCGTGTACGACCACCGTACGATGTGTACTGCGAAATGAGCCAAAAGCCGGGCCGCGGGGGCCGCACCCTTCAGACTCCTCCCGAGGTCCCATCACGTGATTTCGATTTTACGCCGAGACGTACCTGCAATACGCTTCGCCCCGCTAGAAATTTCAACCGGGGAGAGTCGCCATGAGACGCAGGTTTGCCTATATCGCGGCCGCTTTGGCCTTTTCAGCGGTCGGGGTCCATGCTCAGGACACCGCCATGAGTTTCTTCGTGACCAGTGTAAATCCAGGCAAGGGTGGCGATCTGGGTGGTCTCGCCGGTGCGGACGCCTATTGCAACACGCTTGCCACGGCCGCTGGCTCGACGGGCAAGACCTGGAAAGCCTATCTTTCCACCGACGCCGAAAATGCAAAGGACCGCATTGGCTCTGGGCCCTGGTATAACGCCAAAGGCGAAAAGATCGCCGACGACGTGGCCTCTCTGCACAGCGACAAGAACAACCTGACCAAGCAGACCGCGCTCAATGAGAAGGGCGAAATCATCAACGGCCGAGGCGACACGCCGAACCGGCACGACATGCTCACCGGTTCGAAAGCCGATGGCACTGCGGCGCCGGAGACATGCGGCAACTGGACGATGGGCGGCGCTAAAGGTGTCGCGATCGTCGGCCACAGCGACCGAACAGGCCTTGATGACTCCGCCCAAGCGAAGTCGTGGAACTCCTCGCACCCGACACGCGGCGGCTGCACCGTCAAAGCCTTCAATGGGACTGGTGGCGACGGCCTGTTCTACTGCTTCGCAGCGAATTGATCGCATAGAGGACAGCGCATTCAAGGCTCGTAGTCTGGGACGATGCCGTGCTCTAAAGCCAGCCGATACGCCGAAGCACCCAGAGCGTCGCAACGGATGTGATCGTCACGAATACGACAATGATGATGAAAGCCCAGGTGTCGTTGACCCCCGGGATGCCTCCGACATTCATTCCGAACAAGCCGGCCACGACACTCGGAGGCAGTAGCAACGCCGCCAGCGCCGCCAGCCGGTTGGAATTGCGCGCGATGCGCTCGCTGATCACCGTCGAAAGGTCGTCGTGCAGAATACCCGTACGGTCGCGGATGGCATCGAGGTACTCGATGAAGCGCATCAGCTTGTCGATCACCTCGCGCATCCGCAGCTTGTCGCGCTCCAGCAGCCATGGCGCATCATCATGCTCGATGCGGTTCAACGCATCGCGCTGCGGCGCCAGATAGCGGCGAAGCTGGACGGAACGCCGACGCAGCAGCTTGAGGCGTTCGCGCACTTGGCCTGCCTCGCCGTGAAAGATCATCTCGTCAAGCTCGTCCACCTCCTCGTCCATGGAGTCGAGCACTGGCTCCAGGTCGCGCACAAGCTTGTCGCCGATCAACGCCAGCAGGTCACCAGTGCGTAGCGGGCCCTTGCCTTTCTGGAGCGCCTGGCGAATGTCGCGAAGGGCGGTAATGTAGTGACCGCTGTCCCGCAGCGAAATCACCTTGTTCGCATCTACCCACATATGGAGCGGCACGAGATCGATGTCGGTCTGCTTTTCCGACGCTTCGTCCGGCGCAGTCGCACAGACGCCGCGAAGGATGATCAGCAGGCCATCGTTGACTGGCTCGACGCGAGGCCGTGTTTCCTCTTCGAGAAGAGCTTCGGTCACGAAGCTATCGAGACCGCTTTCCCGGTTGACCCAATTGGCCGCCGCCGCATGGTCGCGCTCGAGGTGCAGCCAGATGATCCCATCTTCCGGCTTCCACATTTGCGCCCGGGCAATGTCCAACTGCGTGCAGCCGCCACACCCGTCCAAGAGCAAGGCGAAGCGTAATCCCGGCTCCGCGCCATAGGTCAGCTTAGAGGTAACTGCCGTCTCCATCGCGCCCCGCATATAGCTAGAGGGAACCAAAAAATGCAGCCGACACAAAAGCTTGGCACCGGAGATTCTAGCAGGTCGCGATTAAGGCGCAAGACCGGCGGAATCGGCACCGGGATTCGGCAGCCACCGGCTTCGGTGCTTAAAATAGGTCGCCTTCCTCTGCCAAGGCGATTTCAACGCCGGTCATATTAGCGTATTATTCCAGTGCAACCGTGCGGGCCGATCCATGAAGGAGGGCCAGATTGATCACGACAACCACCGACGACCGCAACTGGTCACAAGGCTTCAGCGCATCTCACGCAGGTGCGGCTCCACGCAACGTTCGTGATCTCACCAGCCATGCCGATATTGTCGTGCTGCTGCCCGATCCAGCCTCGGCACAAACCTGCCTCGATCTGGCCGACGACGCGGCCGATGCCGTGCAGGACAACATTGCCGCCGTGCACATCGGTGCCGATCCGCTGTCGATGCTCGTATCCGCCGAGGAAATCGAACTGCAAATGATGCGCGACCTGGAGGAAGGTTCGACGCACGAGCGGTACGAACACGTCAGGCAGCTGTTCGAGGAGTGGAAATTGCATGCGCCTCACCGGCAAGACTTGATGCTCGGCGATTGCCAGGGCGATCTGCGCCGCTGTGTCAGCACTGTCTGCCGGAATGCATCGCTTGTCGTAACGCCCTACAGAGGCAATCTCGACGCTCGTGATGCCTTTCACGATGTCCTCTTTCATGAAGGCAAGCTGGTGCTGGTCCCCCCAGCCAGTGGCTATCGGGGGCACCTGCTGGACCACGTCCTCGTTGGCTGGAAGCCGCATGACCACGCACGACGGACAATGGTCGCCGCAAGGCCCTGGCTTGCCGCCACCAAGCGCATCACGGTGCTCTGCGTCGATGACAAACCGAACAGGCACTACGAGAAGTCGGCCAGGGAAATCTGCCATCAGCTGGGGCTGGATGCCGAGATTGTCGTTACCTCGTCATCGGGCCGCTCGGTCGGCAACACCATCCTCGACTTTGGCGCGTCGACGAACGCCACCTGCATTCTGATCGGTGCGTTCAAGCACGGTTATCTGCTCGAGCTGCTTCTCGGCCGCGTCACCTATCGCCTGCTGTCCCATGCCACTATTCCTCTACTTATGAGCCATTGATGGAGCCGACTAGACCGGCGCTTGATCGACGCCGCGCGCGACAAGGCGCGGAACGCTTCATGCGGGTCAAACCGCCTGTTCACGCAGACAGCTAGGAGGCGAGTATGTCCCGAATGTTCAATGAAAATTTGCGTTCACGGATCATGACGGCCGAGGACGCGGCATCGCTGATAACCAGCGGCTCGACGGTGGGGATGAGCGGCTTTACCGGATCGGGTTATCCGAAATCAGTACCGCTTGCACTTGCGGCCAAGATCGAAGCAGAGCATGCGGCGGGCAATCCTTTCCATCTTCGTGTCTGGACCGGCGCCTCCACCGGTCCCGAACTCGACGGCGCGCTCGCCCGAGTGAACGGCATCGAGTTTCGACTGCCCTACAACTCTGATCCATACGCCCGCGAAAAGATCAACCGAGGCGAAATGGAATACTTCGATATGCATCTTTCTCAGGTCGCGCCGATGGCCTGGCAGGGCTTTCTCGGCCCCCTTGATACCGCGATTGTCGAAGTCTCCGGCATTCGCGCCGATGGCTCGCTTATTCCGTCCTCCTCGGTCGGCAACAACAAGACCTGGCTCGACCGCGCAGAGAAGGTCATACTCGAGGTCAATCGTTGGCAGAGTCCGGCGCTCGAAGGCATGCACGACATCTATTATGGCACGGCACTGCCGCCGCACCGGGTCCCGATACCGTTGGTTCGGCCGGATGACCGGATCGGCGAAACGGCGTTCCGCTGCGATCCCGACAAGATCGTCGCTATTGTCGAGACCGATGCGCCGGATCGCAACTTGCCCTTTACGCCGCCGGACGACGCCGCCAAGGCCATTGCCGGCCACCTGCTGGAATTCTTCGGTCACGAAGTTGCCAAGGGGCGTTTGCAGGCTTCGCTTCTGCCAATCCAGTCCGGCGTCGGCAATATCGCCAATGCCGTGCTGACTGGCTTGATCGACAGCCCTTTCGAGAACATGACGGCATTTACCGAGGTCATCCAGGACGGCATGCTCGACCTGCTCGATGCCGGTAAGCTCAGGATGGCTTCCGCGACCGCCTTCTCACTCAGCCCGGAGGCGGCACGTCGTCTTAACGAGAACATGCCAACCTATCGTGGCAGGATGGTGCTGCGGCCGCAGGAGATCAGCAATCATCCCGAACTGATCCGCCGTCTTGGCTGTCTTGCGATGAATGGCCTGATCGAGGCTGATATCTACGGCAATGTTAACTCGACCCACATCATGGGCTCGCGCATCCAGAACGGTATCGGCGGCTCCGGGGATTTTGCGCGCAATGCCTATATCTCCATTTTCATGACTCCATCGACTGCCAAGGGCGGCAAGATTTCTGCGATTGTGCCGCAGGCAAGTCGTGTCGATCACATCAACCAGGACGTCCAGGTGCTGGTGACGGAACAGGGCCTTGCGGATCTGCGCGGGCTTTCGCCGAAGCAACGCGCGCGGACGATCATCGACAACTGTTCCCATCCCACCTACCGGCCCGCTCTTCTTGACTATTTCGAGCGCGCGCTTGCTGGCTCTTACGGTTTACAAACCCCAACCTTGCCGAAGGAAGCCTTGTCGTGGCACCAGCGCTTTATCGATACCGGCTCGATGTTGTGACGGAGCCAGGTTGCCATCCAAGCCATTGTTGTACGCTGGTGGCCGCTGTCTGCGCAAAGCCGTCAGTTGCCAATGATCGCCCCAAGCGGACGCGTTCCGTTCCGCGATGGGTGTTGCCGTTGAATCGGGTGTTGGCAGGAGAGAATTCGCCGGCCGCCCTTTATGAAGCGATCGACGCCGTAAGGTCTGATTTCTCCTCGGTCCGGAGGTTGCCGCATTCGTGCTGACTGACGATGTTGTGTGAAAGATCGCCGGATCCTCGGCGGTCAGACCGTTGCGAGACTGCAGAACTGACTATACGTTTCGTCATCCAACCTCGACGGGAGCGGAAAATGCAAATTGATCTTACTGGTAAGAGGGCGCTGGTCACAGGATCAACGGAAGGCATCGGCTACGCAATTGCCCGCCAGCTTTCAAGGGCTGGAGCAGATGTCGTTGTCAACGGCCGGTCCGAAGACAAAACCGCAAAGGCCGCCGCACGGCTCAAGAGCGAAGGTCCCGGTGGCAAAGTCAAGTCTGCTGCCGCCGACCTCTCAACCGCCGAGGGGTGTGCAGCGCTTGTCGCCCAAATTCCTCAGGTAGACATCCTGATTAACAACGCGGGCATCTTCCAGCCAATCGACTTTTTCGACGCCGAGGACGAGGTCTGGGATCGACACTGGCAGGTCAACGTCATGTCCACCGTCAGGCTCTCCCGCGCCTATCTCCCAGGCATGCAGAAGTTAAACTGGGGCCGCGTGATATTCCTGGCCTCCGAATCCGGTTTCAACATTCCAGTCGAGATGATCCACTATGGCGTCAGCAAGACCGCCGACATCGCGGTTGCCCGTGGTCTCGCCAAGCGCATGGCCGGCACGGGCATCACAGTGAACTCCGTCCTCCCTGGGCCCACGCTTTCCGAAGGCGTAGAAACGATGCTTGCCGAAGAGCAAGCTAGAACCGGACTGCCGCTGGAGGAGGTCGCTGCCGCCTTCGTCAAGCAGCATCGCAGCAGCTCGATCATTCAACGTGCCGCCACCGTCGAGGAAGTCGCCAACTTGGTGACCTATCTTGCGTCGCCGTTCGCTTCCGCGACCACGGGCGCGTCCGTTCGCGTGGACGGTGGGGTCATCGACACTCTCTGACAGCAGACTTATGCCGGGTTCGACCGGCCTGGAGCCACTACTCGGTCTCACGCCGGTGAACCGCGACTCCATGGTCGTTGATCTCTGCGTGCCGCGCCTCCGATGGCTGCCTCGTGGCAGCCGGCAGAGCGCAGAGCAGGACGCAAAGGCGCGGGAACTCGTCCCGCGCGATGGCGACGGGCGCTAAGCGTTCTGCTCTGACCCCTTGGGCAGGTTCGCCCATCCGAGTGCGTGGTAGAGGATAATCGCTCCGATCGTCGCGGTACCAATTCCGTCAAGCGTAAATCCCCCGACCGCGAGCTTGAAGTTGCCAGCACCCAGCACAAGCGCGACGCCAACCGTGATGAGGTTGCGCGGCTCGGCGAAGTCGACCTTGTTCTCGACCCATATGCGGCCTGCAGTCGCCGCGATGAGACCAAAAACGACGATCGAAAGCCCGCCGATAACAGGTCCGGGGATCGTCTGGATAAGGGCGCCGAATTTCGGCGAGAACCCGAGCAGGATGGCGACCGCGGCCGCAACGAGGAAGACGAGCGTGGAGAAGATGCGCGTTACCGCCATCACCCCCATGTTTTCGGCATAGGTCGTCATGCCGGTACCGCCGAAGGCGCCCGAAACCATGGTCGCGATACCGTCGCCGATGAAGGCACGGCCGAGATAGGGGTCGAGATTGCGCCCCGTCATTGCTCCGATTGCTTTGATGTGCCCAAGATTTTCGGCAATGAGGATAACGACGACTGGGGCGATCAACGTGATCGCGGAGCCGGAAAAGACCGGCGCCGTGAAGTGAGGCCAACCGAACCAAGGGGCCGCCGCGACGCCGGAAAAATTGATCGGCGCGCCGTGGCCCAAACCGTTCGCGACAAAGAGATAGGCGAGATAGGCGAGCGCACCGCCGAGAAGGATCGGCAGGCGGCGGGCAATGCCCGGCGCGTAGACCGCGACCAGGCCGACGGCGGCGAACGTCAGAATTGCGACCCAGCGCGAGAGCTGGTCGCCCTCAGGGTTGGCAGGGCCAATGCCCGAGGCGCTGGATATGGCGATCGGCGCGAGCACAAGCCCGATTGCGGCGACGATTGCGCCGGTGAGGACTGGTGGCATTAGCCGTTCAATCCAGCGATGACCGGCGAGCGCGACCGCGACGCCGATCAGCGCATAAATCGCACCCGCGGCGATGATGCCACCGAGCGCCAGCGCGATGTTCGGGTTGGGCGCCCCGGCGACCGCCCCCGTCGCGGCAAGAACGGGACCGATGAAGGCGAAGGACGAGCCGAGATAGCTCGGTACGCGCCCGCCCACGGCGACAAAGAAAATCAACGTCGAAAGGCCGGAAAACAGGATCGAGACGTTGGCGTCGAAACCCATGATTATCGGAGCAAGCACCGTTGAGCCGAACATTGCCACGACATGCTGGAGGCCCAGCACCATCGTCTGCCCTGTGGGCAACCGCTCGTCGGGCAGAATGCGCCCCTCCGTCTTCAGCCGCCAACGCGGAAAATAGCCATTTGTGTCGCGCATCGCTCGCCCCGTTCCGTTCGATTTCGCCAAGCGACCTTGAAGAATTTTGAGATGGGTCGGAGGCGCTAAATAGAGTTATCGGTCATCCGAATACTCAACCGTCGCTAGGCTTAGACTTCTTGTACCGGCTTACCCGATGCTTCGATACTAATATCGGCCGCCGCTGTCATGGGGTCGGAACACTTTCCCACAACATCGACCCGCTGAATGATTCAGGCAAGGAATAAGCTGCGGACAATACCTGTCGGCCGAATGACCGCTTGCGGTGCATCCCGGCCGAAGCTGTCTTTTGGGCGAGCGTCGACCACCTGGCGGCAGAGCACTCACTCCGATGCCAGCACCGGATTGCCCGGTCGAAACTGTGTTTCGTAGAAGATCCGGACTGACAGGACTACCCCAGCAATAAGAATGGCGACTCCTGCGGTTTCTACAGCGCTCGGCCATCGCGCATGGACTGCCAGCCCGCCGATGACACCAAACGCGGTTTCCGAAACGATCAATTGCGCGGCCAGTGCGACAGGCAAGTTTCTTGAGGCAATGTTCCAGGCCCACACGCCGCATACCGTTGCCAGTAGTGCGAACGATGCGCCCCAAACATAGAGCGAGCCGGCGGCATGCCAGCCGAAGCCGAGCTTGGGAAGCTGGAAGAGACCCATTGCAGCTCCGGCCGGGTAGAAGGCAAGCATCAAGACGCCTCCACCGACGAGAATAAGAGCGGACCACACACCGGATGGCATGTCAGGCCGGGCGGCCAGTGCGGCCTGGTTGGAAATCGCGAACCAGACCCACAACGCGACCGCTGCAAGCGCCAATGGAACGCCGATCCAGACTGAACGGACAGAATCCAATCCTTCGGCCGTGAATACCGTACCATTGACCAACATTAGACCGACCAGGACCAACATGAGGGGCATCAGCAGAAACCGCCATGGCAATGATGCCTGCCTTTGATTGCCGATGACCATCAGAGCGATTGGAACCAGACCAAGAAAGGCGGGAGCAATCACTGGCCCCGCAAAAATGGCAGCTCCCGTTACCGTCAGGAAGTAACCGACATAGCCAATGAAGGAGAGCCAGATCGCGGAAAGCACGTTTCGGAGCGTGAGATATTGTACCGCCCCCTTATTCGAAAACAGAATGCACAAGCCGACCAATGCGGAGGCTACATGGCGGACAAGGGCAAAATCAAAGGTCGAATAGCCACCAATTATGAAGGGCACAACGAAGTTGAGCGAAAAGGCAAAAGCCGCGAAGAGGGCGGCAAGTACGCCTATGTAGAAGCCTTTTTCCATCGTCCTGCCCTCTGGTCTTCCAAACACCGGTACATCCTTGTCTGCTGCCCTGTCGACGATCTTCCAGACTGGAAATCGGCGTTGAGCAACCGCGCGTTTGCGCGCGCGTTGGACTTGCCCAACATCGCGTCGGATTAGAGCGGCCGAATGTATACGGTGTGTGTTTGTTGAGCGTCGATTTGTACCGGAATGTACCTTAGGTCGTGGGTGTCGAGGTGCCGACGCATTCCAGGACGAAGGGCAAATTGACTTATCTGGCGCGATCCGGACGTGATTGATCTTCTGCAGCCAGCCGGATTCGCCAAACGAACCTCGAAAGTTTTCCCGAGAGTCGATCGGGGCATGGGCTCTCAGCCCTGCCTTACCTTCTGCTCCAGGCCAAGAACGGCCGATAGTGTCGCTGGACTATAAGCAGAGTTCGATCGGGCTGGATGACATAGATCTCCTCGACCTCACGCCCCGTTTGATCCGTGAACGTATGGGGGAACGAAGAGCCGATCGGCGCCTTCGTCAGCTTCGTTCGAGGCTGGCCGCCATAGGTTATGCTGCCGGGAATAGGCGCATATCCTTCCCCCGAATAGGAAACCGACGTGACCGCGCAACCCGCAACAAGAACTGCCATCATCGCCGCCGCTACTATTTGGATCATCCTCAGGCCCCCAGGTTATAGGTAGATTCTCGCACATGTAGTCACCGCCGATCAATGGTGTACCTTATTTCTCGATGTGTTTGTCGCAGAAAGCGATCGGACGCTTGAGGCTGCCTAAGGGTGGAGCGATCCAGATTGTTTGCTCTGCTGCTCATAGGCGCAATGCGCCCCTCGCACCCAGAACCGCGGAAATGTTCGCCCTGGCGTGACCGTCATCTCAATGCGAACGGCGTGCCGCGAGCAGCTTGTCACCGGACAGCTGCCGGCCCAATGCCATCGGAATGAACAAAACGATTTCCATGACTTATCGGAGGAATTCAAGGTGTGGACATTGTATCGCAATGTATCCAAAGATCCGTTGGATACAGAGACATGCAAGCCCGCGGGCCGTAAACATACGGCGGATACATCAGGGGCGTCGCTAGCAGTGCAATAATGGAGATCGCGCGATGGAGCACATCGACCACATCCTGATCGTCGATGACGATCGCGAAATCAGGGAGCTCGTGTCGAGCTACCTGAAGAAAAACGGCCTGCGTGTCACCGCCGTCGCCGACGGCCGGCAGATGCGCGCATTCCTCGACGCGAACTCGGTCGATCTCATCATCCTCGATGTCATGATGCCCGGCGACGATGGCCTCGTTCTGAGCCGCGAGTTGCGGGCCGGACGACACAAGGCCGTTCCGATCGTCATGCTGACAGCGCGCACCGACGAGATGGATCGCATCATCGGCCTCGAGATGGGCGCAGACGACTACCTGGCCAAACCATTTTCGGCACGCGAATTGTTGGCGCGCATCAAGGCCGTGCTGCGGCGCACCCGCATGCTGCCGCCCAATCTGCAGGTGTCGGAAGCCGGCCAGCTGCTGAGCTTCGGCAAGTGGAAGCTCGATACGACGGCACGGCATCTTGTCGATTCCGATGGGACGGTCATCGCACTCAGCGGCGCCGAATATCGCCTGCTGCGCGTCTTTATCGACCACCCCCAACGGGTGCTGAACCGCGATCAGCTTCTCAACCTGACACAAGGCCGCGACGCCGAGCTTTTCGACCGTTCGATCGACCTTCTGGTCAGTCGTGTCCGCCAGCGGCTCGGCGACGATGCCCGCGAACCGACCTACATCAAGACCGTTCGCAGCGAAGGCTATGTCTTCTCCATGCCGATCGAGATCACCGAGGCCCGCTGATGGCGACGCACGCCCTTCTGAATGGATTTCGTCTGTGGCCGCGCACCCTCGGAGCGCGGCTATTTCTTATTCTGCTTGCGGGCCTGGCGGTCGCCCATGCCATGTCGTTCACCGTGCTGTTTTTCGAGCGCTACACGGCCGCCAGATCGGTGATGTTCAACACCCTCGAAAACGATGTTTCGACCTCGATCGCCATCCTCGATCGCCTCCCGCCAGACGAGCGCGCCGACTGGCTCGATCGCCTTGACCGGGGAAGCTACAGGTTTGTTCTGGGGCCGGGCCTGCCAGGAAAACCGGCGCTCGATGCACGCGGCACCGAATTTGCCGCCAAGGTACGGGCGGCGATCGGGCCGAAGTTTCCGATCACGGTCGAAACCATCCCCGGTCCGAATTTCCGCCTTCAGGCGCATCTCGCCCTCAGCGATGGAACGCCCCTGACGATAGACGTCAATCCCGCGGGCATCATGCCCCTCGCCGACTGGCTGCCCTATGTACTCGCCGCGCAACTGGCTTTGTTGGTCCTCTGCAGCTGGTTTGCCGTGCGTCAGGCCATTCGTCCTCTCGTCAATCTCGCAAAAGCGGCTGACACACTTGATCCGAACGTGAAGGCCCTTCGCCTGAGTGAGACGGGACCAAGCGAAGTCGCCTATGCCGCAACCGCCTTCAACGCAATGCGCGAGCGCATCGCTCAATATCTAGAGGAGCGCGTCCAGATACTTGCAGCCATATCGCATGATCTGCAGACGCCGATCACGCGCATGAAGCTCCGGGCAGAAATGGCCGAGGATTTCGGCGATCGGGACAAGTTGATGCAGGATCTCGGCGAGATCGAACGTCTCGTCAAGGAAGGCGTCGCCTATGCTCGTAGCGCCCACGGCAATGTCGAAAAACCTTCGCGCATCGACCTGTCCTCGTTCATCGAGAGCCTTGTCTACGACTACCAGGACACCGGCAAGGCCGTTGCTATCACGGAGATGAGCGGCGGCGCGATCATGACGCGGCCGCATGCCTTGAGGCGCGTTTTGACGAACCTCATCGACAATGCACTGAAGTTCGGCGGCAGCGCCGAGATCGAGGTGAAACGCCGCTCCGATGAGGGCATCGTGATCAGCGTGCTCGATCATGGCCCCGGCATTCCGGATGATCAGTTGGAAGCCGTCCTCAAGCCTTTCTTCCGGCTGGAACAGTCGCGCAATCGCGACACCGGCGGAACCGGACTTGGCCTTGCTATTGCCGTACAGCTGGCCGCGGCAATCGGTGGGTCGCTGACGCTGCGCAACCGCGACGGCGGTGGCCTCGTGGCGGAAATCGCCATCAACAAAACCGCGGCTTAACCCGCCGCCGGGCACACTCTCCAATAAAAAGAGCGGAAGCCGTGACGGCTGCCGCTCCTCAACATCACACACCCGATTTGACGGGGAGGACCTTTTTCTTATCTCGTCAGACGAGGTTTATGGTGACGTTGATATTGCCGCGTGTTGCCTTGGAATACGGGCAGGTCTGGTGTGCCGCGTCGACAATGGCCCGCGCAGTTTCCTGATCAATGCCCGGCAGGCTGACGTTGAGGCGTGCCTGAAGAGAGTAGCCGCCGGTGCTGCTGCAAAGGTCCACCTCGGTATCAACCGCAAGGTTGGCCGGAAGCGCGACCTTCAGGCTGCCGGCGGCAAAGCCCATTGCGCCAATGAAGCAGGCCGACCAGCCGGCGGCAAAAAGCTGCTCGGGGTTCGTCCCCTGCCCCGTGCTGCCCGGCGAGGACAGCTTGACGTCAAGGCGACCGTCGGAGCTGTGCGATGCTCCATCGCGGCCGCCGGTCGTGTGTGTCTTACCAGTGTAGATGACTTTCTGGTTCTCACTCATACTGTTCTTCCTTTCGACGAAATGGACGCCGCCGAGGCCCGATTGCCTCGCTTGCGGTCGAACACAGATGGCGCTCCGCACGTGTCTGGAATGTTTCGCCGTCACGCTGAAATGTAACCAACTCCCCCACAGACGTGGGGCCGATACACTGCGATACGAACCGCAGGCGAACGGCCGATATCTCAACCAATTGCCGGACGCAGATTGCGACTGATGAGATCGCTCACACGCGTACCCATGAAAAAACCCGGCGTGAACGCCGAAAACGCTCTCCGCCAGGTTCAGAATTCCAAAGGCCAAACCGGAAAAGCCGCGGCTATCCACCGGTAGAGCGATCAGAACCGGTCGACGTCGACCACAGCCTGTGCAAAGGCTTGAGGCGCTTCTTGCGGCAGATTGTGACCAATGCCGCCGGTGATCAGCCGATGCTCATACTTGCCCGAGAACTTCTTGGCATAGGCCTCCGGCTGCGGATGAGGCGCACCATTGGCGTCACCTTCTAACGTAATTGTCGGCACGCCGATAACCGGGAACTTGGCAAGCTGTGCTTCGAACTTGTCATACTTCCGCTCGCCCTTGGCCGCACTGATACGCCAGCGGTAGTTGTGAATGGTGATATCGACGTGATCGGGATTTTCAAAGGCGGCGGCGCTGCGGTTGAAGGTCGCGTCGTCGAAATTCCACTTGGGGGACGCGAGTTGCCAGATGAGCTTGGCAAACTCGTTCCGGTATTGCTCATAGCCTTTGCGACCGCGTTCGGTCGCGAAGTAGAACTGATACCACCAGGCGAGCTCCGCCTTCGGCGGTAGCGGCGCCTTGTTGGCTTCCTGGCTGCCAATGAGGTAACCGCTGACGGAAACCAGGGCCTTGCAGCGCTGCGGCCAAAGGGCCGCGATGATGTCGGCCGTCCGAGCGCCCCAATCGCAACCGGCGATCAGCGCCTTCTCGATCTTCAGGGCATCCATGAACGCCACGATATCGGCAGCAATCGCAGCCTGCTGACCGTTGCGCATCGTCTTGTCGGAGAGGAAACGCGTAGTGCCGTAGCCACGCAGATAAGGCACGATAACGCGATAGCCGGCGGCGGCCAGCAGCGGCGCGACGTCGACATAGGTGTGGATGTCATAGGGCCAGCCATGCAGGAGAATGACCGGAGGCGCGTCGCTCGCTCCAAGTTCGGCGTAGCCGACGTTAAGCACGCCTGCATCGATCTGCTTGATTGTGCCGAACGACGTGTTGGTGCCTGGCGCGATGGCAGGAATGCGGGCAGCAGCCGGCGTCGCCGCCTGGGCAAGGCTCGTCCCGATGCCCCCTAATTGTGCGGCTGCGACGGTCAGTGCCGCCACGCCCATGAACCGCCGCCGTTGTTGGTTGACTTCCTCTGCCATCGCTACTCTCCAGACTGTGTTAAAGACACCGATATTAAGCATGATCGATGTGTATCGTTTGTGTGTCCGCTGGCTGGAATTGAAACCCAATGTAGATACGTTTGTTGAGAGATACATTGGTATACATTGCACTGCTTTTGTCCGCTCACAGCACAACCTACAACAACTCACGCGCGCGAAAATCAGCAAGGCCGGGCCAACGCGTGACCCGACCTCGAGGGCTGAAGCACCCAGCGGTTGAATATCGTAGATTCCCTGTGCGGACGACCCGATGTGGCGACAATCAAGCGGCGCGCGGCATTCGGCCGCACTGCGAGCCATCAAGGCTAAGAATCCGGCAGCGGTACTGGTTGAACCGCAAGGATCTCAGCTTCGGGGCGCCGGACCATTGTCGGCAAAAGCGGGGATCTCTCGAAGCCTGGCGACAACCGCTGCAATTCGGGGCCACTGGTCGAGCGGAAGCCCAGCCCGCTCCGCATTGATCGCCTGTGGGAAGAGGCAGATGTCGGCCATCGACGGCACATCGCCGGCCACATACTGACCTGTCTGCCGCCGCGCGAGCAATTCTTCCACTGCCGTCAGGCCGACACGGATCCAGTGGCGGCTCCATTCCGCGATATCCGCGGCCTTGACGCCGATCGTTCCCAGGTGCGCGGTCACCCGGGGCGGAAGGAGCGGATGGATATCCGCGGCGATCGCCAGGGCGACGGTCCGCGCAAAGGCGCGATCTTCAAGCTTGCCGGGCAGGAGTGGAGGTTCGGGGTAACGCTCGTCGAGATATTCGATGATGGCGAGAGACTGCGTCAGCAATACGCCTTCATCCGTCAGCAAAGCCGGAACGAGCCCCTGCGGATTGAGTTGCAGATATTCCGGCTTCCGGTTGAGTGCATCCGGCCCAAGAATTCCGATCGCCTCGCGCTCGACGTCCAGACCCTTCAGCGCAAGTGCGATCCTGACACGGGACGCAGCCGACGAGATCTTGTCCTGGAAGAGTTTCATTGTGGATTTCCTCAATAATTCGCGTGTTGGAGCAATAGGTTATCAGACGTCACGAAGGAAGCCTTCGCCATCTGCGCGGGCTCCTTCGAGCCGGCATCCGCCGCCGGCGACAACAGCGAGAACAGTGCCGCGATCGGGGGCGGCTCGCCCGGAGCGCTATCCCAGGCGCATGGCACAGCTGCCAACGCAAGCACAGCATAAGTGATGACCAGAATGCGCATTTTCTTTCTCCTCGATTGCTCGGTCTGTTCGGGCCAGCGGCCGAAAAACTCAGATTGCTCGTCAGCGGGTTGAATTCAGCGTGACGGCAGCGCGTATCGTGAATGTGTTCGAATGTGCTGAGAACTGTACCTCTGTGTAAGGCTCGGGATCGGGCGGAACCCGATCCGATCTGTATTGACCATTCCTGGCCACTCGCCGCGTCGCTGCGGCTAGCGTCAGCGTGCCTGGTCCGCGACGAGCACTGGTCGCTCGCGATACTGCTCCGGGAAAAGCCGCTTCAGAGCTTCGATCTTCGGCTGCTCGTAGATGTAGACATAGGGCTGGCTGGGATTGTTGTAGACGTAGTCCTGATGATAGGCCTCGGCGCGATAGAACGTTTTCCCAACTTCGATCGACGTCGCAATCGGGCGACCGAACGCGCCTTCCTTGCCGAGTTGCGCGATGTAGTCGGAGGCGGCCTTGGCCTGCTCGTCGTTCAGCGGGAAGATCGCCGACCTATATTGCTTGCCGACGTCAGGGCCTTGCTGATCCACCTGTGTCGGATCGTGAACCACAGAGAAGAAGATCTGCAGCAACTGGCCGTAGGTGACTTGCTTCGGATTGTAGACGATCTCCACGGCTTCAGCATGACCGGTCTGCCCTGTCTCGGTCATCTCGTAGGTCGCGGTCGAGGCACTTCCGCCGGCATACCCCGCCGTGGCACTCACGACGCCGGCAACGTGCTGAAACGCACCTTGGACGCCCCAGAAGCAACCGCCGGCAAGCACCAGCGATTGCTTTCCGGGCGTCGCTGTCACGTCATGCAGAGCCGGAGGAACGTGCTTGGCTTCCTCGGGCTTCGATCCGCCATTCAAACTCAGCGCCACGCCGCCGCCACCGATCACCGCCAGCGCCACGAGGCCGAGGCGTGCAATGGCGCGGAATGAGGCCGAAGGGTCTTTCCGTCGATTTTTCATTGTTCTGTCCTTTCATCCGAAGGTAAAGACGAAAGCCTCGACACCAGGATCGAGGAAGCGGATCTCGAACGTCCGTTCCCGAACCTCTCCCGATTGTCTCACCAGTTGATAGAGCCGGGTTTCCGAAACGGTACCGTTTCCCTCAGCGTCGATATCCGAACCGTGGTCCGCGCCGGGCGCCACGCCATCCACCTTCACCTGAAAGCGGATCTTCTTGCCGTCAGCGCCTGGCCCAAGCACGAGGTGCAAATCCCGTGCGCTGAACCGATAGGTGATGCCGCCGCCGGCCTGATCCAGCGAGGCCTGCTCACCGCCCACGGTCCACTTGCCTGTCAGACCCCATTCGTTGAGATCGGGCTTTCCCACCGTATAGTCGCGTGCAACGTCTGCTCCGACGCCTTCCGGTGAAATGAAGTTGGCGGCGCGGAGGTAGCCGATATAGGATTCGCCGGATTGCAGCTGCGCGAGGTCGGGCGCCGCCTCGGCGCCCTTGGCATCGAGCGTGACGGTAGCTGCGTCGACCTTCTTGCTTCCACCGGCTTCCGCCAGCAAGTCCTGGATCACCCGTTCGGACTGTTCGTAGTCTCCCTCGCCGAACTGGGTGTGCCGGATCTGGCCCTTGGCATCGATGAAGTAGTGGGCGGGCCAGTAGTTGTTGCCGAATGACCGCCAGATCTTGAAGTCGTTGTCGATCGCAACGGGATAGCCAATCTGGAACTTGTCGATCGCCTGACGGACGTTATCAACACGCTTCTCGAAGGCAAATTCGGGCGAATGGACTCCGATCACGACGAGGCCCTGATCCCGGTACTTCTCTGCCCAGGCCCGAACGTAGGGGATCGTCCGGATGCAGTTGATGCAGGAGTACGTCCAGAAATCGACCAGAACGACCTTGCCGCGCAATTCTTCAGCCGTAAGCGGCTTCGAATTCAACCATTCCACGGCACCGTCAAGCGACACGAAGCGGCCGAGCACAGGCAGGTCGCTTTGGTATCCCTTGCGCGCATCGTTCGCGGCGAACTGCATCGCACTGCCCGACGGCTTTCCGGCCGTATCGCTTGCGTTATGCAGCCTGTCGAGCAACGACTGCTCGATGCGGGTACTGCTCGCATAGGAAAGGCGCGACAACAGGCCGGTATCGAGCCCGAGCGCAATTGCCGTGACACCGGCCAGCACGGCGATGCCAAGCGCCTGCCGCAGACGTTCCCCAATGCCGAGCGATCGCTTCATCGCGGCAAAGACCTTCTCCCCGGCAAGGACAGCCATTGCGAGCGAGGTAGCAGCACCCGCGGCGTAGGCCGTCAGCAGGAGCGTCGTCTGAACGTTTGCTCCTTGCAGTGCGGCGCCAGTCAGGACGAGCCCGAGGATCGGACCGGCGCAGGGCGCCCAGAGAAGGCCGGTCGCGACGCCGAGAAGGAAGGACGTGCCCACGCTCCCCTTCTTGCCGCTCGCCTGCTGTGACAGGCGGCTGCCCAGGGCCACCGCCGGCCGCGTTACCACCGCGGCGATACGCGGCGAAAGCAGTGTCACGCCAAAGCCGGCGATCAGGGCGACGGCAGCGTATCGACCGATTTCGTTGGCATGCACAGCCCAGCTTCCGCCGACCGCAGCAAGCGTTGCCACGCCGGCGAAGGTCACGATCATACCGAGTAACATCGGCAGGATGCTTCGTGTAAACGGCTGACCTGCCCGCGACAGGACGAATGGCAGGACCGGGAGAATGCAAGGGCTGACGATGGTCAGCGCCCCTGCGAGATAAGCAATCAGGAATAGGATCATGTCGTCATCCCCTGCAGTTGACCGATGCTCACACACTGGTCGTTGATGGTGCCTGCATAGGACCGGTCCGAAGTATCCCGGATGTGTCGCATTCCCCCCGAATTGTATCAGAATGCAAGCGACCTCAGCAGCCGCCGATCAACGGCGAAAGCCGCCCAACTTGGCCCGCGCCAATTGCCAAATGGCGGTAGTCACTTCCCGCTGCCAATCTCCTTGCGCCACTTGGATTGGTATACGTGCCAGAAGCCTGTTGCTCCCGGCCCATACGTATTTACTTCCCACCGACTTCGGGTGAATACTCGCCGCCGAACAATCACTATTCCGCGAGGCGGCAGAATGGATCGCATCGACGCAATGAAGGTGTTTGTGACGGCAATTGACGAGGGCAGTCTCGCCGGAGCCGCCCGTAATCTCAAACGATCGCCAACGGCAGTCAGCCGCGCTCTGAGCTTCCTGGAGGCACATGTCGGTGTCGAACTGCTCCACCGGACGACCCGGACGCTGAAGCTGAGCGAGGCAGGTCAACGGTATGCGGCGGCCTGTCGGCGTGTGCTGGTGGATCTCGAGGAAGCCGACATGCTTGCCGGCGGCGAGCGCGCGGCACCGCGCGGAACGCTGACAATTTCGGCGCCGCCGATCCTGGGAGAAGAGGTGTTGCGCCCCATAGTGGACGACTTCCTCGAACTTCACCCGACGGTCTCTGTCCGGTTTCTTATGCTGGATCGGTTGGTGAACCTCGTTGATGAGGGCGTCGACCTTACCGTGCGCATCGGTCACCTGCCGGACTCCTCGCATGTCTCCACCCGTCTCGGTGGCGACGTGCGACGCGTCGTCGTCGCCTCCCCTCGCTATCTGGCCAACCATCCTCGTATCGTCGAACCCGCCGACCTGGCGAAACATCAGATTGTCGCGTTCAGCAACTTCGGCCTGGATTCCTGGAGCTTCACGCCGGCGAAGGGCTCGTCCATTCCGCGCACGGTTCACTTCACACCGCGCTGCATCGTCAACAGCGTTCGGGCAGCAGCGGCATCCGCTGCTGCAGGCGGCGGCTTGACGAGGCTCTACTCCTACCATGTGGCATCTTATGTGCGCGATGAACGCCTGAAGATCGTGCTCGCCGACGCCGAACACCCGCCACTTCCGGTGCACCTGCTCGCGCCGCAGGGCCGGATGTCGGTGCCGAAGGTTCGCGCCTTTGTCGATTTCGCGACACCTCGCCTCCGTTCCGAATTCGCGAATATGGCAGCGGCAGCAGGCACTCTCGCCTGATTATGCCGACATTCGGTTGATTGTTGTCCGAACAGCGACAATTCTCTCAGATGTCGAATGGATCTAAATCAATTGCACCAACGCCGAGGGCGGAGGGCGGCCTCACCTGAAACGGCCGCGGCAATTGAAAGGATCACATCATGAGCACGCAACAGAAGGTCGCCATCATCACGGGCGCATCGCAAGGCATCGGCGCAGAATTGGTGCGGGCCTACCGCGACCGGAACTATCGCGTCGTCGCCACCTCCCGGTCGATCAAGCCCAGCGTCGATGCGGACATTATTGACGTCGCAGGCGATATCGGCAAACCGGAGACCGCGGAGCGGATCGTGCGCGAAACGCTCGAGCGCTTCGGCCGCATCGACACACTGGTGAACAATGCAGGCGTTTTCCTGGCCAAGCCGTTCGTCGAAATGACCCAGGAAGACTACGACCATAACCTCGGTGTCAATGTGGCTGGTTTCTTCCACATCACCCAGCGCGCCGCCACGGAGATGCTGAAGCAAGGTTCGGGGCACATCGTCAACATTACCACCAGCCTCGTCGACCAGCCAATCGCTGGCGTGCCCTCGGTGCTTGCTTCCCTGACCAAGGGCGGTCTGAACGCGGCCACCCGGTCGCTGGCGATGGAGTTCTCGAAGAGCGGCATTCGTGTAAACGCGGTTTCTCCAGGGATTATCAAGACGCCGATGCATGCGGTTGAAAAGCACTCGGCACTGGCCGGGCTGAATCCGGTGGGCCGCATGGGCGACATTCGCGATGTCGTCGACGCCGTTCTCTATCTGGAGACCGCGGGCTTCATCACCGGCGAGATTCTCCATGTCGACGGCGGCTCGAACGCGGGCCGCTGGTAGCCAGCACTATGGAGCGGCTGCGCTGCAACAGCGCGGCTGCCGTCAAAGACGCAACCAACCCTCTTTCATTGGAGACGGAAATGCCTATCGTCACTGTACAGGTTACCCGCGAAGGAACCACGCCTGATCGCAATTCGGTCACGGCCGAAGAGAAGGCCGCAATCATCGAGGGCGTCAGCCAGGTTCTGCTCGACGTCCTCAACAAGCCGCTTGAATCGACCTATGTGGTGATCGAAGAAGTCGATCTCGACAATTGGGGCTGGGGCGGTCTGCCGACCGTGCAATACCGCAAACAGCGCGCCGCGGCAGCCAAATCCTGACGCTCTCCGAAACCTCGACCGAACCCGTCGCTCGCACTCTGAGCGTCGGGTTCGGCTTGTTTTGGCGACGATACTTCCGATGGCGCCACCCCGTGTCGGATCAATCTATGATGTGATAGCCGCCATCGATGTAGATGGTATCGCCCGTCATCAATCGCGCCGCGTCATGCGCCAAGAAGGCAGTCGCCATGCCGACATCGTCAATCGATACGAGGCTGCGCGCCGGGGCCGTTTCCTGGGCCTTGTTCAGGAGTTCGTCGAACTCGGGAATGCCCGAGGCTGCCCGCGTTGCCAGCGGGCCCGGCGAGATCGCATGCACGCGGATGCCTTTGGGTCCGAGTTCCGCGGCAATGTACCGAACGGCGCTTTCCAGCGCCGCCTTGGCGACCCCCATGACGTTATAGTTCTTCACGACCATCTGGCTGCCGTAGTAGGTCATCGTGAACAGGCTGCCGCCGCGTTTCATCAGCGGTTCGGCAAGATGCGCCATGCGAATGAACGACCAGCAGGAAATGTCCATCGTCTTCAGAAACCCCTCCTGCGGCACATCGACGACGCGTCCCTGCAGCGTATCCTTCGGCGAAAAGGCGATCGAATGCACGAGAAAATCGAGTTCGCCCCATTGCTCCGCGACGCGGTCGAACACGGCCTCCAATTGTCCCGAGACCGCGACGTCGAGCGGCATGAAGATCGGCGCTTCCAGCGCCTCGGCCAGTGGCTCGACATGAGGCCTGGCCTTGTCGTTGAGATAGGTCACTGCAAGCTCCGCGCCAAAGGCGCGAAATGACCTGGCGCAACCCCAGGCAATCGACTGGTCATTGGCAATGCCGACCACCAGTCCGCGCTTTCCTTCGAGAAGCTTGGCCTTTACCTCGGGAATCATGTCAGCCCTCTCTTCAGCTCAATAGGTGTGGCAGGCGCCTATGCAGCGATAAGCGCGAACGTATGCCGTGCGATCATCAGTTCCTCGTCGGTCGGCACCACATAAAGAGCGACCTTGCTGTCGTCGCTCGAGACGAGCAACTCACTGGCCTCGTTTCGTGCTGGGTCGAGCGACGCTCCAAGCCAGCCAAGTTTTTTGGCAATCCGGGCGCGCATCACCGCTGAATTTTCACCGAGACCCGCCGTAAACACGAAGGCGTCCAGCCCGCCGAGGGCCGCAACCAGCGCGCCGGCATTGAGGCCGATGCGATGCACGAAATGGTCGAGCGCGAGCCTCGCGCCGGCGTCGTCGCTGGCAAGCAGGTCGCGCACGTCGTTGCTGATGCCGGAAAGCCCCTTGAAGCCCGACTCCTTGTAGAGGAGATCCTGCAACTGCGGTGCCGTCATTCCATGCTGCTGGAGCAGGTAGAGAAGTACACCAGGATCGATCTGCCCGCATCGCGTGCCCATCGGCAACCCGTCGAGCGCCGTGAATCCGAGCGTGCTCTCGACGCTTAGCCCCTTATACAGCGCGCACATGGATGCGCCGCTCCCGAGATGCGCGACGATGACCCGTCCGCTGCCAACGTCAGGCGCGATCTCGGCCAGGCGTCCGGCCACATATTCGTAGGACAGCCCGTGAAAACCATAGCGCCGGATACCCTCGTCGAAATAGTGCGCCGGAATGGCATAGTGGTCCGTCATTGGGTCATGGCCGCGATGAAAGGCGGTGTCGAAGCAGGCGACCTGTGCAAGCTGCGGCTGGCGTTCCAGCAACACACGGATCGGCGCGAGGTTGTTGGGCTGGTGCAAGGGCGCCAGCGGCGTGTATTGCTCCAATTCGCGGAGCAACTCCTCATTGATGCGTGCTGGACGTGAATGGTTCGGACCGCCATGAACAACCCGGTGGCCGACAGCAACCAACCGGCCCTGCTGCCTCTGACGCAACCACTCCCCCACCAGCCGCATCGCCGCCGGCAGATCGGGAACGGCTTCGGGTGGATGATTTTCGTTCGCCAGCCGCTCGCCGCCGGCGCTCTTGACGGTCAGGTGCGGCGCGGTGCCGATCCCCTCCATCTGCCCCTTGATCAGCCGCTCCAACGAGTCCGCGACCGAAAATACCTCGAACTTCAGGCTGGACGAACCGGCATTCACGACGAGGATGGTGTCCATGGCCTCAACCACCCTGTATCGGTGCCGTGCGGCGGCGCGCATCGGCAAGCAAGACGCCGACGGCGCAAGAGGCAAGACGGGCCCGCACCGAATCTGCCCGCGATGTCAGGATGATCGGCACGCGCGCACCGAGCACGATGCCAGCTGCATCTGCCCTTGCCAGGAAGGTGAGGTTCTTCGCCAACATGTTGCCGGCTTCCAGATTGGGAACGACGAGGATTTCGGCGTGGCCGGCAACCGGAGAGTGGATACCCTTTATCCTCGCCGCTTCCGGGTCGATTGCATTGTCGAAGGCAAGCGGTCCGTCGAGAATACCGCCGGTAATCTGTCCGCGCTCGGCCATCTTGCAGAGCGCGGCAGCGTCGATTGTCGAAGGGATCTTCGACGTGACCGTCTCGACGGCCGAAAGGATCGCCACCCGCGGCGTGCCAAGGCCGATCTGCGTGAAAAGGTCGATGGCGTTCTGGATAATGTCCCGCTTGGCGTCGAGATCCGGCGCGATGTTGATGGCTGCGTCGGTGATGAAGAGCGTTTCCGCATGATGCGGGACGTCCATGACGAAGACATGGCTGATCCGCCGCGCTGTCCTCAGTCCTGTGGCTGATGAGGTCACGGCCCGCATGAGCTCGTCCGTGTGCAGGCTGCCCTTCATCAGCAGTTCAGCACCGCCTTCGCGGATGATTTCCACTGCCTTTGCCGCGGCCGCGTCGCTGTGCGGCGTGTCGATCAGTTCGAACGGCGAGATATCGAGGCCGTGCGATTTTGCGACCGCACGCACCTTTTCCGCCGGCCCAACAAGGATCGGATGCATCAGCCCGACCTCGGCTGCTTCGACAGCGCCGCGCAGCGACGTCTCATCGCAAGGATGGACGACGACCGTTCGCATCCGCGGAACCTGCTTTGCTTTAGCGATCAGCCGCTCGTATTTCTCATGACTCTCGGCTTCTTCCCTGGCGTTGTTCAGATCCGGCATCTGCGTCTGCTCCATGTTGAAAAGACCGGGCTCAAGCCCCGCGTCTGACAGCCTTGACCGGGGTGGGCTTCATCGGCGGCGTTACGGGCTCGGCGACGGTCTCGTTGCCAACGTCGAAGAGCCCGATGATCCTCTGCCACCGCTTCTCGGCTTCTTCCGAAAGCGGACCCCGCGCATTCAGAACCTGCCGAAGCGAATCCAATGCTTGGCGGCGAACGCCCTCCTCCGCCGGCAGCAGGCGGGGGATCGCGTTCACGGCATCTTCTTCATCGATCAGCAGCATGAAGAACTGATCGCGGATTAACGCCTTGAATTCGCTGAGCGTCATTGCCGGCATTCCGTCCTCGGCGCGCCGCATCCGGCGGATGGCGGCAAAGCCACGCTCATCGGCTGCGTCACTCGCCATCGCGACGTAAAGCAGGCTGCGCGCCATGCCCTCCCGAAGCCCGCCGTTGCCGATTTGCGCCTTGAGTTCCTCGATCCTCGCCTTGAGCATCTGGACATGCATGCCGGTCTTGGCCGCGCGCCGATGTGGCGTTGCATCGGACGGATCGATACCGACAGCCGCCTGCAGCAGCGGAGACCCATAAACGGTGAGAAAGGTCGCCTCACTCAGCGCCTCCATCCCATCGCGCCAGGCGTCCAGCCCCGCTACCATCTGGCGCGAGACGGCCTGCTCCATGGCCAGGAACGGATTGTCCGCAGGAACCGGACGACGTTCGTCCGCCACCTCGACAGCGAGATCTGCAATCGGCGCCATCCAGGGATTAACGTCGGAGAAGAGCTCATATTGCAGCCGCAGCGGGTGCGTTGCCCGCAATTGTTCCGCCGCCCAGTCGGGCACCATGGCGCGGACGAAAGGCTGGAGGAACGTCTTGTAGAGCGACAGGTTGATGTCCGAGACCTTTGCGACGGTCGCAAAGCGGCGATCGTCCTCGGCGTCATTGCAACCGAGCTCACGGATATCGTCGAGCGTTCTTGCCTCGCATCGCATGATCCAATCGCCCTCGACCAGGTCTCCGCCGATGGTCTCGTCTGTCCTTGCTTCGAAGGTCGCTTCGTAGAGACCGGGCGGCAGCGCATCGATCAGGTCGATATTGCTGGAGAACTCGCCGTGCTCCTTGCGGGCAACGCTCGCGGACACGAAGATCCCGAGATGGCCGATCGTTTCATGTACCGTGTAGACGATCGTCTGCCCGTGCGAACGTATCTCGTTCACATCGTCGTAGAGGTCCAGCACCCAGCCGAGCGCCTGCGCGGGCGGCGTGATGTTGTCCCCTTTCGAGCAGAAGACGACGATCGGCGCGCGAATATTGCGTAGGTCGATTGCCTCGCCGTTCGATGTCTTTATGCGGCCCGCCGCCAGATTATTGCCGACGAAGAGCTCGTCCACGATGAATTGGATCTCTTCGGCATTCAGGCTGACGTGCCCGCCCCACCACTCTTCGAAGCCGAGATAGCGCGGCGCCTCGGTGTCGATCTTGGAGTAGAGGTTGTACTGCTTGGTCCAGAGCGTGTTGGCCGGGTTCTGGTTCTCGAAATTCTGCACCAGCCATGCGCCGTCGAACTGCCCGTGTCCGAGGTCGCTGGTAAGCGCCGTCAGCCAGCTGCCGCCGAGCAACCCACCCGAGTAGCGCATCGGGTATTTGCCGCGTTCGCCGGCCCAATAGGACAGCGGCGCGCCGGCAATGATGACCGAGCCGAACAGTTCCGGGCGCATGGCGGCCAGCATCATGACGGCCCATCCGGCCTGGCAATTTCCAATCACACAGGGCTTGGCGTCCGCCTGAGGATGCAGGGAAATCACCTTTACAAGAAAAGCAGCCTCGGCCTGCGCGATGTCTTCGATCGTCTGCCCCGGCACTGGCTGTGGGAGGAAGCCGATGAAATAGCAAGGATGCCCAGCCTTGAGCGCGACACCGATCTCGCTGTCCGCCTTGAAGCCGCCGATGCCGGGCCCGTGTCCGGCTCTCGGATCGACGACAACGAACGGCCGGCGCGTGTCGTCAACCTCGATCCCCTTGGGCGGGACGATCCGAACCAGCGCGTAGTTGACGGGTCTCGGGAGGGAACGTCCATCAAGGACGATCTCCGGCGTGAAGCTCAGTACATGCGGCGCCGTCGCTTCGGCGTGAGCCCGATATTGGTTGCCGCGCTTTCGCATGACATCCCAGAACAGCACACTGCGCTGCGTGGCATCCATGGCATAGTCGAAAAAGAAGCTCGCAGGACCGAAGTGAGTGGCGAAATCAGCTGTCGGAAGATACGAAGGGTACCGCATGCCAAATCTCCTCGTTCACCCTCTCGGCGAGAGGTCAAAGACTTATGCTCGGAGTGTATTCGCGATCTGCGTCTGCTCTGTGAATAGTAAACCGCACCGTCATTCATGCGCTTTGTTCGCACATGCAGCATAAGTCCATTCGGTCCACGGCACCAACGTATTTTACGGTAGCATACGGAATTCGACGCAGGTCGGGCGAGACCGCGATGGAGCGACGTGCAAAACGACCGCAGGGCGTCAGGAAGATTATTTGCTGCCCCAACGTCAGGTCACAAGCATTTTATAGGTTGGCAGCACGGCTACAGCGTCACCCAGCCTGAGGAACCGTCGCGCTCAATTACCTCTTGGGACCGGCGTCCGGTCAACGGTCGTGGTTAACCTCAGCGCCTGGGTTGGCTCGGTTGCAGATCCTGAAAGCCGATCTCAGGACATCCTCGAATGTTGGCAAAGGTGATATCGCGGCGCTCACCCCACTCGGTCAGCCCTCTCAGCGTCACGACGTTCTCGTCGCGATAGACCAGGTCAGTCCGACGGATACCTGCTCGTCGTGCCCTGTTTTGCGCTTGGCTGACGTTGCAGGTGCCTTCCGATGGCGACACTTGCCAGGTGCTTGTCCCTCTACCGTCGGATTGCCAGCCGCCTGACTGAGCTGAGGCCACCGATGGCGCTAAAGCGACGAGGATCATCAAGGTCTTGTGGAAGGCGGCTTTCATGATCCCTGCCCCGGTTGCACTGCGCTTGAGCACTCCGGGCCAAGATAGACGGACCTGCGCATAGCGCAATCACCAATGGGCGGACCCGCGCTCCATTTGCTCGCAAATGGAGGTGAAGTCGTGCGCCAGCGTTAATAACCGCCTAACGCTGGCGCCGATCGTCTGAGTTATCGAACCCGCAACTACCGCGCAAGCTCGCCCTCGGGACGACCGCGTCCAAGCTTGTCAGGGAGCGGCTGCCCTTTCGGCGTGAACTCGAGCGACCCTGAATTTATGCAGAAGCGCTCGCCTGTCGGAGGCGGGCCGTCGAGAAAGACGTGCCCCTGATGCGCGCCGCAGCGTGCGCAAACGATCTCTGTTCTGACCATGCCGTAGCTGGTATCGCGAATGCGCCTCAGGTGATCCTTGGCGGCAGGCGCAGTGAAGCTCGGCCAGCCTGTCCCGCTTTCGAACTTGGAAACGGCCTTGAACAGGGGAAGACCGCAGAGGCGGCAAGTATAGAGCCCCTCGCGTCGCTCGTGGAGGAAGACGCCACAAAACGGCGCCTCCTCGCCATGCTCCAAGAGCAGATGACGGTCGTCCTCACTGAGATCCGCCACAAGCTGCTGCATCTGTTCTTGTGTGGGAGGGGTGAGATCGAACTGCAATTCGATGACATCACGCATTCCTGTTTCTCCTTGGGTGCTCCGGCGGATTGCCGGAACGTCACATGAGTTTACCTCAGCAGGGCCGGCGCCGATGTAGCGCTGCGCCGGGCGCGTTCTTCATCCGTTCAGATGAGATTGAGCGCCACGTCGATATTGCCGCGCGTTGCCTTGGAGTACGGGCAGATCTCGTGCGCTGCGTGGATCAGTTCCTCTGCGACATCTCGGTCGATGCCCTGCAGGCTGACGTTGAGCCGCGCGCGCAGAAAATAGGAACCGCCGTCGGCGTTCAGATCGATTTCCGTGTCGATCTCGGGCTCGACGGGCAGCTTGATCTTTCTCTGGGCTGCAGCGAGCTCGATGGCGCCAATGAAACAGGCAGACCATGCGGCGCCAAAAAGGCGTTCGGCAGCCGGGTGCGGCTGCGACAGGCGAAGATCCAGCTCGCCATCGCTGCTGCGTGTGAAACCGTCGCGACCACCCTTGTTGTGGGTCTTGCCGGTAAAGAGGAGCTTCTCAGTCATGGTAAAATCCTTTCGGGTTAGCTTTTCATTCGCCTCCGCTTTAATCGGATGCGATCTAAATATGCTGTTCGAAACGTGTCGTCAATACCATTGCGATTTAATCGGATGCGATTTATATAGAGAGAAGCGAAAAGCAACCGAGTAGGATCTCCCATGTCCGCATCCAAAACCGCCAAAACCCTGGAGACAGAGGCGCCCGTTTCCGGCGAGGCCGACAGCAAGAACAACAAGCTTTCGAACTTCCTATGCTTCGCGGTCTATTCCGCAAACCTGGCCTTCGGCCGCGCGTACAAGCCGATCCTGGACAAGCTGAACCTGACCTACACTCAATACATCGCGCTGGTTGCCCTCTCCGATAAAGACGACCAGACGGTCGGAACACTGGGCGAAAAGCTATTCCTGGAATCGAACACGCTGACCCCCATGCTCAAGAAACTTGAATCTCTGGGCTATATCCGCCGCAAACGCGATCCCGCTGATGAGCGGCAGGTACGATTGAGCCTGACGGCGGCTGGACGCGACCTTGTCGCTGCGGATCCCGGCGCGCCACTGGTCGATGCGACCGGCCTCGGAGAGGACTTCCCAGTCGTGCAGAAATCCGTGGTACGCCTGCGCAACAACCTCCTGAAGGCAACGCAGGACGGATCGGCAAAGGATTGATCTCTACTGCGCCTTTGAGCGTCGATGTATTCGGCGCTCCGCCGCCTCAGGTGCAGATGCCACCAAGGAGAACTTCCATCCCGGCGATTGGCATGGCGCTTGGCAACTGCGCGCGTGAAATCGCCTGTATAGGGTGGAGAAAGACGGGTTGCCCCTTATCTGAGGAAGGAGATCCGAAACGGAGACCGAAAGGACCCGCGCAATGGCAAAGAACACGATCTGCCTGTGGTACGACAAAGATGGTGAGGCTGCGGCCCGGTTTTACGCCGAAACTTTTCCCGATAGCGCAGTGGACACCGTCATTCGCGCACCTGGAGACTATCCAGACGGCAAGCAGGGAGATGTATTGGTTGTCGAATTCACGGTTGCGGGCATTCCGTGCATCGCCTTGAATGGCGGTCCAGTATTCAAGCAGACCGAAGCCTTCTCATTTCAGATCGCAACGGAGGATCAGGCGGAGACCGACCGCTATTGGAACGCCATTGTCGGCAATGGCGGTCAAGAGAGCGAGTGTGGCTGGTGCAAGGACAAGTGGGGTGTGTCCTGGCAGATCATACCGCGCATCCTGACCGACGCGCTTGCGGCAGGCGGTGATCAGGCAAAGCGTGCTTTTGATGCGATGATGACCATGAAGAAGATTGACGTTGCGGTGATCGAAGCCGCCCGGCGTGGTTGAGGTGCCAGCGCGGCGCGCCACATCCTCTCTCCGCCCGAGCGTCCATCTAGCGCGCAGCCACGGTTAGGGGCTGCAGTGGCAGTACGCCGGCAATTCTCCTGAATGGGACGCGCGTCGGGCAGCGTTTACCCTAGCGAACTGACACCATCGGAAGCTCATTTGCCTCCATCATCTCGGCCGCCTTGGCGTATCCGCCACCCATGCCGTCCAGAAAGTGCAGATGCGAATCTGGTTTGCCCGAAGGCACGAAGCAGGTCATGAGCGCGTGAGATTGGCGATGCAGTCCGAAGTTGACCTCACCCCGCGCCTTTGCTGCAACCAGGATGGCTTCGACCGCTTCAATCTGTTCGCGTGTGCAATCCAACGTTAGACGCAGGCCATCGTCATATTTGCGGAAGTCTGAGTTGGAGGCGACCGCCAACCAGGTTTCGAGGTTGACCGACCTCGCCCTGTCCTTGGTGATGGCGGTATCCCGCGACAGGGGATGGGCTTGCCGCGTGCCGGCGTCGAGAACGGAAAGCACGCACTTCGCCAATGCCGCGAAGGCTTCGGGGCTCCCGCCCTCGGATGGCTCGACCAGCAGCGACAGGATCTCGCCCCTCTGGCTCGGAAACGGCTCCCAATCGCAGCTCAGGCCGGTCAGATCGGGCTCGGTTGTGTAGCTGCCTGGCTTCACCAGATATCGGCCGTTCTTGATTTGCCGCTCTGCCCACTTGAGACCGCCGCCGGCAAACATCGCGTAAGTCGCGTCTTCAGAGGCGGCGTAGCGCGCGACGCGCACGTCGCGTCCGCTGGCACGTATCTCGCCCACGGACAGGAGGCCGGCCCGGAGAGCAAGGTTGAGATTGGTCTTGGCAAAGGCGACAACCTGCCGCAACGCTGATGTCGCGGTCATGATCCCCTGCGGTGGCAGCGCGAATGCCGCACCGTCTCCGCGAAACACAAAGGGGAAATCAAAGTCGCCCCAGGCATTCCCAACCGCGGCAATCACCGATGCGCCGGCATAGTTGACGTCTTCATAGCGCCCGGACTTGATCGCGGACGTCGAACCGACGACGTCTGTTATGCCGACCAGCCAATCGTCGGGCAGCGCCTCATAGATAGACGGGTCAAGCACTCGCGAAAACTCACTATAGGCCTGGGGCGCGTTTGGGTGTTGGCCGCCCATCGCGCGCTCATCGGCTTGCACGGCATCGACGGCTGGCTGCATGAACCTTTTCCCTTGCCTCATAGCAAAGTCCCTTTCTGTTGATTTGCTTCGTACACGAATAACTCGGATGCGCTTTAAGTACACGAACAGGATCGCGAGGTCAATACATTTGCGATTTAATCGGATGCGATGTATGCGTCGCGGAAAATTGCGAAGATCACTCGGCGCCAGTAGGACCGAGACAGTCGCCGCGGCCTTCTTCGAAAATACGGACCTGGGACATCCTGACCCGCAGCGGAAAGAGCATCATCCGAATTGGGGTCGGCTACGAACGGCGGATCACCATTCGAGCCCGGCATTCCCCGAAAGGTTCATAGCGGACATCCGCGAAACAGGTGACAGCTCCCAAAGTTCATGTGGATTACCGTATGTGATAAATTCCCTATTTCCATACTTCAGGTAGCATGTGCTTGGATGATTACATTTCCTAGTCATCAAGAGGTCACTGCAAAACTCACATCGTCTGTTTTGCGGTGACCTCGCCAAAATCCCAGCCAAAATCTCAGCGGACCGACGCCTAGAGACGCCTTCTCAGAGTTTGGCCGCAATGTCGCCCGCAACATAGAGCAAGCAGCGTCGACGGCGTAGGCGACGAGCGTATGACGCAACGAAGCCTTGCAACGCATCGCTCGCGTTCCCATCTTATGGCGGTCACCCAAAAAATTCGAACCTGACATGGTCGACGCATCGTGCGTCCCATCTCACTGCGTTTCCTCCGGTCTGCGTGATGGAAACAAAGGTCGCCATGTCGAGCATGCCGCCAGTGCGGCAAAGGACTTCAATTGAACAAACCCATTACCGCCGCCGCCCCAGCGGCGAGTCCGCGCGAGCGCGATGACGCCGCTCGCCGCCCGGACAAGAACTGGAAACCTTACCCCTGCCTTCTCACCCGTCGTGAGCTGCAGGAGCTGATCGCCGAGCAGCTTGGCTGAGAGGCACTCAACCGCAACAACAAGGAGAAAAAGATGCAGGTCATTGTCAGAGACAACAACGTCGAACAGGCCATGCGCGCATTGAAAAAGAAGATGCAGCGCGAGGGTGTTTTCCGCGAAATGAAGGAACGCCGGGCTTACGAGAAGCCATCGGAGCGACGCGTGCGCGAACGAGCACAGGCGATCGCCAGACAACGCAAGGCCAACCGCAAGAAGTTGCAGCGCGAAGGTCTCCTGGCCTCGCCCAAGCGCCGCTCATCCGGCCGATAACTTTATAAGATGACCGCCGGGAGTCCTCGGCGGCATTCCCCCCAAGAAAGGGTCGATTATGGAAGAACTGCATAGCTTGACTGTTTCGGACGAACGACTCGAAGACTGCCGGGAGGTGATCGAGCCGGATCTTCAGGATCTGATCCGAACGACGATAGCATCCGGTTTTACCGCTGAAGAGGTTCTGATCGCAATCAGCGAACTTGTGGCGGAGGACTTCGCCGTATCGGCAAGACTACCAAGTGTCCACTGACTCGCGTCGAGTTGGCTGCCGAAACAGCCTCGCATCAATATGTTGTCGAGGCATCGTCTTGAGGGCGGGATAGGTGTTGAACGGCTCCCGCGAACACCTACATCCCGCTTATCGTTTGTTGGCAGAGAGGAGGTTCAGCATGAACACGATCAGCCATGCAACCGAACCGAGGTGGGCCGCACCGGTGGCTATCCGGATTGGAACGCGCCCCTCTGAACATATTCATGGTCCGGCTGAAGCTGTTGACTATCTGGAGCACAGGTGGCCACTCCAAAGCAGCATGCACGTTGAGGCGGCGAAGCGTCGGTGCGTGGAAGCCATGAACCACCTTGCACACCTGGAAGCCGCCAGAGATGCCTTTGTCGCAGCCGCGGTCGAGGCCAAGGTTTTGGCGTGACTTGCTCCGAGGCGAAGGCCGCTGATGATCATGGTCGTCTTCGCCGCCCAGTTGCGCAAAGTCCAACAGCTGCGCCCGACATCCGAACGCCCTGTGCCAAACCACGTTGGCCCGGGCGGGGAAGGCGCTGACGATTAGTGTGTCGTGACGGACTTTGGAGAACGCGTGCGACGGGGCTTGTCTCCGGGCGCAGCCGTTATCGCGATCGCGGCCGCCTTTGTCTTCTTCGCCGTCGGCTTGTCGGCAGCGGGTTTCGGCGCGGCGCGCGGCTTGGCGGATTTGGCCTTGGCCGTCGGCTTGGCTGCATTGTCTGCCTGCTGGCCGAATTCCTTGAACGCCTGTAGCCAGTGTTTCATATCCTGGCCGTGCGGGCGCCCCTCCTGCTCCCAGATTTCATAAGCACGACGACGGATTTTCTCTTCACGCTCGTTCATGATGGGACCCTGCTCTTGGTTGAAACCCAATCTTAATTGGAGCAAGCGGTCCAATAGGCAATGGAGATACCAGCGGTCGATTGATCGAACGAGGCAGGCTTGGCGGCGAACTAAAAGCAACAATTGTCTTTTCCGAAATCCCTCTATCTACCCTCGCGCGAATTAAATCGAACAGGAAGGAAAGCGAGATGAAACGCACGTCGATTTTGCTGCTTCTGGCAGGGGCCACGATTGCCGGATGCACGCCCACCGAGCAAGGCGCGGGAATTGGTGCAGCCTCCGGCGCGGTCATCGGTGGCGTGGCGACCGGCAACGTGCGCGGTGCCGCCGTGGGCGCAGCGATCGGTGGTGCCACTGGCGCGGTCATTGGCAACGTCGCTGGGCGGCCTGGTCAGTGCTACTTCCGTGACCGTTACGGTCGGCGATACATCGCCAGCTGCCCGCGTTGAGCGGGCGCTCCTGGCACGGGCTCTAGGATCAGCTCTCGCTGCGAAAGATCTCGACGGCCGCCGCGACAAGCTCGGCATTGTTCGCGGCGATCATCCCGCTGGGAAGCAGCTTTCCATCTTCCAGGCCGACGCGGGTGGAGTAGCGTCGTTCCTTCGCCAGCCGGACAAACGGCCAGACGGTCGCGTCGAAGCCATGCATCAGGACGGACCGCTGCACATTCCCACGCTGTAGCGTGCCGACGATCCCCTCCGCGACGTCGAAAGCGCCCCTCAGGTCCTGTTCGTTGTCAAGTTCGATGAGGATGCGCAAAACGCGCTCATGGGCTTCAAGTCCGATGTACCGCTCCGCATCCGCGACTGAAGCCAGCCCGACTTCAATCCCAACTCCCTGATCGCGGAGCAATGCCATGACGGCGGGGGCATCGTCCTCCGAGAGGTTCACCGACGCATAGTCGGGCAGGACACTCCAGCAACGAATGGCCTCAAGCGTGCGGTGCGCGTCGCCTTCAATCCAGGCACCGGTGGATACGCCGAGAAACGAACCCGGACAGGAGCCCCGAACCGCAGCAATGGTCTCATCAACAGCGCGGAGACTTTCCTTTCCGTCAACGGCACGCGGATGAATGTGGAGTTCCGCGGCACCGGCAGCGACCACGGCGGCGGCATCCCGTGCGATTGCTTCAACCGTGACAGGCAATTGCGGATGATAGTCGATTGGCCGCGCGCCGTTGATACAGGCCTGAACGATCATGGGAAATTGAACCTCTTTCGTGTCTGCCTGGCGCAGTTGATACCTGCTGACGAGAAATGGCAACAAACGCGATCCGTCGTCGACGATCCGCATCTCCGTCGTGAGGAGACGATGGCCACGTTGCGAAGACGCTACCGGTTGACGGTCTGGAGTGAGGACGCCCCATCATGAGGCCCTCGCCCCCTTAGCGCGGAATGTCCGTTCGTCGTCATTATCGTAGGGCCGCTTCACATCGGACTCGGCTTGCGAAAAATCGCACGTTATGTTACTGACTGTCCAGTCAGTCATATTTGGATGCAAGAGAATGGCAGAGAGAAAGCGGGAGAAACGAGACCCCGAGCAGCGCCGCGCCGAGATCCTCGCCGCCGCCTTCGCCTGCTTTGCGGAGCGCGGTTTCGCGGCGACCCGCATGGAGGACGTCGCGGCGCGGGCGGGCATCGCCAAGGGCACGGTGTACTTGCATTTTCCCGACAAGGAGCGGCTATTCATCGATCTCGTCTCCGGCATCGCCGCGCCGATCCTCGGCGAGGTCGGCGGCATGGTTGAGAAGGACGCGATCCCGGCGCGGGCCGCCGTTGCGATGTTCTATTCCATCTTCAAACGCGAGGTTTTGGAGACAGAGCGCCGGCACCTTCTGCGGTTGATCCTCGCGGAAGGACCGATGTTCCCTGTCGTGACCGAATTCTATTACCGCGAGATCATCACCAAGGGTCTAGCGGTCCTGCGGATCGTGCTTGCCCGCGCCGCCGCACGCGGTGAACTGCGCAATCCCGCCGTCGCTGACGTTCCGCAACTGGTTATGGCGCCTGCTTTGATGTCGATCGTCTGGGCGACGCTCTTCGAAGGCTACGAGCACCTCCACGCGCAGAAGCTATTCGACACATTCCTCGACACGCTCTTCGTGCCCCAAGGAGGCGCGATATGAAACGAATCCTTATCGTCGCTCTCGTGGCCGCCGCGGCACTTGCCGCTCTGCCCCTCCTGTTTTCTGACAGGTCTCAACGTGCCTATCAGGGGTGGGTCGAGGCCGACACACTTTTCATCGGCGCCGACACCAGCGGGCGGCTGGTCAAGCTCGACGTCGTCGAAGGCCAGGCGACTGCGCCCGGTTCGCCGCTCTTCAGCCTGGATTCGCGGAGCGAGGAGGCAGCCGTCGGCTCCGCACGCGCTTCGCTGGCGCGCCTGCAGGCAGAACTGGAACTCGCCGAGGCCGCGCAAAAGCGACCGGAAGAGATCGATGTACTGCGCGCGAGCGAACGTGAGGCGATCGCCCGGCTGGAGCTTGCCGCACAGGAGCTCGACCGCACCCGGGTGCTGGTCCAGCGCGGCACCGCGACAAAGGCGGACCTCGATACGGCGACGGCCACCGAAGCCGCCAACCGTGCCGTCCTCGATAATGTCCGCGGCCAGATCACGCTCGCCAACCTGCCTGCCCGCATCGAAACGCTGCGCCAGTCGAGGGAAGCAGTCGCGGTCGCAAAGGCCGATCTCGCCGCTGCGGAAGCCGCGCTCTCCCGTCGCTTCGTCTCGGCGCCGGCAACAGGCAGTATCGAGACCATCTACTATCGCGCGGGTGAGGTCGTCCCTGCCGGCCGGCCGATCGTGGCGCTCCTGCCGCCGGAGAACATCCGTGTCCGCTTCTTCGTACCCGAAACAGAGCTTGCGCTTTTCTCGCTGGGCCAGCCGATCCGCGTTGCCTGCAGCGCGTGCCAGCCGACCGACGCGACGATAAGCTTCATCTCAAAGAACGCCGAATACACGCCGCCGGTAATCTACAGCCTCGAAGAGCGTGCCAAACTCGTCTACCGCGTTGAGGCGATCCCGACCGATCCCACGGCGCTGCGTCCTGGCCAGCCGGTGGATGTCACCGCGGGAGCGCGACCATGAGCGACACAGCCATCGCCGTCGATGCTCCGGAGACCGTCATCGACGTCCATCACCTCACCAAGAGTTTCGGCAGCCGAAAGGTGGTCGATGACGTGTCGATGACGGTCAAGAAGGGCCGCATCCACGGCTTTCTTGGCCCCAACGGTTCCGGCAAGACCACGACAATCCGTATGCTCTGTGGTCTGCTGACGCCAGACAGCGGCAATGGCACATGTCTTGGCTTCGACATCCTGACCGAGAGCGATCGTATTCGCCGCCGTGTCGGCTACATGACTCAGAAGTTTTCGCTTTATCAGGATCTGTCGATCCGGGAAAACCTCGAGTTCGTCGCCCGCGTCTACGGTCTGGCCGATGCCCGCGGCAAGGCAAGCGCCGCCATAGACCGCCTTGGCCTGAAGGGCCGCGAACAGCAGCTTGCGGGGGAGCTCTCGGGCGGCTGGAAACAGCGTCTCGCGCTCGGCGCCTGTGTCCTGCCCGAACCGGCGCTACTCCTCCTCGATGAGCCGACCGCCGGTGTCGACCCCAAAGCCCGCCGCGACTTCTGGAACGAGATCCACGCCCTCGCCGCTGACGGCCTCTCTGTCCTGGTCTCCACCCACTACATGGACGAGGCCGAGCGCTGCCACGAGATCGCCTATATCGCCTACGGCAAACTGCTGGCGCAGGGAACGGTGGACGAGGTGATTGCCGGCACCGGCCTCGTGACATGGACCGTCTCCGGGCCCGAGGTGCATCGTCTCCAGTCCGAGCTTGAGAATGTGCCGGGCATAGACATGATGGCACCGTTTGGGATCAGCCTGCATGTTGCCGGCCGCGATCCGAAGGCGCTCGAAAAGGCAATCGCGCCCTATCGCGAACGGCCCGACCTCAAGTGGCAAAAGGGTGAAGCGACGTTGGAAGATGCCTTCATCGACCTGATGCGTCGCGCGGAGGATAATTTCCAATGACGACGCGACCGGCAAACCGCAACGGCATCTCATTCGGGCGCTTCTGGGCGATGACCATCAAGGAATTCATCCAGATGACCCGCGACCGCATAACGTTGGCGACGATGGTCGCCTTGCCGATCATGCAGTTGTTCTTGTTCGGCTTTGCGATCAACACGACGCCGCACAATCTGCCGACCGCTGTGTTGATGCGCGAGAACACGGATGTCGGCCGATCTATTTTGGCCGCACTCGAGAACACCGATTTCTTCCAGATCCGCTCTGTCGTTACCCGAGCCGAAGACATGGATTCGCTTCTGGAATCCGGCAGGGCTTTGTTCGTCGTGGAAATTCCGGAAGGGTTCGAACGCTCGCTTCGGCGCGGCGACACGCCCTCGCTACTGGTCGCGGCGGATGCCACCGATCCGGTCGCATCGAGCTCGGCGCTGGGTGCGCTATCAGGCATCGTGACGTCGGCGCTCGCCAATGACCGCCAGGTCGAGTTCTCCGAGCCGACCAGGCCCGCATTCTCGATCGTCCAGCACCGGCGCTACAATCCGGCCGGTTCGTCGACTTTGAATATCGTGCCCGGCTTGCTCGGCACGATCCTGACGATGACGCTGCTGATCTTCACGGCTCTTTCGGTCACCCGGGAATTGGAACGCGGCACCATGGAAAATCTGCTTTCCATGCCGATCAAGCCGCTGGAAATCATGCTGGGCAAGATCGCGCCCTATGTGCTGATCGGCCTCATCCAGTCGCTGCTCATTATCACGGCCGGCCTGTTTGTGTTCGGCGTTCCAATCCTCGGCAGCCCGGCTTCGCTCGCGGCCGCAACCGCGCTCTTCGTCATCACCAATCTGTCGATCGGTTACACCTTCTCGACGATCGCGGCCAATCAGCTGCAGGCGATGCAGATGGCGATGATGTTCTTCCTGCCGAATATCCTGCTGTCTGGGTTCATGTTTCCGTTCGCCGGCATGCCGCAATGGGCGCAATGGATCGGTGAGGCACTACCGCTGACCCACTATATCCGGATCGTCAGGGCAATCATGCTGAAGGGCGCCAGCATCCAGACCCTTGCCTACGACACCACTGCCCTGGCCTGCCTGATGGCGGTCGCCATGTTCATCGCCGTCCGCCGCTTCCGCAGGACATTGGACTAGTCACAGGCAGAACTCGCGGTTTCCCGCGCCGACCGCGCACATGCGCGAGCACGGTCTGACTATTTCGGCCGGCGGACGGCCCGGATCTTGCCGCTGTTTCCACCGCCGCAAAACAGCCGGTCCGCGCCATCGGACTCAAGTCCCGATATGCCGATACCAGCCGGCATCTCGACCCGTTCCAGGACCTGCCCGGTCTCTGATTCAATGTGCCTGATATCGCTTTCGTCGCCCTCCCAGGTGGCATGCCAGAGCTCATCGCCGATCCAGGTCACCCCGGTAACAAAACGGTTGGACTCGATACTGCGAAGGACAGCGCCGGTTTCGGGATCAATCTGATGGATCTTCCGGCCGCGATACTCTCCGACCCAAAGCGTTCCCTCCGCCCAGGCGAGCCCGGAATCACCGCCATTGCCGGGGGCCGGAATCGTCGAGAGTATCTCGCCGGTCTTCGGGTCGATCTTCTGGATCCTGTCCTCGGCAATCTGGAAAAGATAGCGCCCATCGAAAGCCGTTCCGGCGTGTGCCGCAACGGCGATCGTATTCACGACCTCACCGACATCGGGATCGAGGGCATTCAGCCTGTCGCCGGACGCGAACCAGACATTCCGACCGTCAAAGGTCACGCCGCCCACCTGCTTCACATCTGGAAAGGGGCCATATTCACGAAGGATTTCAGCTTGGGAGTGTTTCATGGGCTTATCCTAGTCGTTGGGCAGTGGACCTGGGAGTAACAAAGTTGACGGGAATCCCGGTAGTGACGGGATAGTCCAGCGGCGTGCTGGTCCTCGTCCGAAAAACTGCACCTTGCCCGTTTCAGCGAGGGCATCAAGCGCGCGTTGCACGGTGCGCGCGCTCGCACCAATCGCGATTGCCAGCGCCGAACTCGACCAGGCCTCCCCATCGGCCAAAAAAGCAAGGATCTCACCATGCTGCTCCTCGACCGGTGGAGCCAGGATGACCACCTGGTCGGCACGCCGCGGGGCGAGCACAAAGCCGTCCTTGGTTGCCTTGATATCCGCTATGCGGTGAAGCTCGCCGCGCAGCCGCCCGATTTCGACGCGCAACCTGGCGCGATGCGATTCATCGGCATCCTTCGCCCTGAATGCACGGGCAACGAGCACGTTCCGCGATACATCCGCCGGCCAACTCTCCGCCAGTGCACGGGCGAGCGCGAACAAGACCGGGCGCGTTGTCAGCGACACGAACGCGTCGCCCTCCCGCACGACGTAGCGGCACGCGTCGACGACAAGCGTGCCGGACGACAGGACTGTCTCGACTTCTTGCAGCAGCAGCAACCGCTCCTCGCCGCGGCTGGTCAGTCGCGCCGCCGGCGCCTTCAGAACCTCGGAGACCCCTTCGACCTCCGCACGAAGCGCGGGGATTCCCGCCTCCCTCGCCGCATTTTCCGCCCGGAGCAGTGCCGCGCGCGCAACGCCCGTCTGGAGCCTGCGGATGGCAATCCCCGCGACGACAAGCTCGTTCGCCGTTCGCAAGGGCGGCGGGAGCGGTGTTGGATCGACCCCGGCGAGCAGCCGTTCGGCTTCGTCGAGATGGCCGATGAGCAGCGACCGCCTGGCTTCGAGATGTCGCGCATGTGCGGCGTTCAAGCGGTCATCATGCGCTTCGAGCACTTCCCGCGCGGAGCTGAGTGTCTTGGCAGGCCAGGTTAGATCGCGCGAGACCAGAGCGATTTCCGCCTCGGCGACGAGACAGCGCGCCCGTGCGACCGGCTCCCTCGGCCCAAACGCACGGGCAGCCGTCTTCAGCAGGACCTTTGCCCTCGCGAGATCCCCGAGCTGGGCCATCGCGATGCCGCGAAGGGCGAGCGCGGGCGCGTCATTCCGCAGCGCCACCCTCTTCAGCGCACCGAGAAGATCGCCTGTCGCAAGCAGCCTCGCCGCGGCGATGATCATCGAGTCCATCGAAATCCCGTCAAACTTGTAACTCCCACCCTCGCCCACTCCGGTCCTAGTCTGCTCACGATCACCAAGCAGCCGCAAGGAGCGGCATGCTACGTCAACAGGCACCAAGAGGAGAAGTATGATGACGATGCACATGACAGGCACACGCGAAGAATGGCTTGCGGCGCGGCTCGACCTGCTCGCAGAAGAGAAGGAACTGACCCGTCGCAGCGACATGCTGGCACAACGCCGTCAGGAACTGCCGTGGGTACGGATCGACAAGGACTACAGGTTCGAGACCGACAGCGGCAGCGCTTCGCTGGCCGACCTTTTCAAGGGCCGCTCGCAACTGCTCATCTACCACTTCATGTTCGGTCCTGACTATACAGCCGGATGCCCCTCTTGCTCCTCGATCGCGGACGGCTTCAACGGCGTTGTCGTTCACCTCGAGAACCATGACGTCGCCTTCACCGCCGTTTCCCGCGCGCTGCTTCCCAAACTGCAGGCCTTCAAAGAGCGGATGGGATGGACCTTCGACTGGGCCTCTTCCTTCGGTAGCGATTTCAACCTCGACTTCAGCGTCTTGTTTAGCCAGCAGCAACAGCGCGAAGGCGGGATAGAATATAACTACCGGCGTGAACCGCCGGCACCGGGGCCGCAGGAGAGCGAAACCGTACAGGAATGGAAGTTGCGCGGCAGCGAGACCCCGGTCGGCCAGATCGCCGCGATGACTGGAACCGACATCGCCACCTATACGCGCGACAGGCCGGGCCTCAGCGCCTTCGTGCTCGAGGACGGCGTGGTCTACCACACCTACTCCAGCTATGCCCGCGGCCTGGACGGTATTTGGGGCGTGTATCAATGGCTCGACCGCGCGCCCTTCGGCCGCAATGAGCAAGGTATCTGGTGGCGGCATCATGACGAATACGGCCGGAGGTAGAGCCGATGCTTTCCTCCGACCAGACAAGGCGCAGCGCATCGGTCGAGAAGCCGGCCGACAATGCAGCAAACATCGCCGACTGGCTGTGTCTTGCGGCAGCGCCCACCTTCGCCATCATGGCGGTTGTCACCATGGCAAGCGGCGGAGCAGAGACAATCTGCTCCGCAATGCAGGACGTCTTAACCATGGATGGCATGGCCATGATGTACCTGCTGATGTGCGCTTTCCACCTGCCGCCGTGGCTGCGTCTGATCTCCGGGCGCACGGTCAAGTCTGAACAGTCCTGACTTGCATTGCTCCCTGCCCGCTCCACTTAAGGCCCGAGCAAATCCACCTAACCGGCAATCGGGAGAAGATCAGTGCCAGACAATTCCACGATCTCAGCGGCTGCATCGGGCCAATTTTCGATCGGTAGCATCGCGATCAACCGTCTCGGCTTCGGCGCCATGCGCATTACCGGACCCGGCATATGGGGACCGCCTGCGGACAAGGCCGGAGCACTGGCAACCCTGCGTCGCCTGCCCGAGATCGCGGTCAATTTCATAGACACGGCAGATTCCTACGGCCCCGACGTTTCGGAAGAACTCATCAGCGAAGCGCTGCATCCTTACAAGGGGCTGCTGATCGCGACCAAGGCAGGGCTGACCCGCGAAGGACCGGATCTCTGGACGCCAAACGGACGGCCGGACTATCTTCTCGAGCGCGCGAAAGGCAGCCTCAAGAAACTCCGTGTCGACCGGATCGATCTGTGGCAATTGCATCGCATAGACCCGAAGGTTCCTCGCGACGAGCAATTCGGCGCGGTCAAGATGCTCCTGGATCAGGACATCATTGCCCATGCCGGCCTAAGCGAAGTTTCGGTTGAAGACATAAAGGCCGCCCGAAAGGTCTTTCCCGTCGCGACGGTCCAGAACCGCTACAACCTCGTCGATCGCGCCAGCGAGGACGTGCTTGACTACTGCGAGCGCGAGGGCATTGGCTTCATACCGTGGTACCCGCTGGCCGCAGGCGAGCTTGCCCGTCCAGGGTCCATCCTCGACAGATTGGCCAAGAGGTACGACGCGACGCCAAGCCAGATTGCTCTGGCGTGGGTGCTCAAACGCAGCCCTGTGATGTTGCCGATACCGGGAACCTCCAAGGTAAAGCATCTTGAGGAAAACGTAGAGGCGGCAAGCATCGCTCTCGATGAAGCGGATTTTATAGCGCTGGACACAGCGGCTCGCCAATCCGGCTCCTAGCGCCGACCTGGCCTAGTAGCATGTCCAACCGACGCACGAGGTGATTCCTCACCTGCTTATAGTCGGACGGGGTACCGCAACGAGCAGCGATCGCTTTTCTTGTGAAAGATCGCTGCGGTTGCATTCCCGCTCAGGTTTTTGTCATCAGGACGTTTTATCCCGATGCCACCGCTCTATATCGAGAAAGAGTTGCCTCCACCTAGGACTGTGCAACCGAGCGGAGAGGCTAATTGGCAACAGAAACAGAACTGAAACTTGAACTGAGCGCCGACGCGGTGGACACATTGCTGGGATCCGGCTTGCTGGGAAGCCCGATCTCTGTCGATCCCTTGACCTCCATTTATTTCGACACGCCCGACTGCCAGGCATGGGAGGGCGGCTATTCTCTGCGAATCCGTACGGTTGGCGAAGCGCACGTCCAAACGGTCAAGGCTGCGGGACCGAACAGGGCCATCTTTGCGCGCTCCGAGTGGGAAACGTCGCTCACGGGCAACACACCTGTGATCGATTACACGACCCCGCTGAGGTCCGAACTCGATATCGAGGAGGGCACTCTCGTCCGGCAGTTTTCCACCCTGGTAAAGCGACATCGTTGGAACGTCAATCAGGACGGGAGCCAGATTGAAGTTGTCCTTGACATGGGCTCGATCGTTGCCGGCGACCGCGAGATGCAGATCCGGGAATTGGAGCTGGAACTGAAGGACGGCAAGCCATATACGCTGTTCACCGTTGCCCGCAGAATCGAGGCGCTTGTCCCGATCCGTTTCGGTGTCGCTTCGAAAGCGGAGAGAGGATACCGCCTGCTCCGCGAGCAACAAACGGCATACAAGGCGGAACCCGTGCATCTCGACCGCGACCTGCGGGTCTCGGCCTCGTTCCAGGTCATTGCTGAAGCATGTTTCCGGCAGTTCCGGCTGAACGAATCGATCGTCATAGATCGCCCGAACCCATCGGCACTTCATCAGGCCCGCGTGGCACTCAGGCGGCTGCGATCTGCCTTCTCGCTCTACAAGTTGATCCTGGTCGACGCCGAATCTGAGCGGTTGAAGGAAGAGTTGAAGTGGCTGGCGGGCGTTCTCGGAGAGGCACGCAACATCGATGTACTGATTGCCAGGGTTGGAAACAGCGACGTAAAAAGTCGTTTGCTCGAAGCACGCGACAGCGCCTATGAGCAGGTGCTGAACGCGCTTTTCAGCTCACGTGCCAAAGCCTTTATGCTGGACCTTAACGAGTGGCTGCATTGCGGAGAGTATCTCGCGCTGGTGGAAACGGCAGAGATTCGGAACGGACCGGTGGTCGATTTCGCAATCGACATCCTTGACCGTCAACGCAAGAAACTGAAAAAACGCGGCAAGTCTCTGGTCGAAGCCGACGATGAGCATCGGCACGAAACCCGCAAGGCGGCAAAGAAGTTTAGATATGCGAGCGAATTCCTAAGGTCCCTGTTCTCCAGCAAGCAGGCCGAGCGACGGTACGAAAAGTTCATCCAAACGATGGAGAAATTGCAGGGCGAACTCGGTCTCCTGAACGACATGGTAACCGCGCCGACTGTCATTCACAATTTGGAGCTGGAATCACATCCCGACGTCGAATCCCTGATGGTCGCTGGCAACAGCGAAAAACTGATCACCGCCGCTCAATCGTCGTTGGACGAACTGATGGAGCGAAAAAGGTTCTGGCGGGGATGAAGCAGCCGCTCCGCGCTGCCGGGATGCTCTCCCACGCTGCGTGCCGAGATCGCCCTCATGTGAGATATCAGGAAGAGAATATAAGCACTTTGCGGACGGCGAGACTTAGTGCAATCTGCGATATCAGTTCAGGTCGATGAATCGGGGCTATTGTGACCTGAACGCGAGAGGGACAGGTTCATCATGAATAGCAGGATTTCACTGATCGCATGCGCCGCTGCCGCAATGGCGTTCGTCACACCCACGCATGCAGCAGATCTCTTGCCCGCCACGGCGCCACAACCTCAGGCCGTGCAACCGAATGGCTGGACGTTTTCCTTCGCACCCTACTTCTGGGTTGCGGGCCTCGACGGCAAGACTCAGGTGTTCGGCCTCCCGACCGTCGACATCAATCAGAATTTCAGCGACATCCTGAAGGATCTGGACTTTGCCTTCATGGCAGCCGGTGACGCCCGCTATGACCGGTTCAGCGTCTTCACCGACATAATCTATGCTCGCATAACGACGGATGCGGCAACACCGCGGGGCGTCGTCGCTGATGAGGTCGATGTCAAGTCAGTCACATTCAGCGCACTGTTGGGCGTCGGATACACCGTCTACGAAGATCCGAAGGCTCGCTTGGATGTGGTTGCCGGTGCCAGATACTGGCATGCCGAAACAACGATAGGGCTAAGCGGTGGCCTCATCGGCAACGTGTCGCGGACCGATAGCGCCAATTGGGTGGACGGGGTCGCGGGCATCAAAGGCAACTACTCGCTGACCGACACGGTCTATCTCACCGGCTGGGGCATGATCGGCGGCGGAGGTGCCGACCTGGACTGGGACGTGCTGGCGGGCATCGGCTATAAGTTCAACGACACCGTCTCGGCGGTTGCCGGTTACCGCGCCCTCGGCGTCAACTACAGCAACGATGGCTTCACCTACGACGTGATCGAGCACGGCCCGATTTTCGGAGCGATCATCCGCTTCTAATCGCCGTTTCCTGATACACCGCCCCGGAGGCCTTTCACCCCGGGGCAGTGCCCGCCGGCATCAAACCGAACGGGTTAGTCCGCCGTCAACGCGAATACTCTGCCCCGTCATGTAGGCTGCACCGGTCGATGCAAGGAACGCAACCGTCGCGGCGATTTCCTCGCTCGTGCCATAACGCTTCATCGGAACGCTGTCGCGGCGCTCCTCCGTCGCCGGCAGGCTGTCAATCCAGCCCGGAAGAACGTTGTTCATGCGGATATTGTCGGCGGCATAGGTGTCGGCGAATATCTTGGTGAAGGACGCCAGCCCGGCGCGGAACACGGCCGACGTCGGGAACATCGGGCTCGGCTCAAACGCCCATGCGGTCGAAATATTGATGATCGCGCCGGCCTTCTGCTTCTGCATGTGCGGCGTCACCAGCCGTGTCGGACGGATGACGTTCAGAAGGTAGACCTCCATGCCCCGGTGCCAGTCCTCGTCCGATATGTCGAGGATGGGCGCGCGCGGACCATGGCCGGCGCTGTTCACGAGCACGTCGATGCGTCCCCAAGTGGAAATCGCGAGATCAACGAGCTTGCGGAGATCGTCATTTGATTGGTTGGAGCCGGTGACGCCGACGCCCCCCAGCGCCTTTGCAAGCTCTTCGCCCTTCCCCGACGATGATAGGATCGCCACCTTGAACCCATCGGCTGCAAGACGCTTCGCCGCGGCGGCGCCCATTCCGCTGCCGCCGGCCGTGATCACCGCTACCTTTTCTCCTGACATCGTACTCTCCTGCCTTAAAGAGGACCCGCATGCAATTGCGGTCTACAGTTGCCTGCAAAGCGTGATATCACTCGTGTGGCATCGGTGCGAGCCAGTTTCGTTCTCAGAAAGCAGTAGAAAATCTATTGAATGGCAGAAGGTATCAGACGTCTTCCCTCGCTTAATGGCCTTCGCATGTTCGAGGTCGTCACACGGCACCTGAACTTTCGCCTGGCAGCCGAGGAAATCGGGGTCACCCAGGGTGCTGTCGCCCAACAGATACGGGGCTTGGAAGCAGAGTTGGGCCTGAAGCTGTTCGACAGGCTTCCGCGAACGCTGGCGTTGACGGAGGCTGGCCAGAGCTATGTGACCAACATCCGCCGTGCTTTCGAGCTGATCTCGGAGGCAACCGAGACATTGAAACCAGAACCGCTTCACCTGACAATCAGCGTGACGCCGACATTCGCCTCGAAATGGCTGATCCCTCGCCTGCCGGATTTTACCGCGGCTCACCCCAACATTGATCTGCGCATCTTGGCGAGTGATCGCATTGCCAATTTCCAAACCGATGCGGTGGATCTCGCCGTCCGTCATGGCCGGCCACCCTTCGGACCGAACTTGAATGCGGAGCTGCTGTTCGATCACGTGATTATTGCCGTCGGCAGCCCGCTACTGGTGGAGAAGCTCGGCTTCCCCGACCAAGAGGACAATTTCTCGCGCTACCCGCGCCTTCACGATGGCCACGATCTCTGGCCGCAGTTTCTGGAATTGGCGTTTCCGAACGGAGCGCCGGCGACCGCCAAGAATATTCGGTTTAATCAGACCTCCCTGGCGATTGAGGCCGCGATTGCTGGCCAGGGCCTTGCTCTGACGAGCACGTTTTTTGTGGACGAGGACATTGCGTCGGGCCGCCTTCTCCGTGTGTTGCCAACCGAACTTACCGCTGGGTCGGATTTCTACGTCATCTCGCCACGAAAGCCCCGTCATGCGGCATCCGTGGCTGCCGTAAAAAGCTGGCTCGCGGACGCTGCGCGCCAGAACTGATAGGCCAGACGACGATCAACCGGCACCCGCGGGGCCGTGAATCCGCAATCAACGGACTAGAAGGTCACCCGGCGGGTCGGGATGGCCGGGCAGCATCGTTGAACGCCGACTTGGGGCAGGCGCGCAGTCGGTGGAACTCACAAGCAATGCGTCGGAATGAACGGAACTGGCTGGCACTGCGCCCATTTCTATAGTAGTTCCTCAGGTAGCTCTCAGAATTGCACGCTACGATGCGGGAGAACTATCATCGGAAAGTCTAGATGACGCGAAAGAACATAGGCGTGATGCAATTGGCCCTCGCGGCCTTGCTGTTGGCGGGATGCACCAAGGTAGAACCCTTGGAAACCACCGCGATCCCGCAGTCGAGTCCGACGCCTGCGAAGACGGATCAGGCGGTCATCGCAGATACGGTCAGTCGCGGCGCGGTCGGAGTGAACCCCCTTGCCTGGGCGAATCCGTCGACGGGAAGTGTGGGGGTGATCGAAGAAATTGGCGTTGATCCTGAAAGTTCATGCCGCGCCTTTGTAACGACCCAGCGGACGCTGGAGGGAGAAACCCGATTCAAGGGTCTCGCCTGTCCGTCTGGCGACTCGGATTGGAAGCTCGGACCCGCGCGATAGCCGGAATGGCACGCGTCCTCGTGTGGCCAAAGCAAGCGCCGCCGGCTAGCCGAACAGACCCAACCTTGTTCTTGTGAGCCATTGCCGGCGGTCGACGACACGCCGGGATCTCTGCCTCGAACACCTAGCGGATGCAGTCCCTACGGACTGATGACCGGCTTACCCGTGGATTTGATCTGAGATCTCACCGCAAGGCCTGATCGTGCTTTGCGTGGTTGCATGGTCAACTGCCTTGCGGGCGCTCGACCAAATCCGCCTGGATTGGTGATCTCCTCGTGTGCCTGGGTGGAGCTCGACTGTCCGAGCGACGGACCGGCCTGGTCGGGAAGCGATTGTGCGCCGCACGGCGCAAACAGCCAGACCAACAGCAATGCGGATAAGGCAAGAGAAATGCGCATCTCCATCATTGGATTGTTGGAGAACCGTTCGAAATGCTTGATGTTCCGCGCGTGCACCCGTCCAATTCGGCAAGCGCCACAAATTGCATGGGCCCGCCAGAATGCCTGACGGGCCCGAGACGCAATACAAGCGGCCGCATCTGGCCGACCCCATAAAACCACAACCGCGCATTGACTGCACGTACCTCATTGGCGGTAAAGCGGCCTACCTTTCGGTGATTTTCTGGTGCGAGCGCTTCAGCACCGTCACGTCGTCATAGACGCTCTACGCTTCGCACTTGGCGTGCTGACGGGCGTGGCTCATTGGCGGCGGTGCCGTCCTGCATCGAGGAACCGGCGTCACAACGGCTGATGCTGAATTTCTATGTCAACCGTGCAGGTCAGCAACTCTCCAAGGCACAGCGAACAAAGCTGGAGAAGGCGAAGGACGAGCTTCGCAAGGATTTCGGGCGGAAGCCCAAGGGATGAGAAAGCAGAAAGCTGCTCAACCGGCGACCGAGACCTTCACCACAGCCGAGCGCGGTGACAACGAGGACGGATGCATGGACGCGGCTTATCGCCGCGTCCACCAATATGTTATCGATCAGGCCAGATCAAAACGATCGGCGTTCATCACCTTGTTCCAGGCTGCGACGAAGTCCTTGACGAACTTCTTCTTCGCATCGGACTGGCCGTAGACTTCCGCAAAGGCGCGGAGCTGCGAGTGCGAGCCGAAGATCAGGTCGACGCGGGTGCCGGTCCACTTGAGTTCGTTGGTCTTGCGGTCGCGTCCCTCGTAAACGCCTTCCTTACCCGCAACCGGGGACCACTGGGTGCCCATGTCGAGGAGATTGACGAAGAAGTCGTTCGTCAGCGCCTCGGGACGAGACGTGAAGACGCCATGCTCGGGCTGACCAGCCTTCAGCACGCGCAGTCCGCCAACGAGAACGGTCATTTCCGGCGCGGTCAGCCTCAGCAGCTGGGCGCGATCGACAAGGGCCTCTTCCGGCTTCATGAACTGCCGGCCGCCGACATAGTTGCGGAAACCGTCAGCACGCGGCTTCAGCGCGGCGAAGGACGCCACGTCGGTCTGTTCCTGCGAGGCATCCATGCGACCAGGCGTGAACGGCACGGTGACGTCATGACCGCCAGCCTTTGCCGCCTTCTCGACACCGGCAGCGCCGGCGAGAACGATCAGGTCGGCGAGCGAGATCTTCTTGCCACCGGTCTGGGCGGCATTGAAGTCCTTCTGGATAGCTTCGAGGACATCGAGCACCTTGGCGAGCTGCGCCGGCTGGTTCGCTTCCCAGTCCTTCTGAGGCGCAAGCCGGATGCGCGCACCGTTGGCGCCGCCGCGCTTGTCGGAGCCGCGGAAGCTCGAGGCAGAAGCCCAGGCGGTCGAGACGAGCTCCTGCACGGACAAGCCGGTCAAAAGAACCTTCTCCTTCAGCGCGGCGATGTCAGCATCGTCGACAAGCTTGTGGTCGACGGCCGGAATGACATCCTGCCAGATGAGGTCTTCCGCCGGGACTTCCGGACCGAGGTAACGGACCTTCGGACCCATGTCGCGGTGGGTCAACTTGAACCAGGCGCGCGCGAAAGCATCCGCGAACTGATCAGGATTTTCGAGGAAGCGGCGCGAGATCTTCTCGTATACAGGATCGAAGCGCAGCGACAGGTCCGTGGTCAGCATGGTGGGAAGCTGCTTTTTCGACGCATCAAAAGCATCAGGAATGGAAGCTTCGGCATCCTTGGCCTTCCACTGCTTCGCACCGGCCGGGCTCTGCGTCAGCTCCCACTCGAAGCCGAACAGATTCTCGAAGAAGTAATTGCTCCACTGAGTCGGCGTCTGCGTCCAGGTCACTTCAGGACCGCCGGTGATGGCGTCCTTGCCGACGCCGGTACCGAAGGTGCTCTTCCAGCCGAGGCCCTGCTCCTCGATCGCACCGCCTTCCGGCTCCGCGCCGATCAACGAAGGATCGCCGGCACCATGCGTCTTGCCGAAGGTGTGACCGCCGGCGATCAGCGCCACCGTCTCTTCGTCGTTCATGGCCATACGGGCGAAGGTTTCGCGGATGTCGTGGGCAGCCGCGACCGGATCGGGGTTGCCGTTCGGGCCTTCGGGATTGACGTAGATGAGGCCCATCTGCACGGCGCCAAGCGGTTCAGAGAGTTCACGCTCGCCGCTGTAGCGCTCATCGCCCAGCCAGGTTCCCTCAGGACCCCAGAAGAGTTCCTCGGGTTCCCATACGTCCGCGCGGCCGCCGGCGAAACCGAAAGTCTTGAAGCCCATGGATTCCAGTGCAACGTTGCCCGTCAGGATCAACAGGTCGGCCCAGGAGATCTTGCTGCCGTATTTCTGCTTGATCGGCCACAGCAGGCGGCGGGCCTTATCGAGGTTGGCATTGTCAGGCCAGCTGTTCAGTGGCGCGAAACGCTGCTGACCGGCACCGGCGCCGCCGCGGCCATCAGTGATGCGGTAGGTGCCTGCGCTATGCCATGCCATGCGGATGAACAGGCCGCCGTAATGACCGAAGTCGGCCGGCCACCAGTCCTGCGAATCGGTCATCAGCGCATGAAGGTCCTTCTTCACCTCATCGAGGTCGAGCGCCTTGAATTCCTCGGCATAGTTGAACGCCGTCCCCATCGGATCGGACAGGTCGGAATGCTGGTGAAGGATCTGAATGTCCAGCCGGTTCGGCCACCAGTCGCGGTTAGATCGACCACGGGGCGTATTGCCATGCGCAACAGGACATTTGCCCGCGCTGTCGGTTTTCTGGTCCATAACGTTCTCCTTGATTACCTTGAATTTTCTGCCGTCCAAAGGGGGATCTGCCAAACAAGTCAACGGAGCTGCGCCGTTTCCAAATGAGGTTCAGCACTCAAGCCAAGGGTACGCCGATCGACATACATCCTCCCTTTCCTCCTTCATATCGGAAAATGGCGATAATTCTAAGTTGGATTTACTGATCGTTACGATAACCAAAACCTATGAGTTGGATGGATTACGCTCCCCGCAGGATTTGCTGAACTTGTGTGGCAGAGATGGGGAAACAAGGAGATCCTGGCTCCAATCCCTCGGCCAGCCCCCCGACCGGGCGGCAAGGCCACGGGCGGAAGACCAAGTACCAAGCCTCTTTGCCGAACCCTATGACAAACCTCCCTCCGGCGCCTTCGTTGACATGTTCATTTGACAGATATCCTACAAGTGGATATGTATCTCGGCATCTGGAATTTCTGCAGCGAGACCCGGCATGCCCCTAAAGACCATGAAGCCTTTGACAAGAGCCCCCCTGCTGCATGTGTCCGTGCAGGAGAGCCTGCGTGCTTACATCAATGACAATGGCCTGAAGCCCGGAACCCTTTTGCCGGCAGAGAGCGAACTTGCGACCCAACTCGGCGTCAGCCGCAACTCCTTGCGAGAGGGCATCAAGGCGCTGGAATCCCTGGGCGTCCTGGAATCGCGCCGCGGCGTCGGAATCTTCGTGAAGGCCTTCTCGTTCGAGCCGCTGCTCGACAACCTTGCCTATGGCCTTGGCGGGGCGCTTCGCCAGATTGAGGAAGTGATCGAGATCCGCCGGACGCTCGAAGTCGGCCTGATCGGCAAGACGTTGGAGACGATCAGCAAGGACGACATTGCCGAGCTCCGCGCCACCGTCAACCGCATGAAAGCGCACGCCGAGCGCGGAGCATCCTTCGCCGAGGACGACCAGCTATTTCATCGTCTGCTCTTCCGCTGCCAGGAGAACGAAACGCTGAGCCGGCTAATCGACGTGTTCTGGCTCGCTTTCTACAAGGCCTCGGATTTCGTCAATCTCGATAACGTCGACCCGATGGCCACCTGGCGGGATCACGCCGCCATCGTCGATGCCGTCGAAGCCCGGGACCTGGAGGAGGCTCGCCGCCGCCTCGACCGCCACTACGAAGGCATCGCGCAGGTAATCACACACAACAAGACAAGTTCAAATGTGGGAGGAACGCAATGAACACTCTGTCCCGACTTTCGGCGATCGCGATCGCCGCGATGATGGCAACAACAGTCGCGTCAGGCCTCACCCGCCCGGCGCAAGCCGCAACCCTGTCAGGCGGCTTCGACGTCGGGCCTGGCGGATTCCAAGGAAATTTCAATCCGCTTGCAGCCACCGCCGGCTTCACATGGCTCAGCATCTATTTCGAGCCGCTGGTGACTTACGATGCGAAGCTGCAGAAGCCGGTCGGCGTTCTTGCATCGTCCTATGAAGTGAGCCCCGACCAGCTGACCTACACGTTCAAGCTCGTCGACGCGAAGTGGCACGACGGAAAGCCGTTTACCGCCAAGGACGCCAAGTTCACGATGGAGCTTGCCAAGAACGCCAAGACCGGCTCCGTTCTCGCGGCCCGCCTGACGCCGGTTTCATCCGTCGAAGCTCCCGATGAGCACACGCTCGTTCTCAAACTCAGCGCCCCATCCGCAAGCCTCATGGATACGCTCACCAAGGTCATGATGCTGCCCGAGCATGCGCTCGCCGCAATACCGGCCGACCAGCTCGCCAAGAACCCATGGTGGTCGACGTCACCGATCGGCACCGGCGCATTCAAGTTCACCAAGTATGTCAACGACCAGTATGTCGAACTCGCCGCCAACACGGACTACCGCGGCGGGAAGCCGGCCCTGGAGAAGATCATCAATCGCTACTTCGCCGATCCGGCGGCGGCGATCGCCGCTCTTCGCGCCGGCGAAATCCAGTTCACCTATGTCGATTCCAATGAGGTCCCAACATTCAAGGAAGACAAGTCTTTCCGCGTGATCGAAGGCAATTCCTTCGTCGTCAACTATCTGGGATTCAATCATGAATCACCGATCTGGAAGGATTTGCGTGTTCGTCAGGCGGTGATGCACGCCATCAACCGTGACGCAATCATCCAGAGCCTCTACGGCGGTGCTGCGAAGCCGGCCAATTGCGCCTATGTCGCTGACCAGCTCGTTCCGAAGGACATCGATCCCTATGCCTATGATCCGGAAAAGGCAAAAGCGCTCCTGAAGGAAGCTGGCTGGGACCAGATCAACGGCGGCAAGCCGATCACGCTCCTGACCTACTACACGACGCCCTTGGCGACCAATGTGCTGGCCGCCGTTCAGGCGATGCTGGCGCAGGTCGGCATTAACGTCGTGCCACGTGCCGTCGATGCGCCGACCTATAACAGCATCGTCCTGAAGCCGGACGCCGATATTTCGCAGTTTCAGCTGGTTTATGCCGGCCTGCAAAACGGACCGGACGCCGGCAGCATCAATGTCGGGCTAAACGAAAAGCAGATCCCGCCGGCCGGCCCGAACGTCGTTCGCGCCCGGATGCCCGATCTGACGGGCGCGCTCGATGCCGCCCTCGGCGAGCCAGACGCGGCAAAGCGCGACGGGCGCTATCAGCAGGTCTGCAGGGTCATGAACAGCCAGCTCCCGTGGGGCACGCTCTGGGTGGCAAACCGCTATGGCGTCGTCTCCACCAAGGTCAAGGGTTTCGTCTGGACTCCCGCTCCCGGAGGCGGTCCCTACCAGGCCGATCCGCAGCGCTGGTCGATCGCCGAGTAAAGACCGCCCATTGGTACGAGGGGGTGGCATCTGCCACCTTTTCAGGACGGAGTTGCAATGCTGAGATACAGTCTCCGGCGCCTGGCGATCGGGATAGGCATGCTGCTTGCCTTGAGCATGCTGATTTTCCTTCTGCTGCGCCTCACCCCTGGCGATCCGATCGACGCCTATATCGATCCGAATATTCCGATGTCGCCAGCTGATTTGGCCGAGCTGCGCAGCAGGCTCGGTCTCGACCAGCCGCTGCCCGTACAATATCTGGCTTGGTTGCAGCAGGCCTTGGCCGGCAATCTCGGCTACTCGATCAAGCGGATGGATCAGGCGGTGCTCGACCTAGTCTTGTCGCGGATCGGCCCCACCGTCCTATTGATGGGAACGGCTCTCGTTATCTCGATCATCGTCGGCATCGCCACCGGCATCGTCAGCGCCGTACGGCGCAACTCCTTCGCCGACCTCTCGTTTTCGGTACTTGCCCTCACAGGCATTTCCAGCCCGGCGTTCCTCAGCGCGTTGATCGGACTTTACGTGTTCGCGGTGCGGCTCAAATGGATGCCATCCGGCGGCATGCTGACGCCTGGCGAGGCCTTCTCGATCCTCGATCTGGTGCATCACCTGATCCTGCCTGCATCTCTTCTTGCGGTCGCTCAAGCGGCTCTGATCATGCGCTATATGCGCGCCTCCCTGCTTGAAGTGCTCAATCAGGATTATGTGCGTACGGCGCGGGCGAAGGGTGTCGTCGAGTTCTGGGTGATCCTCAAGCATGCCTTGCGCAATGCGCTGCTGCCTGTCGTTACGCTCATCGGCTCGACCATCGGCCTTGCCATCGGCGGCGCAATCTTCATCGAGAGCGTCTTCAACTGGCCGGGTATGGGCCTGCTGCTGGTCGATTCCGTCGAGACCCGCGACTACCCGGTCATCATGGGCGCGACGCTCATTATCGGAGCCTGCGTAATCGTCGTGAACCTTCTAACGGATATCACCTACGCGGTGATCGATCCGCGCATCAAGGTGGCGTAACTATGCTGGCCAGAACCCCTAGCCGCAGTCCCGGCCCCCTCGCCCGTGCACTCGACCGCTTCCTGATCAACCGCGCCGCCGTTTTCGGTGTCTGCGTGGCTGTTCCTGTCCTGGCGATGATCCTCAGCTATCCCCTTTGGTGGAGCTTCAAGCCGAACGACATCGACCTGTTGGCGATGAACTCGGGCCCAAGCCTGAAACATTGGTTCGGTACCGATGGCGTCGGGCGCGATGTGTTTGCCCGCGTCATGGAAGGCGGCCGCATCTCGCTCCTCGTCGCTATTGCGTCGACGCTGATGTCGGCCGTCATCGGCTTTCTCTTCGGTGCTGTCTCAGCCCTTGGCGGCCGCTGGGCCGACGCCGTGGGCATGCGGTTCGTCGACCTCGTGATGACGTTGCCGCCGGTGATTTTTCTCCTCGTGCTCGCCTCCATCGCCGGCACGGGCATCTGGCCGACGGTACTCGTCATCTCGTTGCTGTCCTGGCCACTTCTGGCGCGAATGGTGCGTGCACGGCTTCTGGAACTCCGCGAGCGTGACTTCGTCATCGCCGCTCGGGGAATGGGCGCCGGCCTGCCGCATCTCCTCTTCCGGCATGGCTTGCCGAATTCGATCGATATCCTTGTTGTCTACGCGACTTTGCAGATTGCCAACGCCATCCTGCTTGAAGCCGGACTTTCCTTCCTTGGCCTCGGCATCGCCCCGCCGGCCGCAAGCTGGGGCAACATGCTGAATGCTGCTCGGTCGACGGCGGTCCTCGAACAATATCCCTGGCAATGGCTGTTCCCGGGTGGGGCGCTCATCCTTGCCGTGCTTGCCATCAACTTCATCGGCGACGGTCTTCGGGACGCTTTTGACCCTCGTGCTGAACTAAACTGATCATCCGAAAGAAAGAGACAATGACGAAATTCCAAGGTGTAATTCCTCCGGTCGTGACGCCACTCAATGCGGATTTCACGGTCGACTATCCGTCCTACACGCGGGTCCTGGAGCACCTCATCGAGGGCGGCTGTCACGGTGTTTTCGTGCTCGGCTCGACAAGCGAAGTGATTTTCCACGATGACAAGACCCGCCGCGAGATCATCGAGCATTCGGCAAAGGTGGTGAATGGCCGCGTGCCCCTGATCGTCGGCGTCATCGATCCGACAACAGATCGCGTCATTCATCACGCTGACGTTGCCAAACGTGCCGGCGCCGACGCCGTCGTTGCCACCGCGCCTTTCTATACTGTCACCAGCCAAGCCGAGATCCTCGACCATTTCCGCTTTATCCGCGACGCCGTCGACGTACCGCTCGTCGCCTACGACATTCCGGTCTGCGTTCACGTCAAGCTGCAGCGCCAGACGACGGTGACTTTGGCAAGAGAAGGCACAATCATCGGCCTCAAGGACTCGAGCGGCGATGACGGCAACTTCCGCTATGCCCTGCTCGATCTTGCCGATCAGCCGGACGTGTTCCTGATGACCGGCTCGGAGATTGTCGTCGACAACGCCCTGCTAATGGGCGCCCACGGCGTAGTCCCTGGCATCGCCAACGTCGATCCGCATGGTTACGTGCGCCTGTGGGATGCCGCACAGCGTGGCGACTGGGTCGCCGCACGCAAGGAGCAGGAACGGCTTTGCCGGCTCTTCGAAATCGTCTGGGTTGCCCAGGGCCGCGTCAGCGGCGGCGCCTCCGGCATCGGTGGCTTCAAGACCGCGATGAAGAGCCTCGGCATCATCGACAACGCCGTCATGCCGCGCCCGCGAGCAGCGCTCGACGAAGCTGAAACAGCGAGGATCAACGAGATCCTGCGTGCAACCGGTCTGCTTCGCGGGTGATCTCCATGCAGTCAACCGAACCGATCCTCGCCATTCAGGGGCTCAAGACCATCTTCCGCATTCGCGGAGGCGATGTCACGGCTGTCAACGACGTCGACCTGACCGTCGGCGCGGGAGAGACCGTGGCCTTGGTGGGAGAATCGGGTTCGGGCAAATCGGTAACCAGCCTTTCCGTCATGCGACTTCTGACCCGCAACATCGGGTCGATAGCGGCAGGCAGCATCCGCCTGCGCCGAAAGGACGGATCCGGCTGTAATCTGGTTTCGCTGACGGAAGACGAGATGCGCGACATTCGCGGCGACGACATCGGCATGGTCTTCCAGGAGCCGATGTCCAGTCTCAATCCCGTCTATACGATTGGCGACCAGATCTCCGAGCCCATTCGCATTCATCGCGGAGCAAGCCGGAGAGTCGCGATGGCCAGCGCGTTTTCGCTGCTGGAGAGCGTCGGGATTCCAGACGCCAAACGTCGGGCTGGCCAGTATCCGCACGAGCTGTCCGGCGGCATGCGTCAACGTGCGACGATCGCCATGGCGCTTGCCTGCGATCCAACCTTGCTGATTGCAGATGAGCCGACCACCGCACTTGACGTGACGATCCAGGCGCAGATCCTGGACCTCTTGCTGAAGCTCCAGCGCGAGCGCGGCATGGCCATGCTGTTCGTCACGCACAATCTCGGCGTCGTCGCCCAGATCGCCCATCGCGTCGCCGTCATGTATACCGGCCGCATCGTCGAGGAAGGCCCGGTCGGCGAGGTCTTCAGCAATCCAAAGCACCCGTACACGAAGGGCCTCCTCGCCTCGATGCCCCGGCTTGGCGATGCGACCCGGATGAAACAGTCGGGCGAAAAGCTCGCGGCCATCCCCGGTGTCGTTCCGAGCCTCATGAACATGCCTTCCGGCTGCGCCTTCGCACCGCGCTGCCAATTTGCAATCGAGGCTTGCGGGAAAGCGGTTCCGGCACTCGAAGCCGTCGGACCGCTTCATAAGAGCCGATGCATTCGCTGGCGGGAGATTTAGATGACCGAGCCTTTGCTTTCCGTTCGCGACCTGTCGAAAAGCTACGCATCCCACGGTACGCAGCTGACAATCCTGAAGGCCATTTCCTTCGACATCGGTAAGGGTGAAGTCGTAGGGCTCGTCGGCGAATCCGGCAGTGGAAAAACGACAATCGGCCGCTCTGTCCTTCGCCTGGTCGAGCCGTCATCTGGCAACGTCCGCTTCGATGGCGTCGAACTGACCGGCCTTTCATCCACGGCGATGCGACGCATGCGTCCGCGCATGCAGTATATCTTCCAGGATCCCTTCGCCAGTCTCTCGCCGCGCATGACCATCGGTGAAATCCTGACCGAGGGCCTGAAAATCCAGCGCATCGGAACCCGCAAGGAACGGCTCGAACGCGCCCGTGTGGCTCTCGAACAGGTCGACTTGCCGGCAGAAGCGATCAATCGCTACGCGCACGAGTTCTCGGGCGGCCAGCGCCAGCGCATCGGCATTGCGCGAGCGCTGACCCTGGCCCCGGAACTGATTGTCGCCGACGAGCCGGTGTCGGCGCTCGACGTTTCCATTCAGGCGCAGGTCATAAACCTGCTGCGCGATCTGCAGCAGCGGCTCGGGCTGACCATGCTGTTCATCTCGCACGACCTGGCCGTCGTGGAGTACATCTGTGATCGGGTGATCGTCCTCTATCTCGGTCGCATCATGGAAATCGCGACGAGCAGCGACCTCTATGCCCGGCCGCAGCATCCCTATACGCGCGCGCTTCTCTCCGCCATTCCCTCCACGGATGTTGGCGCCAAACGCGACCGGCGGGTGCTGAGGGGTGAAATTCCAAGCCCCGCCAATCCTCCGAGCGGCTGTGTTTTCCGCACCCGCTGTCCGCACGTAATCGAAGCCTGCAGCCAGGCCGTTCCGGAGTTGCGGGAAGTCGCGCCGGGGCATCTCAAGGCGTGCATTCGCGACGACATACCTTTGGGAGCCATGCCTTGACGACGCAGAGACGACATTCGATCGCCGGCAATTGGGCGAGCCTTCTCCTGCCGATCATGGGGAACGACGCAATCGATTTCGCGGCACTCGGCGAAGAGATCGACATCCTGATCGAAGCCGGGGTCGATGGCATCTATTCGAACGGTACGGCTGGCGAGTTCCACAATCAGACCGACGCCGAGTTCGAGAGGATCCAGATCACCCTCGCGGAGCGTTGCACGAGTGCCGGCATGCCCTTCGTGATCGGCGCTTGCCAGCCAGATCCGCACATCGCTCTGTCGCGTGTTGCACGCGCATCCGCTCTGAAGCCGCTGGCGATCCAGGTCATTCTGCCGGACTGGTGGCCGGTCACGGATGTTGAGGCAATCGATTTCCTGAAACGCGCGGCGAATGAGGCAGAGGCAATCCCCCTGATCCTCTACAATCCCCCACATGCCAAGCGGGCACTGTCGCCGCGCGATCTGGCTGCCATCTGCCGCCCGTCGCCTGCCGTCGTCGGCATCAAGCTCGCCGATGGCGATGCCGCTTGGTATGCCGCTGCCCGCGAATACCTTGACGAGTTCGCACTTTTCATTCCCGGCCATCACCTCGCGACCGGCATGAAACACAGCGTTGCCGCCGGCGCCTTTTCCAACGTGGCCTGTCTCAGCCCGCGCGGCGCCCAGTGGTGGACCGATTTGATGGCAGAAGACATCGACGCGGCGCTGGCCATCGAGAAGCGGATTTGCGCGTTCATGGACAGCCACATCGTTCCATTCCGCCAAACTTACGGCTATTCGAATGCCGCGCTCGACAAGCTGCTCTGCGCAATCGGCGGCTGGGGCCCCGTCGGAACGGAGCTGCGCTGGCCATACCGCTCCATCGAGAAAGCCGAGGCAGACCGGCTCCGAGCGATCGCCCGAGCAGAGTTGCCCGATCTCTTCCGTTGAGCATGCGAAGGTCCAACTTCAAGGACCGGACGGATTTCGCGGACCCTACGCACTGTGGCGCCAATTCATCTGACGGAAGAGCGCAAGCGCTCGACCGTCTGGATCTCGCCGTGCCATTTCGTCAATCGTCAGTCGGAATATGCGAGTCAGCCGCTATTGTCTCGATGTTGTTCCGGACATGCCGCACGCCATCGACAGCGAGTGCCGCGAGTTCAACCTTGCGTGCCATTCCTATCGTTTCGACTTGTCCCTCAAGGGTCACGGTATGGCCGTCCGCATGAACGTCGATACTGTCGATATCAAGGTCAGGGATGTTCTCGAGGTTCTCAGTCACCTTCGCTTCCAGTTCATCGCTGTCGTCGCGATCGATCATACCTGGGCGCAGCGAATCCTTGAGAGGATTCTCATTGCCATCCTCGTCTACACCGTCCACCCGGAAGCCACTATTGTCGTCTCGGCCGGAGTCATCTGAACCATAGGCGCGATTTGCCGAAGCGACTCCTTTTGGCCCCTTATCGGCATAAGGCCAGCCTTCATCGATATTGCGCTCTTCGAAATCGCGATAGTCTTCTTCACGCGACAGTTCCTTGTCCTTCCCGGGCATGATGATCTCCATCGGTTGCGCTGTCTTGAAGAAACTCATCGGTCCCGAGATTGTTCAGACCGTGTGCGGCGCTCAATGCCGGCGGGACACAATGGCACGCTGATCGCATCGCACTGGATATGGCGGCGAAAAGGTGATTGCATGGCGCCGTTTTTACAGGCTGCTTCGGCGCGTTGAGCCGGACGACGCAGAGCGCCGTTTGCGAAGGGAGCAGCAATGTCCGTATCATCTTTCAGCCTTGAGGGCCGTATCGCCGTCGTGACCGGTGCCAGCCGTGGGCTCGGCCAGGCGATCGCGCTGGCGCTTTCCGATGCAGGCGCGGATCTGTGTGTGACGGCGCGCGAGGAAGCTGCCCTTGCTGAGACCAGAGCGCGCATCGAGGCGCGCGGCAGGCGCTGTTATATTGCGGCCCAGGACGTGACCGACCTCGCGTCGATCGAAACGACCCTGTCAGCCTTTGCGGATTCGGCCGGCCATATCGACATTCTGGTCAACAACGCCGGCGTCGAGCAGGTGTCCCAGTCGCTGGATGTCCATGGCGAGCTCTGGGACCGGATCATCGACACCAACCTCAAGGGCTCCTTCTTCTGGGCACAAGCGACGGCCCGGCAGATGGCGCGGCAAGTCTCGGGCGGCAGCATCGTCAATCTCTGCTCACTAACTTCCTTCGTCGGCATTCCGACCGCGGTGCCCTACGGGGCATCGAAATCCGGACTGCTCGGGATGACGCGGGCGCTTGCCACGGAATGGGCGGGAATGAACATCCGCGTCAACGCGATCGCGCCGGGTTATTTCCGTACCGCGATGACGGAGGACTTCTATCGTGACGAGGCCTGGCAGGCGCGCATGCTGGATCGGATCCCGCAACGCCGCTTCGGCGAAGCCGCCGACATCGGCGGCGCAGTGATCTTCCTCGCCAGCGACGCGTCCGCCTACATCACCGGCCACTGCCTTCCAGTCGACGGCGGTTTCCTGGCGTCAATCTGAGAGATCTTCCGCAGAACTCAGCCCTACGGCCGACCCTATCTGAACCGGTACGCGGCTTGCTCGGCTAATGAGTAGCGGGCGCCGCCGCCCAAGATCGGACTACCTTCCTGGCAATGCCGGCAGCAACCTTTTGCATAAGTGTTTTCGCATGTTAGTGCCGTGGACGGGCCAAACCGGTGCGAAGGGCAAGGCGGCTGCGGCGACGATCATGGAACACCTCGCAGCTGTGCGAAAAAGGCGTTGAAGGCGCCGATGGCGAGCGGTACGTACATAAAAACGCAAGCACGGCTACGGTGAAGCGCAGAGACCGCATGAGCGCAAAACCGTGCGAGGACTATCCGCGCCGTTTCCGGCGCAAACGAGGGCACCTGCAATGAGCGACGTTTCCTTTTACGACTATGCCAAGCTGAGTGCGGAGGCGAAAGCCAATCTCCTGCGCCGATCTGAGACCGATATTTCTGGTTTCATCGAAAAGGTGCGGCCGATCCTTGAGGCGGTGCGCGCTGAAGGCGACCGCGCGGTAGCGCGCTTCGGGCGGGAGCTCGACAAGGCCGACATCTCCGAGGATCGCATCAAGGTCAGCGAAGCCGAGTTCGACGCCGCCTTCAAGCTCGTCGATGACGCTGTCATCGACTCTATCAAGTTCAGCATCCAGAACATCCGCTCCTTCCACGAGGAGCAGAAGCCGCCGGCCATGTCGCTGAAGGAAATCCGGAACGGGGCCTTTGCCGGTGACCGGTTTACGCCGATCCGGTCCGTGGCACTCTACGTGCCGCGTGGCAAGGGCTCGTTTCCGTCGGTGACGATGATGACTTCGGTGCCGGCCGTGGTCGCAGGTGTTCCCGAGCTTGCCATCGTCACGCCACCGGCACCTGATGGCACGGTGGACGCGGCAACGCTGGTGGCCGCCCGCCTTGCCGGCGTCGAAACGGTCTACAAGGTCGGCGGCGCACAGGCGGTTGCCGCCGTCGCTTACGGCACGGAGACGATCAAGCCGGCGCTCAAGATCGTCGGTCCCGGCAGCCCTTGGGTGGTCGCGGCCAAGCGCAGCCTTGCCGGCGTCATCGACACCGGCCTGCCCGCCGGTCCCTCGGAAGCCATGATCTTCGCCGACGATACCGTGCATGGCGGCCTTGCGGCACTCGATCTCTTGATCGAGGCCGAGCATGGGCCGGACTCCTCCGCCTATCTCGTCACCCACAGTCGCCGCGTCGCGGAAGAGGCGCTCGCGGCCCTGCCGCAGCATTGGGCGCGGATGACCGAACAGCGCGTCGCCTTTTCCCGGACGGTCCTCTCGGGCACCTGCGGCGGCATCGTGCTGACTTCGTCGCTCGAAGAGAGCTACGAATTCGTGAACGCCTTCGCGCCCGAGCACCTGGAAATCCTGTCGCGCGACGCCTTCGCCCATCTCGGCCATATCACCGAGGCCGCCGAAATACTGCTCGGCCTCCACACGCCTGTCAGCATTGCCAACTTCTGCCTGGGGCCGAACGCGGTGTTGCCCACGAGCCGCTGGGCGCGCACCTTCGGGCCGCTCTCGGTCACCGATTTCGTCAAGCGCAGTTCGATCGGCTACGTCACCGCGCCGGCATATCCTGAGTTTGCCGAACATGCCCACCGGCTTGCCGTCTACGAGGGCTTCTCCTCGCATGCTCACGCGGTCTCGCCGGTCCGCGACGCCTATCTGCGAGGGGATGGCGAGCGCTGAAGATAGACAGCAGTGGCGTTGCCGATTATGCCGAAATCAACAACTCAAAGGACAAAGAGAGGGTAACCATGACAGACCAGTCCATCAGACACCAATTCTCACGCCTCGCCTTCGCCGTCGGCCTCGTCGGGCTGCTGACGCAGGCGCTGCCTGCCGGTGCGGCCGACATTCCAGCCAAGCCGGAGGCTGGCAGCTTCAAGCTCGGCATCGAGCCCTGGCTCGGCTACGGCCAGTGGCACGTGGCAGCCGCCAAGGATCTCTTCAAGAAGCAGAACCTCGAAGACGTCCAGATCGTCAATTTCACCGAGGACAAGGACATCAACGCAGCGCTGGCGAGCGGCCAGCTTGATGCGGCCAACATCGCCACCCACACCGCCATGGCGATGGTCGCCGCAGGCCTGCCGGTCAAGATCGTCTCGCTCCTCGATTTCAGCCTCTCGGCCGACGCGATCCTCGCCGGCGGTGACATCAAGAGCGTGGAAGACCTGAAGGGCAAGAACATCGCCTTCGAAGAAGGAACGACGAGCGACATCCTCCTCAACTACGCGCTGGCCAGCCACGGCCTCACCATCGATGACATCACCCGCGTGCCGATGCCGGCCGCCGATGCGGGCTCGGCGCTGATTGCCGGCCGCGTCCCCGTTGCCGTCACCTACGAGCCCTATATCTCCGCCGCCCGCGCCCAGGACAAGAACATCAAGATGCTCTTCGAGGCCGGCAAGGATCCGGGCCTCGTCTCGGACGTCTTCGTGGTGCGCGAGGAAGTGCTGAAGTCGAAGCCCGGCCAAGTGCTGGCGATGCTGAAGGCCTGGGACTCCGCGCTCGCCGACTACAAGGCCAACACGGCGGAAGACCGCACGATCATCGCCAAGGCAGTCGGCGCCTCGCCGCAAGATCTCGCGACCGCCTTCGACGGCGTGCAGTATTACTCGACCGCTGAAGCAGCAAAGGCCTTTGCCGGCGACTTCACCAGCAGGACCTTCGGCGACGTGCTCAAGGCGGCCAAGCAGGCTGGCATTCTGACCGACGACGTATCGGCCGAGAAGATCATTGATCCCTCCTTCGTCGACGCTGCCAACAAGTAGCGGCGCTTCAAGAAACGGACAAGCCATGTCTGCCCCCGAAGCCTCCTCCACATCCAAGGGCGGCCCCCGAGCGCAACCGCGCGCGGGCGTCGGCCGACCGCCGAGCGCCTTCCGCATCGGCGATCCGCTCGGCGCGCACGCGTTCGTGGCGATTGCAGTCTGCGTCTTTGTGCTGCTCTTTGCGCTGTGGTGGGCGGCGACGGGGACGGGCTGGGTCAAGCCGATCTTCCTGCCGCACCCTGGCGCTGTTCTTTCCAAGATGGTGGAACTGGCGCTGGACGGTACGCTCTTAAGCGATGCCGGCGTCAGCCTTTACCGTATGGCGGTCGGCTTCGCGCTCGCCTCGGCGATGGCGATCCCGATCGGCATCATGATCGGCTGCTTCAAGACCTGGGAAGCGGCGATCGAACCCTTCGTCGATTTCGTGCGCTACATGCCGGTCGTAGCCTTCGTGCCGCTGACCATCCTGTGGGCCGGCACCGGCGATATCCAGAAATTCGTGATCATCTGGATCGGCACCTTCTTCCAGCAGGTGCTGATGGTGATGGATTGCGTCAAGCGCGTGCCGCCCGATTTCGTCGGGCTCGGGCGCACGCTCGGCCTCTCGGAAACGCGCATTCTGACACGCATCGTGCTGCCCTCGTCGCTGCCCGGCATCTGGGATACGCTGCGCATCAGCCTCGGCTGGGCCTGGACCTGGCTGGTGCTCGCGGAACTGGTCGCCGCCACGTCGGGGCTGGGATACCGCATCGTCGTCTCGCAACGCTATTTCCAGACGCAGACGATCATCGGCTACATCCTTTTGCTTGGCGTGCTCGGCCTGATCACCGACCAGAGCATGAAGGCGCTGGAGCGCGTCCTCTTCCGTTATGCGTCGAGGCATTGAGATGAGCGAGCCGAAACTGAAGCTACAGTCCCTCAACAAGTGGTACGGTTCGAAGAAGAACCGCATGCACGCACTGAGCGACATCGACCTGGAACTGGCCGATAACGAATTCGTCTCACTGGTTGGCGCGTCCGGCTGCGGCAAGAGCACGCTCCTGTCGATCGTCGCGGGCCTGCAGGGCTTCGACGACGGCGTGCTCCTGACTGACGGGGCGCCGATCGTCGGACCGGGCCTCGACCGCGGGGTCGTCTTCCAATCCTATACGCTTCTGCCCTGGCTGACGACACAGCAGAACGTGGAATTCGCGCTGAGCGCCGCGGGGCTCACGGGTGCGGAGTGCCGCGACGTCGCGCGCCACCATATCGAGTTGGTGAAACTCGGTCGCTTCGCCGACAGCTTTCCCTCCGAACTCTCCGGCGGCATGAAGCAGCGCGTGGCGATCGCTAGGGCCTTGTCTTATCGGCCCAAGATGCTGCTGATGGACGAGCCGTTCGGCGCACTCGATGCCCTCACCCGCCACCAGATGCAGGAGCTTCTGACCCAGATCTGGGAAGAGCACCGCCTGACCGTGCTCTTCGTCACCCACGACGTCGAGGAGGCCGTCTACCTTTCGGACCGGATCGTCGCCATGAGCATCAATCCCGGCCGCATCAACGCGACCTTCCACGTCGGCCTCGCCCGGCCACGGCATCAGGACATGATCGCCACGCCGGACTTCATCGCCCTGCAGAAGGACGTGCTCGCCGCCATCCGCGCCGGATCACAACAGGACGACGGCCACTGATCTCGTTCGCGGTGCTTTGTCGAGCATCGGACGGTGGACGAACCAGCAGGGTCAGGGCCCACCGTCCTTACCCGCGCGGCTCCAATCGCCGATGAACCCTCTTTGGCGCGGCGTATCGGTTCCAGACCTCTCGGCGTCTTCGCCTAATCGGCGACCGATCAATGTCGGCGACGTGTTAGCGCAATGGGAGACAACTGCCTCCTTCCAACTTCTCGTCTGACGGCAGGAGCGCGTGGTAGTGGAAAACCATTGTAGGGAGCCTTCCGAGGAAAAATCTTTCACCCTATGACCCCACACACGAAAAAATAAAATCTATGTAATCTATATACTATGTGCCAGTCTTTCCCGACTTGCCCGCCTGCCCGTCCGGCAGCGGCGTGAAGCAGCAACGGGAGATTGAAAATGACGCGACAAATCAAGCTTGGTGCATTCCTTCCCGGTGGCGGGCAACACATTGCGTCCTGGCGTCATCCGGATCAGCCGCTCGACGGGGCGACGAGCCTGAAGTTTCACATCGAGCTTGCGCAGGCGGCCGAACGTGGTCTTTTCGATGCCTATTTCCTGGCGGACGGGCTGGCGGTGGCTTTCGGCGGCGGCATCGAAGGCGGCAATGCAAAGGTAGCCGGGTTCGAGCCCGTCACGCTGTTTTCAGCCCTGGCGCCCTTCACCAAAAATCTCGGTTTCATAGCGACGGCGTCAACCACTTACGAGGAACCCTATTCGGTCGCCCGCAAATTCGCTTCGCTCGACCTGATCTCCGGCGGGCGCGCCGGATGGAACGTGGTGACCACCGCAACCGAAGCCGCAGCACGGAATTTCAACCTCGACAAGCAAATCCCTCATGCCGCACGCTACCGCCGGGCCGAAGAGCATGTCGCGGTGGTGAAGAAGCTTTGGGAAAGTTTCGAGGATGACGCCTTTATCCGCGACCGCGAAAGCGGTGTCTATTTCGATGTCGACAAGGTGCATCGCACCAATCATCGCGGCGAGCACTTTTCCGTCGAGGGGCCGCTCAATGTTCCGCGTTCGCAACAGGGACATCCGGTGATCGTGCAGGCCGGACAATCCGATGACGGGCGCGGACTTGCGGCGGCGACCGCCGAAATCATCTTCACGGCACATCAGAAGCTCGAAAGCGCGCGGGAATTCTACCGGGATGTCAAGAACCGTGCCCGCGCCTTCGGCCGCGATCCGTCCCATGTCCTGATCATGCCTGGTGTCTCGCCTTTCGTCGGCCGGACAGAGGCCGAGGCGCGTGAAAAATACGAGCGATTGACGAGCCTGATTGTGGAGGAGGACGGACTGGCGCTGATAAACGCGCTGACCGGTGGCGAACTCGACCTTGCCGGCTGCGATCTCGATGGTCCGCTGCCGCTGGCGCCGCCGACAGAGGGGATGAAGAGCCGGCAGGAGCTGATCCGCCGCATCGCGGACGACAACGATTTTTCTATTCGCCAGCTCTATCAATGGATCGCGTCCGCGCGCGGCCATTTCACGATCGTCGGCTCGGCCGAACAAGTCGCCGATACGCTGCAGGTATGGTTCGAGAACGAGGCTGCGGACGGCTTCAATATCCTGCCGCCCTGGCTGCCTACCGGCCTCAACGATTTCGTGGATCTCGTCATTCCCGAACTGCAGCGCCGCGGGCTGTTCCGGACTGCTTATGAAGGCAAGACGCTGCGCGAAAATCTCGGGCTGCCATTTCCCCACACGAGGTGGAGTGCCGCCTACACCGAAGCCGCCGAGTAAGCAAAACCGCAAAAGGAGCACTGGCCATGGCCCTGGATACGGAACAGCAGATCGCCCTGCAGAGCTATAACATCACCTCTTTCTGGCGGCAGAAGCCGGTGCGGGAGGCCCTGGTATTCTTGCGCAATTTCCTGTCGCGCTATGGTCTGCTGATTGTCTTTGCGCTCTTTTGGGAGATCGCACCGTCGCTCGGCTGGACCAATCCAGCTGTGTTGCCGCCGCTGGGCGCGATTTTGCGGGCCCTCTGGAACGGCGTTACCGTCGGCACCTTCTCCGGCGACATTCTCATCAGCCTGCAGCGCGCGGGCACAGCCTTTGGCGCGGCAGTCGGCGTCGGCATTCCGCTCGGCCTGTTCATGGGGCATATCCGGATCATCGAGCGCAGCCTCGATCCCATCCTACAACTGTTCCGCCAGACCTCGGCGCTCGCGCTTTATCCGGTCTTCATCCTGCTGCTCGGTCTCGGCGAAACCTCGAAGATCTTCGTGATCTTCTGGGCGACGCTCTTCCCGATCCTGCTCGCCACCATCGGCGGCGTGAAGCAGGTGGATCCGAAGTTGATCGAGATGGCACGCGTCTATGGCGCCAAGCCGCTCACCGTCTTCCGCCGTGTGGTTTTGCCGGCGGCCCTGCCGCAAATCTTCGTGGGACTTCGACTCAGCGCCACGACCGCACTTCTGCTGCTCATCGCCGCCGAAATGATCGGCGCCAATTCCGGCATCGGCTTTCAGGTGATGAACGCCCAATATAACTTCCAGATTCCGTTGATGTTCGCCGCCATCCTTTTGCTCGCCCTCCTCGGTCTGTCGGCGAATTTCATTCTGGAGACCCTGCAGGCCCGGCTCTGCCGCTGGTCCAAGGTCAAGAACTGATCATCCGCATCTCTCAGCCCTTCCGCTCCAAACTTTCCACGGAGACTAACATGCATATTTCCCGTCGCTCCTTCGGCCGCATGGCCGCCGCCGCTAGCCTTCTCCTCGCAGGCACGGCTGGCACCGTCTTCGCAGCCGAGCCCGAGCAGGTCACCATTCGCTATCTCGCAAGCCAAGGCGGCCTTTCCGGTCACGAACTTGCCGAAGCACTCGGCTATTTCAAGGATACGGGCATCACCTTCGAGAATGTCGGCTATGCCCAGGGCGGGCCTGCCTCGCTCTTCGCACTGGCTTCCGGCGACGTCGAACTCGGCAGCGCGGCGACGGCCGCCGTCCTGAACTCGATTGCTGGCGGCAATGATTTCGTCGCCGCCTATGCGTCGAACGGCATCAACAAGACCACCGAGAGCATTTTCTACACGCTTGAAGGCAACCCGATCAAATCCATCAAGGATCTCGCCGGCAAGACGATCGCTGTTAACACGCTTGGCGCCCACCTCGACTATACCGTACGCGAGGCGCTCCACTCCGTCGGCCTGCCGGAAAACGCCGCCAAGCTCGTGGTCGTGCCTGGCCCGCAGCTGGAACAGGTCCTGCGCTCAAAGCAGGTCGACATTTCGGCTTTCGGCTATTGGCAGAAGACTTTTGAAGGCGCGGCCCTGAAGAACGGCCCCCTTCAGAAGGTTTTCGGTGATACGGATGTTCTCGGCGAAATAGCCGGCGGCTTTGTTGTGCTGCGCCGCGACTGGATCAAGCAGCATCCGGCCGCCGCCAAGACCTTCGTCGAGAAGTCGCAGGCCGCGCTCGAATATGCCCGCCTCCATCCCGAGGAAACGAAAGCTGTCATCGCCAAGGTTCTTGCCTCGCGCAACGAGAACCCTGATATCGCGCAGTATTTCACCGGTTACGGCGTGCGCGAGGGCGGCAAGGCCGTTCCACGCGACTTGCAATTCTGGATCGACATCCTCGCCCGCGGCGGCGTCCTGCAGCCGGGACAGCTGAAGGCCGAGGATATTCTTTACGATCCGGCGAACTTCGCCGTCGCCGCGAATTGAGGAAGCAGACAGATGGCACTCACTGAACTTGCCACGCGTGGAGAGGTGACGATCCGGAACCTTTCTAAATCCTTCTCGATCAACGGGCGCCATCTCAGTGTGCTCCAAGCGGTCAATAACCAGATTCGCGCCGGTGAGAGTCTGGCTATTGTCGGAGCCTCTGGCTCCGGCAAAACGACCCTGCTCAGGGTTCTCGCCGGCCTCGAAGAGGCCGACCGAGGCGAGGTATTGATCGACGGTCAGCCGGTCCATGGTGTGGGCACCGATCGTGCCGTGATCTTTCAGGAGCCACGGCTTCTCCCTTGGCTGAGCGTGCTCGACAATGTCGCCTTTCCGCTGGAAAACCGAGGATTGCGAAAAGCAGAGGCTCGGGATCGCGCCCGACACTACGTGGAACTCGTCGGTCTCGGCGATTTCACCGAGGCGCTGCCGGCCCAGCTCTCGGGAGGCATGGCGCAGCGTGTCGGCATCGCAAGGGCGCTAGCGGTGAAACCGGAAATTCTGCTTCTCGACGAGCCCTTCGGCGCGCTTGATGCCATGACCAAGATCACGATGCAGGAAGAGCTGGCGCGCATCTGGCGGGAGGAAAAGGTCACCATGATCCTGGTAACCCACGATCTCGAGGAGGCCGTCTACCTTGCTGACCGGGTCCTCATTCTCCCCAAGGAGAAAGGCGGCCGCACACGCGAGATCGACATCGACCTGCTACGCCCACGTAACCGGAGCGAGGCGCGTTTCGTCAAGTTCCGCGAGCAACTCTTGAACGAGTTCGGGCTGCACTGACCGCGGGCCTGGAACACAAACAGAAGAACGTTATCCAGCAGATCAGCGACCGTGCGGCGAAGGCCGCCCGCCCACGATCGAGGCCGAGGGTCGGGAGGCTGTTCGCGAGATCGTTGCGGTCGGCGGCTGTGTTGGTTTCGTTTCCCGGGCCGAGTTTGGACGGGGCCGATGCTTTGTTCCTTTGGAAATCGTGAGGGCCGACGACATGCTTATGGACGAGGCCCTGATCTGTCTCAAGGAGCGAACCGGCGCCAAGCTAGTCAACGCCTTCCTCAAGATCGCGCGGTCGGAGGACCTCGTCAAACATTGATGAAGGCGGGTGCCGGCCGTTCTATTCCGCGACGGCGTCCCTCAACGATCGACAACACCTTATCGCAAACTCCGAAATGCCGCCCTGATCTCTTCGCTGAACAGTTTCGGTTCCTCCCAGGCGGCGAAGTGGCCTCCCTTCGAGGCGCGGTTATAGTAGACCAGCTTGGGATAGGCGCGGGAGAGCCATTCCTTCGGGGGCTTGTAGACCTCGCCGGGGAAAACAGTCACGCCGACGGGCACCTGAATCGCCGTAAGCTTCGCGCCTGAGACCGTGTTCTCCCAGTAGATGCGTCCGCTCGAAGGCCCGGTGTTCGTCAGCCAGTAGAGGGTGATGTTGTCGAGGATCATGTCCTTTGTCAGAGCCTTTTCCGGTTCACCGCGCGTGAAGACCCAGTCTGCGATCTTGTCATAGAGCCAGGCAGTGAGGCCGACTGGAGAGTCCGCAATACCGTAACCGACAGTTTCCGGACGCGTATTCAGGATGGCGGCGTACCCGAAGCCATTATTCAGAAAATCCCTGGCATCGTCGAAGATCTTCTTCTCGTCGGGAGAAAGAGTCGCGGGGGCCGGGGCGCCGTTCTTGAGCGCCTGGGCAGCGTCCGGCGGAAAGGTGGTGCCCCGCTCGATCCGGTTGACGTGAATGCCGAGTAGGCCTTCCGGTGCCCGCCGGCCAAGGGCATCGGAAATGATCGCGCCCCAGTCACCGCCTTGGGAGACGTAGCTTTTGTAGCCTAGACGCTTCATGAGCACGTCCCAAGTGCTCGCGATGCGCTGGGGGTTCCATCCGGTCGTGTTCGGCTTCTCCGAAAAACCGAATCCCGGGATGGACGGCAGCACGAGGTGGAAGGCGTCTTCGGCCTTGCCTCCGTGCGTCGTTGGATCGGTTAGCGGGCCAATCACATTGAGGAGTTCGAACACTGAGCCCGGCCAACCATGCGTCATGATCAACGGCAGCGCGTTCTCGTGCGGGGAACGCACGTGAATGAAATGAATATCAAGCCCGTCGATGTTCGTCAGGAACTGCGGAAAGGCATTCAGCCTCCTCTCGGCGTTGCGCCAGTCGTAGCCGGTCTGCCAGTATTCGACGAGACCGCGCAGCTTTTCCGGCTGGACGCCTTGGGATCGATCTGTGACGGTCTCACCGTCAGGCCAGCGCGTGGCGGCGAGCCGCCGCCGCAGGTCAATCAATTCCGCTTCAGGAACCTCGGCCTTGAAAGGGCGAATTTCGCCGTTCCAGCCCGGTTTCGCCATTCTGGTTTCTGCCGCTTTCGCAAGCGACGGCAACACCGCGGTCGACAGGGCGATAGCCGTTCCCCCGAACAACAGCGTCCGACGAGAAAGGTCGATGGCTTCTACCTTGGCACTTGCTGTCATGACGTATCCTCCTCCTTTGTTGGACTATTTCACGGTCTCAAGGAGCTTCGCATTCTTGGTGACGATGTATGTCGCCAATTCCGAAGCCTTCCCTTCGCCGACGTTGCGCGCGGAATGGACAACGCCATCGGGGATGAACAGGGACTGGCCAGCTTGGAGCGTCACGGCTTCCCTGCCCTCTAGCTTGTATTCGAGTGTCCCTTTGAGAACGTAGGCAACTTCCTCGCCAGGGTGTCTATGATTCACTGCGAAGGCGCCGGGAACGAAGTCGACGCGCACCTGGACGACTTCCTTGCCGGCGACGCTGATGTCCTCCTTCACCAGATCGGTCCGCTGAATTTCGGGCTGCTGGGCCTGCGCGGGCTGGTAGATGACGGCGGCAGCGACAAGAGCCGCGGAGACGATAAACCGTGCGTTCATGGATTGCTCCTTCGTTGGCACTAGCAGGCGCAACCAATGCCCCATGCTTACGAGCCAAAATCGGACCGTTCGGTATCCCGGATATTTCTGATGCCGGTCGCAAATGTATCGGAACCAAGCCGACCGAGGGTCTGGATACAATGCAATACAAAATCGTCCGCCGCGGATTCTGCGCGGCTTGACAATATGTTGCATATGCATCATTATGCCTTGCAGGGAATGAGCCCAACGGTCTCTCCTGTACAATATCATCATTCTAGAACAAACATTCTGTTGCGTACGCAACATACAGGCAGATTGGTACGGAACTGGTTGGCGACGGTCGCGCCAAGCTTCCGCAATAACTATCGTCGCCTCCAGAGGCGAGCAACAACACACGAAGGAGCCTTGAAATGTTGAAGCACTCGATACCCCTCCTTTCCTCGCTCATGCTGAGCGCGGCATCGGCTGGTTCAGCCGGCGCTTCTCCCAGCAGCATCCATGCCGAGATCGGATACATAGAGGTAGCCCCCGACATCACGCTTCGACGCATGGTCGCCCACAGCGCCGCGCCTAAGGGGACTGTTCTCTTCCTCCACGGATTTCCGGAGACGCTACTCGTCTGGAAGGATATCGCGAACGCGCTTGCGCGAGACTACGAAGTCCATGCTATCGATTGGCCAGGCTACGGGATGTCATCGCGACCCGCAGTCGCGACGTTCTCGTATTCGCCACGAGACTATGCCGACATCCTGAGAGCCTACATCAAGTCTGCGCATGTCGATCGCTCAAGGCTGACAATTTTCGCGACCGATATCGGATCGCTTCCCGCATTGCTGGCAGCGATTGAGGAACCTGAAATTGCCAAGAACATCGTCGTCGGAGACTTCGCTCCGTTCAACAGGCCCGAATACATGTACGAGAGCCTCCAGAACCTCAAGAGCGAGCCGGCGGCATCCAAAACCCGTATCCACATGAACGGGACGAGCGCGGAAATCCTCGCAAACGCGTATCGCCGCGGCCTGCCACCCGAGGAACAGTTCGACCTTCCGGCCGAGGTGCTGAAGGACATGACGGAGGGATGGGGGCACGGCGACATCACGTCCGCTGACGCGTTCTACCACTACTACTCGCACTTCACGCGCGATCAGGACTATCTCGAAGCGCACCTTGGTGAACTCAAGACTCCCGTCAAAGTCGTCTGGGGCGAAAAGGACTTCTACATCAAGAAAGAGATGGGAGAGGAATTTGCGCGGCGAACCGGTGCGCCCATGACTGTTCTGCCGGGTATCGGCCACTACCCGCACCTCCAGAAACCTCAGAATATTGTCGCTGAAATACGGGCGGCGAAGTAGCGCCGACGAAGCGTGGTCTGTAAGACAACGGCCCTGCCCGATGAGCGCAAAGGCTATCGTGAAGGACTGGGATCAACGGCGTCGCCGAGGCTTTGCTTCACGTTGAGAAAGTTAAGGAACGGAGGCGCCAAGATCGTCTTCACTTCGGCTCGTCTACTCTCTGAAGACTCTCGGCAACGCCAATGATGGCTTTTGCACCAACATCGCCAACGAGCTGGCTGGCTTTCCGCTGCGCCTCGCGCCAGGCAGGCGCGGCGTCATTGAGGAGCTTTTTTCCAGAATCCGAAATGACGACCGGTCTACTGCGGCCGCCATCCGTCGGAAGCTCTTCGATCCAACCTTCTGCAAGAAGCGGTGCAAGACTGCGGGTCAAGGTCGTCCGATCCTGAAAGTTTGCGCGACCGATCTCGGCGCGGCTTGCACCACCTAGTTTTGCAATCATGATCAACATCGAGAACTGCGATGCATTGAGGCCGTAGTCACGCAATTCCTGATCATAGATGTTTGTAATCACCCGGGAGATGCGCCTGCTCCGCGTCATCAAGCACCCGGATACGACCTCGCTGACGATATCAGAGTTGGAATCACGTCGATCCATGGCCATCTCGCCCCAGCATTCAATCGGATCTCGTTTTGTAGTGCATATGCAACATTTCGTCAATTGAGCTGCTTTGTCGACATGTCCATTAGACTTTCAGATCGCCAACCTACTCCGGCAGACCCGCTAGTCGTAGGCCTTCGATGTATTTGGCCATGAGCGTCTTATCGAGATAGGGTGCACGCGAACTGTAACGCTCGATCGAGAAGTCAGGATTGACCTTCAGAAGTTCGCGCGCGGCCTGGCGCGCCTCTTCAAGCCGCCCCAGTTGGGCGTAGGTCGCTGCAAGCAGGCGATAGGCGGGCCCAAGCTCGGCCATTTTCTCCAGAAGGGACAGTGCCTCCAAATATTTTCCCGAAAGAAATTTGGCTGCGGCGATATCCCAGAGATACCAGTCGGGGCGGCTCGGATTGAGGCGGACGGCAAGCTCTCCCATCCTAACGGCATCGTCAAGGCGCCCAAGATAACCAAGGGCATCGCAATATTCGGCGAGGAGGTCACAGTTGCTGGGAGCCAGTTCTCGGGCACGCTCATAGCAGGCTACGGCTCGCTCGGCCTCTCCCCTCCAAAGGTGAACGACGCCAAGAGCCCAGTGGGTATCAGCGTCGATCGGGTTTAGCTTTAGGGCCTTGCTTAGCAGGGCCGATGCGGTCGCAAGCGCGGTATCGATTTCAACGATTTCGTTCCATTTCAGCTTCCGAAGCTCGATCCAGGCCAACCCGATGTAAGGCCGCGGAAACTCCGGATCATCGGCTATCGCGGCGAGATACATTTCCCGCGCAAGTCGCACATCCTCTTGGCTCGAGCCCTGATGAAGATGCCGGCCCCGCAAATACAGATCGTAGGCTTTCAGCGATGTAACAGGCTTGCTCAGGGCGCGTTGACGCTCCGCCTCTTCTATCTTGACGCTCAGCGCGGCCGGTATGGAGCGGGACAGCTCGTCCTGAATGTGAAAGATGTCGATAAGGTCGAAGTCGTATTTTTCCGCCCAGATTCGCTCACCCGAAACATTGATGAGGTTGGCACTCACCCTGACACGATTGCCAAGTCGCCTCACGCTCCCCTCGAGGACGTAGTGCGGGATTGACTCGGCGTGCTGTTGCTCTGAGGGCGGTTGTTGAGCGACAACGATCAGCCTGGAGAACCGCGCCAAACCTGCCGCGACATCTTCTGTTAATCCCGCCGCGAAATAATCCTGGTCTGGATCGCCGCTGAGATTTGAGAACTTCGAAACGTACAGCAAGGTTCTGTTCGGCGAAAACTCCGGCCCAAGGCGCGTTCCGACCGACTGCACGGCAGGCTTGGGTGTCGCAGTAAACTCAGGACTCGCCCCTTCTGCACCGTCGTCGACGATGATGTTGAAGATGCGAATTGGCCGCTCGATGTTCTTCAGTGCGTGCTCGCCCACATCTTCGAAGCGGATGCCCAGACGCTTGCCCAAGGTGTCGCGCACCGATGCGGATATCGCTATGCCTCCCGGTTTCGCGACATTCTCAATGCGAGCTGCAACATTCACGCCATCGCCGTAAACATCGTCGTCCTCGAAGATAAGGTCGCCGATATTTATACCGATCCGAAATTCTATCCTGCGATCGCCACGCGCATTGCGTTTCTGCATCTCCGATTGGATCTCGATCGCGCACAGGACCGCCTCTTCAGCAGTCTGAAACTCCGTCAGCATCCCATCGCCAACAAGCTTGATTGTATGGCCCTGATACAACGCGATTTTCACGTCCCAAAGTTCGTGTCGGTGCAATTTTAGAGCGGAAAGTGTGCCTTTCTCGTCGATCCCCATCAGTCGACTATAGCCGACCACGTCAGAGGCCATGATGACAGAAAGCCGTTGCTTCATTGTCGCCCACCCCCATCAAGTCAGCCAATGGCCACTCAGATTAGCATATACGCAATGTCGAGACACTTCCTGGCGCGCTCAAGAATTCGTCTTCGCTCGCCCCGTGGCGGACGGTGTCCACTTCGCGCCAGAAGCAGCCTGCGCTATAAGTTACAACCTGGACATGGACCTTGAGGTCGGCACCCACGTCGAATGTTAGTAGCCTCCATGTCAGGGCGAGTGATACAGAAATTCGAGGTGCCCATATGAAACTCATAACGGGTTGGCTCACCTGCAAGCAGGGAATGCGAGAGGCGTTCCTTGCCGCTATGGAGCCGCATGTTGTGTCCACGCGCGCTGAGCCAGGCTGTGTGTTTTTTGAGTGTCATCGGCACAAGGATGAAGACGACGTGGTCGTTCTGATCGAAGGCTTTCGCGATGCGGAGGCACACGAGTTCCATAGGCGAACCCCGCACATGATCGCGATGCAGGCCGATGTGCGGCGGCTCCTGGCAAGATTGAGTTTGATCGAGACTGTCTCGGATGAAGTCGCACGTTATGATCTCGATTTCATCGCAAATCCGCCGGGCCCCTATCGTCCTTAGTCCTGCAGGCAGCTTGCACGTCGATGTGCGTGCTCCCACAGCACCGTTCGCACCCGCCGCTGTCGTTGGCAATCGTAAAACACCCAAGCCTGCCGATGTGCTACATTGTCACCACGTGCTTTTGTGGCGGGAGGGATCGAGAATGCAGCGCAAGCTGGCCACGATCATGGTCGGAGATTTCGTCGGCTCCACCCCTGCGATGGAAACGGACGAGGAAGGAGCGATCACCCGGATTGACGCTGTCCTCGACACTGTTCGCACGGTCATCCAGCGCCATGACGGCCGCGTCTTTGGCACCGCGGGCGATGCCCTGCTCGCCGAGTTCGGCAGCCCAGTCAATGCGCTTAGGGCCGCCATCGAGGCGCGCGCCGAGATCGCTGCCCTTCCTGGCTCGAGTGGCGGCGACATGCGTTTCGGCCTGCATGTCGCGGATGTCGTCGTCGTGGGCTCGGACTTGCGCGGCGATGGCGTGAACATAGCCGCGCGAATTGAGGCGTCTGCGCCACCTGGCGCAATCGAGGTTTCGGGGGTGCTTTACGACCAGGTCCGTCGAGTCTCGCCTTGTGGATTTGAAGACATCGGCGAACGTCGACTGAAAGGAATTTTCGAGCCGATACGGATTTACCGGGTTACTGAACTGGTGGACCGCCACCTCTATCAGTTCGCTCCAACACGATCCTCTCCCAATGCTGCACAGCCTCCCCGGACAAACTCGATCGCCGTGGCGCGGTTCGACATTGCGCCCGGCGCCATTGCGGATCAATCCTTCCTGGCGGACGGCATCACCGACGACCTGACTCTTGAACTGAGCCGGCTGAAGGGGTTGTTTGTCAGTTCCCGTTCGGCCGCGACCGCACTGACGACCAAAGACCCGGTCGAGATCGGCCGCCTTCTCGGCGTCGGCTACGTCGTCAGCGGCTCGATCCGGCAAGCGGGCGACGACCTCAGGGTCAACATCTCGCTGACGGAAACCGGAGAAGGTCTCGTTATCTGGTCCGATCGCATAACGCGTCCGTTTCGCGAACTGCTTGATGTCATGGATGAAATCATCGCGCGTGTCGCAGCAACCGTGTCCGGACGGGTCGAGCAGTCGGAACTTGCGGCCGCGCGGCTAAAGCGCCCGGAGAACATGACGGCCTATGAGTATTACCTACGGGGACTGGACCATCATCGCTTGGTTGGCGTTTCGGACACCCACATACACGAAGCCATGGCCTGGTTCGAGCGGTCAATGACCGCTGATCCCGGTTTCGGCCGCCCCTTCGCCATGCACGTCTGCTCGTGGAGCAACTTGCCAAGCTTTGACCTTCATGAGGCAGAACAGCAGGTTGCGCATGCGCTTGCACTCGACCCGACCGACCCGGAAGCCCATCGCATCATGGGCGCGATCAAGATGAAATCGGGCGACTTCGCCTCGGCGCGTTACCATCACATACGCGCCAAGGAACTCGCTCCGAACGACGCCTATATTCTCGGCCGCAGCGCCGCGTTCTATGTCTATGTCGGAGAGGCTGAGCACGCCCTTGAAATGCTTGATCGTGCCGAGACACTCGATCCCTTTCTGCCGGTCTGGATCACTGAAGAGCGGGTGGCGGCCCTCTACGCGCTGGACCGCTTCGAAGACATGATGCGCGTCGCCCTGACACTACCCTTTCAGACCAGGCGGACGTTGCTTTATCAGATCGCGGCTAGCATGGCCTGCGGCAACAGCGGAAAGGCTGAACTCTTGGTTCGGCAAGCGCTTTCCCTCGATCCGGGCCTGTCTGCGCTATACATCCGGATGCAGGAGACCTATGCCGACGAGTCCGTCACCCAAGCCCTGATCGAGCGAAACTGCGATGCTGGCCTGCCGCCAAAGCCGCGGAAGCCTACACCCCGCAAGAAATCAACTTTGCTGAGATGACGAACGGCCCACGCGGCGCAGAACAGGTGGCGTCACTGAGCTTCACCTGGCTCAGCATGGAGCGCGGAAGCCCGACCGCCCCGCACTGGACCGGCAGAGCCGCCACGGTCGATCACTACTTAATCTGGCGCCCCTACTCTCCAGCCTGCCTGAGGGGCGTGAAGCCGATCTGCATGCGCTGCGGATTTTCCTGGCGGAGCGTGCGCAGCATCTCCTCATACTCCCGTTCGGCTTCTGCCGTGACCGACGGTCGAACCTCCTGCAGGGCCATGGCGAAATTCTCCTTTGTCACCGTCGACGCAGTCAGAGACTGACGCAGTGCAATCAGCCCTGCTCGCCGTGTGAGGTCTTCGAGATCTGCCCCTGTAAACCGCTCCGTCTTGTCGGCGAGTTCATCGAGATCAACATCGTCGGCGAGCGGCATCTTCTTCGTATGGATGCCAAGGATCTTCCGCCGCGCTTTTGCATCCGGCACGGGAACATAGACCAGTTCGTCAAAGCGCCCCGGTCGCAGCAGTGCCGGATCGAGCAAATTCGGCCGATTGGTTGCTGCCATCACGACGACGCCCTGCATGTCTTCCAACCCATCCATTTCGGCCAGTAGCGTGTTGACGACCCGCTCGGTCACCGCCGGCTCTCCCAGCCCGCCGCCGCGGACGGGGGCCAGCGAGTCGATTTCATCGATGAAGATGACGGTCGGGGCAACCTGTCGTGCGCGTTCGAAGAGCCGCGAAACCTGCTGCTCGGACTCGCCGTACCATTTCGAAAGCAGATCGGACGATTTGGTTGCCACGAAGTTCGCTTCGGCTTCGCGCGCCACGGCCTTTGCCAACAGTGTCTTCCCGGTCCCCGGAGGTCCAAACAAGAGAAATCCCTTTGCAGGGCGAATGCCCATCTGCCTAAAGGACTGCGGTGACCTGAGCGGCAGTTCCACCCCTTCCTTCAGTCTCATCTGCGCTTCGTCCAAACCTCCGACATCGTCCCAACGGACGTTCGGCGCCTGGATCATGATTTCGCGCAACGCGGAAGGTTGAATGCGCTTCATGGCGGACGTGAAATCGTCCTGAGAGACCGTGAGCTTTTCAAGGATCTCGGTTGGGATACCCTGCTTCAGATTGATATCGGGAAGAACACGGCGCAGCGCATCCATCGCCGCTTCGCGAACCAACGCACCGAGATCCGCTCCGACAAAGCCGTAGGTCGTCCTCGCGATCTCATCGAGATCGGTGTTCTCGGCGAGTGGCATGCCCCTGGTGTGGATCGCGAGCACCTCGCGCCGGCCGCGCTGGTCCGGTACGCCAATGACGATTTCGCGGTCGAAACGCCCGGGACGGCGGAGCGCCTCGTCAATCGCGTCTCGCCTGTTCGTCGCGCCGATGACAACAATATTCTGCCTCGGCTCCAGCCCATCCATAAGGGTTAGCAACTGGGCGACAATTCGCCGTTCGACTTCTCCAGTCACCTGCTCGCGCTTTGGCGCGATGGAGTCGATTTCGTCGATGAAGATGATTGATGGCGCATTCTGCGAGGCTTCCTGAAAGACCTGCCGCAAACGTTCCTCGGACTCCCCGTAGCGGCTGCCCATGATCTCGGGACCGGCGATGTGGTAGAAGTTGGCTTCCGTCTCATTGGCGACAGCACGGGCCAGCAGCGTCTTGCCGGTGCCCGGGGGGCCATAGAGAAGCACGCCCTTTGGCGGTTCGATGCCGAGGCGCTGAAACAACTCGGGATGGCGCAGTGGCAGCTCCACCATCTCGCGGACTTGCTCGACAGAGGTGCCGAGTCCGCCGATATCGTCGTACGTTACGTCAGCTCGGCGTGCTTCCTTCGGTTCCTCAAACTGCGAACGCAATTCGACAACCGTCTGCTCGTTCATCTGGACGATGCCTCTCGGCTGTGTCGAGACAACGACGAGCCTGATTTCCTGCAGACCGTAGGCGGGAAGATCGAGTACGCTCCGTAGCAGCGGGTCCGCAGCGCGGGGATCTCTTACGCGTTGCTGGACTGAGGTCGATACAACGTCGCCGGCCACCATTGGGCGGTGAAGAAACGTGCGCTGCAAAGCTTCACCCGGTCCCTGCAACACCAGGTTCTTCTGCGCCGGCGCGAGGACAACCTTCGTCGCCGGCCTGACCTCCGCCTTGCGAACTTCGATATGGTCGCCGCTTGTTGCGCCTGCATTTACGCGCTGAAGGCCGTCGAGCCTGATCAGGTTCAGGCCCTCATCATCGGAATAGGGCCTCATCGCGATCGCGGCCGTATGCCGCTTGCCGATGAGCTCAATAAGCTCGCCTTCTCGTACGCCGAGCTTGGTCATCGCCTTCGTGGAGACGCGGGCGATGCTCGCTCCCGTATCCTGCGGCGGCATATTGGCAACCTGCAGCGTGAGGATCTGATCGTCGGGGACAGACATGATACCTCCAAAATCGCTTGTGATGAAACGCTGCGCTGACAGCTAGAGAGCTTACGGAAAAGACAAGCGGTTTTCATGCGAACACGTAAAAAGACTTGCGCTTCCTTGCCGCCGACACGACGGATCCGCCTACTGATATTCGAAACGCGTGATGGAGCGAATTATACAGAGGTGTAGGTGAGCGACCGTTTCACGGTTGGACAAAGTGCTCCAGTGGTCCACCGGTTGAGCCTCGGTGGAAAGCCGCAAACCTCGGAAGCTTCACAATCCCCTCGAGTTTTACGCAGCCTTCGCCCCCCAGGCAGCCATCCAAGCTCTCCCCAAGCCCGTTATTCCGCCAGGCTATCGACGAATGCGCGGATGCGGCCGACTACTACAGTGGTTTAGCGGACCGGACTGACCGTCGAACAGGTGCGGACCCGTATGGACACAAAAAGGGCCGGCTGGGATAGCCGACCCTTCTTTACTGTCAGGTTTACGCTGAGTTAGAGGCCGTTGTCCTTCATGATCTGGCCTGCATTTTCCTTTGTCACCTTGAGCGTCGGCAAGACGACATTCTTTTCGACTTTTTCTCCGCCGAGATACTTGATCGCCTGACGCAGGCCTTCCGCGCCCGGCGTTGCATAGAGGAAGGTCGCACTGAGTTCACCATTGTTCACCCAGGTCACGCCTTCTCCGGGAAGCGCATCGATGCCGATGAACTTGATGTCCTTCTCACGTCCGGCATCCTTGGCAGCGAGGTAGGCGCCATAGGCCATCGGATCGTTGTGGCCATAGACGAGGTCGATCTTCTCATTGTTGCGGAGCGCGGTGGCCATGATGTTGTAGGCCTGGTCCTGCTTCCAGTCGCCCGACTGCTGGTCGAGCAGGTTCTTGATGCCCGGCTCTTTGTCGGTAAATTCGTGGAAGCCGTCGTGCCGGTCGTGTGCCGGCTGAGTTCCCATGCCGCCCCAGATCTCGACGACATTGCCCTGCGCCTTACCGGGCCCGCCGAGAAGTTCAACGGCATATTCCCCCGCAGCCCGACCGATCAGCTTGTTGTCGCCGCCGACGAACTGGACGTACTTGTCAGTTTCGACGTTGCGATCCAAGACGAAGACCGGAATCTTGGCGTCGATCGCCTGCTGGACGACGCCGGTGAGGCCAGCGGATTCCTTCGGCGAGATCAGCAGCGCATTGACTTCCTGGCGGATCAGGTTTTCGACATCCGCAACCTGCTTTTCAGTCTTGTCCTCACCGTCGGTGATGATCAGCTCGACTTCGGGATGCTTTGCGGCTTCCGCGATGATGTCCTTGTTGAACTGCGCCCGCCAGGGCTCGATCGTGGTCGCCTGGGAGAACCCGATGCGCCACTTCTTGTCTTGCGCCAGCGCGCCATGCGTAGCGAAAAGGGATGTAGTGGTGAAAAGCGCGGTAGTGACGACCGCGAACTTCAACATGTCACGACGTTTCATTTCCGTTTCCTCCAGTGTTGAGAGACATGGTCTCCTTGCGCGGACGCTCCTCCCCGGACGCCTCCGATCTCGCGGGCCGCGGCAGTGTCAGCCGCAACCGCGCCAGAATATCGCGGGCATTGCGCTCCTGAACGAGCACGGTGCCGATGATGATCAGTCCCTTCAGCACCAGCTGAAGGTTGGAATTGATGTTGTGGAGCTGCAGGATATTCGACAGCAGCCCGAAGATCAGCACGCCGCAGAAGGTGCCGGCAAGGCTGCCGCGTCCCCCCATCAGGCTCGTGCCGCCGATGACCACCGCGGCGATGGCGTCGAGCTCCAGCCCAGCCCCGGCATCGGGCTTGCCCTGGCGATACTGCGCAACGTAGAGGATCGCGGCGATGCCCGCGAGCAGGCCGGAGACGGCATAGGTGACGATCTTTACCCGTCCGCTGTCGATGCCTGAAAGCCGCGCCGCCTCCTCGTTGCCGCCGATCGCATAAACGAAGCGGCCGAACGGAGTGAACTTCAGCACGACCGCATAAATCACAATCGCCGCAATGAAAAAGATACCGGGCATGGGAATGATGCCGAAGACCAGCGAGCGGAGGATATCGAAATCGGCCGTGGCGTTCGAGCCGGTATAAACCGGCAGGACCGCATTGTTCTGACCCGCCGTCAGCCGAGCGATGCCGAGCGCAGTCACCATCATCGCGAGAGTGACGATGAAGGGCTGCAGGCGGCCGACGACGATGATGATGCCGTTGATGGCGCCAAACAGAAGGCCGACGGCCGGTACGACGAGCAGCACGCCGAGCACACCGAACTTGGTTTCGCTCTGCGGCACGATATAGAAGAGCAGCACGGTGCAGAGGGCGATACCGACCAGCGCCGGGACATAGATGCCCCGCGTGCGGTCGAGCGTCAGGTCGCGGCTGTGGCTGAAGCCAGTGCGGCTCTTTTCAAGATTGGAGAAGATGAACCGGGTTACCGCGGCTCCGATGACGAGGGCGGCAAGCAACACCGACGGCACGCCGAGCAGGAAGGCCGACGTGTCCCCGGGGACCGTCAACAACATGGCGCAGACGACGCTGCAGATTGCCATCAGCGAACCGACCGACAGGTCGATGCCGCCGGTGATGATAACGGCCGTCATGCCGGTCGCGATAAGCCCCGTCGTCGAGACCTGACGCAGCACGTCGAGCAGGTTGCCGCTGGAAAGAAATATGTTCCTGCCCGACGACGTCACCGGCGACCATACGACACCGATCAGGAAAATCGCGATCAGGCCCCAGTACAGTTTCGTGCGGGAAACAAGCTTTATCACATTCATGCGGATGCTTTCTCCCGCCTGTTGCTGGATCGTGGTGCCGCCAATTGCATGATCCGCTCCTCCGTCGCGATCGCGCGGTTCAGGATACCGGTCTGGCGTCCTTCGGACATGACGAGGATGCGGTCGGAAAGATGCAGTAGTTCCGGCATTTCCGAACTCACGACGACGATCGACATACCCGCTTCGGCCAGGCGGAAGATCAGGTCGTAGATGTCGCTCTTTGCCCCCACATCGATGCCGCGGGTCGGCTCGTCGAGCAGCAGGATGCGCGGCGTCGTGGCGAGGCACTTGCCGATCACGACCTTCTGCTGGTTTCCGCCGGAAAGCGTTGCCGCGACCTGTTCAATGCCCGAAGCCCGAATACCCAACGTCTTGATGGCGTCGGCGGCAACCGCCGCTTCCGCCGCAAAGTCGCGCAGGCCGAAGCGCGCCATTCGGCTGACGAGCGGCAGCGCGACATTCTCCGTGATCGTATCGTGCAGGTGGAGTCCCTGCATCTTGCGGTCCTCAGTGACGAAGGCAATGCCCAGTCGGCGCGCGTCCGTCGGCGAGCGGATCGTGACCGGCTGCCCGTCGATCAGAATCTCACCGCCGGCCTCCCCGTTGCTGGCGCCCGTCATCGCCTGCAGGATCTCCGTACGCCCGGCCCCGAGCAGGCCGCCGATGCCAAGGACTTCACCTGAGGCGACCTCGAAATTGACGCCGGTCAGGACCTGCTTCCAGCCGTGCCGGTTGGCCACGGACAATGACAGATTTCTCACCGACAGGACTGCACCGCCAACGGCGGTCGCTTCGTGCCTGATGGTTTCCGCACGGCTGAGATTGCGGCCCACCATGCCGGCGATGACCATGTCTTCATCGATCTCCGACTTCGGCCTGGTCCAGACGTGCCGGCCGTCCCGGAACACCGTGACGCGATCGCTGAGTTGCATTACCTCGTCGATCCGGTGCGAGATGTAGATGATGCCCACCCCCTCGGATGCGAGCTGGCGCATGATCGTGAAAAGCCGCTTGCATTCATTCGGTGACAGCGCCGATGTCGGCTCGTCCATGATGAGCATCCGGGCGTCGAGCGACAGCGCCTTTGCGATCTCGACCAGCTGCTGTTCGCCGATCCTGAGCGACGACACCCGTGCTTCGGGATCAAGATCGATGCCGAGCCGCGTGAGCAGGGTCCGGGCGGCATTCATGCTTTTCCGGCGATCGACAAACAACCCGGCGATCAAGGGCTCCCTGCCGAGGAAGATATTGTCGGCAATCGACAGCTCAGGGACGAGATTGAGTTCCTGGTGGATGATGGCGACACCGGCAACCTCTGCGTCGCGCACCGTCGCGAAGTGAACCGGAGCCTGGTCGATGATGACGGCGCCATCATAGTCGGCGTAGACACCGGACAGGATTTTCACCAGGGTCGATTTGCCGGCGCCGTTCTCGCCCATCAGCGAGTGGATCTCACCGGCGAACAGATCAAATTTCACATGATTGAGCGCGGCAATTCCGCCAAACGACTTCGAGACGTCGACCGCTTCCAGCACAGGCGCGGTGGACGAAGGTGGCGCGTTGGCGCGCGAAGGCAAATGGCCCACTTCTTCCTGCATGACAATGACGGCCTCCCTTCCATCTTTGTCTCGCGGCTGTAAGCGACAGTAGAAGCTAATCTAAACGTTTCGAATATGTCAAGAGATCAGTCGCCCTCCAACGCTTTGATCTTGCTAAGAACTTGCCATTTTCGTAACATGTTGGACAACGCATCGATCTAAACGTTTTGAATTATGGACCGGATTTCTTCCAAAAGACGAAAATCCCAGCCGACCATGCTAGACGTCGCTGCGACGGCAGGCGTCTCGGTTGCCACGGTCTCGGCGGTCGTCAACGGTACCGCGCCGGTCAGTTCCGAACTGCGTGGCAGAATCGAAAATGCGATTGCGGCCATCGGCTATAAACGCAACGCCATTGCCCGAAGCCTGAAGACGGGCGCCACCAAGACGATCGGGCTCGTCATCGCCGATATTACCAACCCGTTCTTCACGGATGTCGTCGCCGTCATCCAGGATGTGCTGCATCGCGCCGGTTACGCTGTGATGCTCTGCTGCACAGACGAAGATCCGGTGCAACAGGAGGAGCAGATTTCGCTTCTCCTGGACAGGATGGTGGACGGCCTGATCATTGCGCCGGCTGGCGACGACCATGCGCTTGAGCGCGTCCTCCAGCGCGCCGGTATCCCGACCGTACTGATCGATCGCATCAGCCACGGCATCGCGGCGGATGCCGTCGTCCTCGACAACCAGCGCGCGGTACAAGACGCGATCGACTATCTTGTCGGCCTCGGCCATCGCCGGATCGGCTACATCTCGGGTTCGCTTGATACCTCCACCGGCCTCGGCCGGCTGACCGGCTATCGCGGCGCGCTTGACAATGCCGGCATTCCCCAGGACGACGCATTGGTGCGCATCGGAAACTTTCGCGAGAAAGACGCCTATAATGCCGCCATGCAGTTGCTCGTGATGCCGGAACGGCCGAGCGCCATTTTCTCGGCAAACAACCTGATGGTCATCGGCGTGATGAAGGCGATCCGGGACATGGGGCTGCGTTGTCCCGATGACATCTCGGTGTCGAGCTTCGACGATTTTCCCTGGGCGGATGTTTTCCAGCCGAACCTGACGACCATCGCCCAGCCGGTACAGGCCATCGGTGAGCACGCAGCCCAGCTCATTCTCGACCGCCTTGCCAATCGCTCCGACCGCCCTCCCCGGCAGATCGTACTTTCGGGCCGCCTGACAATCCGCTCGTCGTGCCGGCCTTTCTCTGCAGCTGACGGAGGTTAAAGATTTGCGCGAGATGGCGGACAAGCGGAGCTCCCGACGGGCCTCGTTCTAGCTCTGCATCAGTTGCTCGCCCGCTTCTCTACTCGTCACCAGCCCATCGGCGCCGCGCAATAGGCTTCCCGGCCGGCGACCCAGGTGCGCCGAACCACGGGGGCGCCGCCCTCTGGCCAATCGACCAATATGAGGTCCGCCCGCTTTCCGACTTCGATCCCGCCGCGATCGAAGAGCCCCAACGCACGGGCCGGATTGCCGGATACGAGCGGCCAGAGCGCGTGGACCGGTGCCACGCCATCGGCCTTGAGCCTGGCCAGGCCAAGCAGCATCGCAGGATAATAATAGTCCGAGGCGAGAATATCGCAGAGACCCTCGCGAATCATATCGGCGGCAGCGATCGAAGCAATGTGGCTGCCGCCGCGCGTGGCGTTCGGCGCGCCAAAGACGATGAAGTCACCAGCCTCACGGGCGGCCCGCGCCACCCGCTTGTTCATCGGGAACTCACTGATCCGTGCGCCACGGACGCGGAAGAAGTCGCGCGTTTCAATCTGGCTATCGTCATGCGACAGCATCGGTGCGCCAGCGGCCTGGCCGAGGGTCGCCACCTCTTCAATCGCAGCTGGTACTTGCGGACGGCGATCCCACATGTTCCTGACGAGCGCGACCATGTCGGACACCGGGATCTTGGCCCGCTTGGCACGTTCCGCCATCTTCTCCGCGAACGCAGGTGTTTCGGGATCGACTGCCGGGAAGGCCGGATCGAAGTCAAACGGCCGCTCCTGCAACGGTGTCGAGGGATGCAGCATTGCCATCGATGTGTGGTCGTTGAAGGCAATCGACGGCAGGCGCGGTCCGGCGAGCGCCTCGCGAACAAGCTCGAGCGCCTCGAAGCAGAAGGTTTCCCAACGGAGCTGGACACGATTGTCCACCGTCAGACGCGGGCCGAGTGCGTCGAGCGCGCGGACGACGGCGTATCCGTTTTCCACAGATCGAAGCCCCGGCTCCCAGCTCAGCGTCAGGGCGTGGTAGGCAGTCGCTATCCCATTGGCGGCAAGCTGACGGTCTGTGTCGAGCAGCGCAGGAGCGACAGGGAGCATCGTCCCCGGCCGCGGCATGATCTGCCGCTCGAAGGCATCGCCATGAATGTCTACGAAAGCCGGAGCGAGGAGATAGCCGCGTCCATCCACAATGTCCGCTCCGTCGCGTGCACCGTCGATCGCCGTGATCCGGCCGTCTTCGATGCGCACGGAAGCGGGCTCCAGACGATCGCCAAAAATGACGGTCGCGCCCTCGATAATCACTGCCGAATTGTTCTGCATCGGTGTCATTCCACGAAAAGGAGAGTGCAGCAGCCCAGTTTCATCGGGGGCTGAGTGCCACGCTGCTTCTAACCAGCTGATATGACAGATTTGAGAATGTCGCTGTGCACAGGTATACGTTGACTGACACGGTAGCGCAGGTCCCCAGCGGTGTAATCCGTCCACAGTGGAGGTGCGTTGCATGTGGCGCGACGGCCAAACTCCGCCAGTCCGTTCTGGCGATTTCTCCGTCTACAACCGTATCGTTAGTTGCTAAACGATAGTACCTTGCGTGGTGGGCACAAATCCTTGGACCAGACGGGAGACGACAAGTATGTACAACCATATTCTCATTTCTACCGATGGATCGGAAGTAGCGCAGAAGGGTGTCGATCATGGGCTGTCGCTTGCAAGCAGCCTCAAGGCCCGCGTGACGATAATCATGGCAACAGAGCGGTTCCCTGTCTACGCGCATGCCGGGATTGCCGGCGCCTATATTCCCGGGCCGACAGAGATGGCCCAGTATGAAGCCGGTCAAAAGGAAACAGCCGAGAGAGTGCTGGCTGGGGTCAAGAGAGCAGCAGAAAAGCTCGGCGTGCAGGCGAACACTGTCCATATCCCGCAGGCTTATCCGGCCGAAGCGATTGTTGAGGAGGCCAAGGCTCTCGACTGCGATTTGATCGTTATGGCATCACACGGCCGTAGGGGTTTAAGAAAGCTGGTGCTCGGGAGCCAGACATCGGAAGTCCTCGCGAGCAGCCCGGTGCCTGTCTTGGTGGTCCGGTAAGTCGTCACTTCTGGGAAGCGTTGTCCCACGGGGCCTGCGCCGAAACCGACCAGCGCGGCTGACTCCAAATCTCGGTCATCCGCGAGCGAAATCGGGGACGGCACCGCGTCTGAGGTTGCGGAGCCGACCCTGCCTGCATCTTGGCGACGGATTGGCGCCGAACGGCGCCCTGGAGAACGATCCTGATGGCTTCCCGCCCTGCCGAATTCGCTGACCGCACGCCCTGGGAGATTTGGGCTAAATACTTGGGGCATCGTGCTTGCGATCCGAACCTGATCCGAACCCTTCAGGCTGGACCAGTTTTGGTTAGAGTTTTCCGGTGCATTTTCCTGGCTGGGAAAGGAACGGACGACGATGAAGGCATCGCAGTTTTCGGACACTCAGAAGGCGTTCATCCTGAAGCAGGGTGATGAGGGTGTGCCAGTTGCGGAGATCTGCCGCAAGGCAGGAATCAGCCAGGCGACCCATTTCAACTGCAAGAAAAAATACGCCGGTCTGTTGCCGCCGGAGATGAAGAAGCTGAAGCAGCTCGAGGACGAGAATGCGCGGCTGAAGAAGATCGTCGCGGATCTGACGCTGGACCGGGAGATGCTGCAGGACGTCATTCGCCGAAAGCTCTAAGGCCTGCTCGGAAGCGGGAGATGGTGAAGGGTGTGTGCCAGGATTGGGCGATTTCGATCCGGCGTGCCTGTGGGGCGCTGAACTTTGATCGGTCGACCTACCACTATACTATACCTCTCGCCGCACCGATCAGGCCGGTCTTGAGCGTCGCATCCGTGAGATCTGCGAGACCCGTGTGCGCTACGGTTATCGCCGTGTGCAGGTGCTGCTGGAGCGCGAGGGTTGGGGCCCCAACATCAAGCGGACCTACCGCATTTATAGGGACTTGGGCCTGCAATTGCGCAACAAGACACCGAAACGCCGGGTGAAAGCCAAGCTGCGGGAGGATCGGCAAATGGCACTCAGACCGAATGATGTCTGGGCGATGGACTTCGCGCATGACCAGCTCGCCACCGGCAAGAAGCTGCGGGTCCTGACAGTGGTAGATACCTTCTCACGCCATGTGCCGGTGCTCGATCCGCGGCACAGCTACCGCGGTGAAGACGTTGTGCAAACGCTCGAACGAGTATGCCGTCAGGTCGGCTATCCGAAGACGATCCGCGTCGATCAGGGCACCGAGTTCGCATCCCGCGATCTTGATCTCTGGGCCTACGCCAAAGGCGTCACGCTGGACTTCTCACGGCCTGGCAAGCCGACCGATAACGCCTTGATCGAGGCGTTCAACGGCCGCTTCCGAGCGGAATGCCTGTGTTCCTGACCCTTGCGGATGCCCGCGAAAAGATGGAGGATTGGCGTAGAGACGACAATGAGGTTCGGCCACATGGTGCGATCGGCAACAAGGTCCCGATCGCACTGATGAATCCGGGAGGCGCAACCAGCCCGCCCCCCTGACACAAGCCGGAAAACTCCAGCCTCCGCTGGTCCAATGTTTGGGAGCGGATCAAAACCGCCGTGGCTCTAGTCGCCGCTGGATGAAAGTTCCGTGGCAGGACAGACGCTCACGGGCTCACGGGCGAGCTCGACACGGAGTCCAAAAAGCTCCTCGGCGCTTGCGCGGAGGAGCTTTGGTGCAAATATCCGGAATGGGAGGTTTTGCGAGTTTTGTTGGTTGCGGGGGCAGGATTTGAACCTGCGGCCTTCAGGTTATGAGCCTGACGAGCTACCGGGCTGCTCCACCCCGCGCCAAGTGCAAAACCCT